>JALWOY010000107.1 GCA_027083355.1 Phycisphaerales bacterium | reverse complement strand
CGCATCGCCAGCGGGGTACGCTCGTGCGATGCGGTACGACCTGCTCGCCATCGATCTCGACGGAACCCTGCTCGGGCCGGGCACGCACCACGGCCCCGATGCTCGCCCGCGACAGCACCGCCCCCGGCCCGAGCAGGGTTCCGTCGAGATCGATGGCGAGCAGGTCGTACCGCATCGCACGAGCGTACCCCGCTGGCGATGCGATGTCCGGGCTATCCGTCGGTGCCGGCCGTCACTGTGGCGCGGAGTACAAGTCGCAGCACCCGTGGTTTAAAGAAACACGGGTCGACGCCCGGATGACGTCCTTGCCTTCAAACAAAACCATACATTATGCAATTAGGGTATACAGACGAAACCAAGATCCCCCGAGCCCCCCATTGTGGGCAATTTGTGGGATTTTTGATGCCTCACTGTTTTCCTCTTGACACAAGTGACACATCTGATTACATATGAATCCAGTTGCCAAAACACCATCCACTAGAAAGGAACGCCATGAAATACAATCGTCTCTTTATCGCATCCTTGGCTATCGGTATCATCGCCGCTACAACAATTCTCTCTGCCTGCACGATCACACGAAAACCCGATGGCACCTTCATCGCCGAACCGTCAAGCGGGAGACCCGTCAAGATTCCTCCCGCACGTGTTTCTCGGGTCACGATCAATGGGAAGTGTTATTACAAATTCGAGGGCCAAAACGGCACTGTGTACTGTTTCCCGTGCGATCTTGAAGGCGAGGGTTACGCCGAGCCGTGTGACAGCCTGATCAGAAGTGACTCGTCGGGCTCATCTTCAAGTTCTTCTTCGGGGGTCTCTCCCGGGATATCCCCCGGCACGTCTCCTGGTACGAGGTTCTCCGGTGCTGGCGGCGCGGTCGTTCCGTGGTCGGTCCCTTCACCCGAGCAACGGGCGTTCCTGTCGCTCCTGTCCGAGTGGATGCAACAGGAAGATATCCCCCTCACTCATGACGCGATATGGCTCCATTTTGGGCTCGGCCAGTGGGTTGATGGCGAGACCACCTCGGTACCCACGGTTCTCGCGAAACTCGATGATGCCGGGGACGGATTCCTCAAGATCATGATGATCACACGCACGGATTGGCAATACCCGGATATTTCCAACGGTGCCACGCTTGAATACTACTTCTTGCGCGATGCTTCTGACGACGTGCCGGATGCGATGGTGCTCCAACTGAGCGGATCGTTCCAACAGGTGGCCGATTCCATGAAAGCGTTTTTCAACGGTGTGTTCACGTACGAAACCAGTTATGATGGCCACTCGATTATGATCATCGGCGACCAGAATCTGGTGTCTGTCATCGTCGACGGCGCGACGCTCTGGGAGGGTTGATTTGATTCCGGCCCGATGGATTCTGCCTGTGCTGCTGACGATCATTGCGGCCGGTGGATGCCAAACGTCTTCACCATTATTGCTCAGCGGCGGGGCAACAGGCCCCGCCGTTGTTGCAATGGTTTCTCCAGACTCACCGGACGTGCCTCACCCGCATATCGTCGCCAGTGGTGTACCCCGTCCGAACGGCCGAGTCATTACCGCGCGGCATGTACTCGAACATTTTCCTCGCCCCCTCTGTGCCCCCGGTCAGAATGACGAGAAGTTTATCTATGAAATAACAACAACTTCACCGGAGAATGATCGAAAGGGTGATTATGCATCTGATATCGGGCTGCTCCGAACGTCCTGTCGATTTGACAGGTTCGATCGACTTGTGTCGAAGGTACCTCCGCCCGGAACACAGGTGTGGATCTCCGGCTACCCACAGGTTGTTTTCGGCGACCGCGATATCAGGGGTGACGAGGCCGAGATCAAGCCGAGTGTCATTGAAGGAATCATCGTAGAACGACCAGAGAATACGTCCGAAGCGGCGGTGGGAAGCGTGGCCATCGAGATCAATGGCATATGGTCAGACGAGATGCACGGTTTTTCTGGAGGCCCCTGTGCGTATCGCAACCCCGATGGGCAGTGGGTTGTCTTCGGCATTGCTGTCGTGGGGCGGGGCGATGCCGTTCTCGAAATGTTCGGCGCGATCACCGATATTCGTGTCGGTCCGCGCAAAGCACTTCTCTATGCAGCACCCATACCAGAAGAAATGATCAATTTCAGCCCGACGCCCCGAACCAACAACGGCGAGCCTGAAATCGATACCGAGAATCATTCGTAAACAAAACTGACAACCAACACACTCTCGTCCATTGCGCACGCTCAGCACCCATAGATAGCCCCACCGTTCTCTTGCATAACGCCGAGTTTGCATCAGCCCGGCGCATGCGCGACCGCGTCCGGTTCCTCGGGGGCCGGCTCGCCCCCGGTCAGGCCCGCGATGCGTTCGATCGCGTCGGCGGCGCCCGTCGCGGCGTGTTTGCCCTCGAACCGTGCGCACACCGCGCGGAGGTGCCGACGCTGGGCTTCGCACAGTTCGGGCTTTTCGAGCAGCGCCACCGCCTCGTCGACGATCGGCTCGGGCCCGCCGAAATGCGGGATCAACTCGGGCACGATCCGCTCGCCCGCGACAAGGTTCGGCAGACTGAAAAACCGCGTGCTGACCAGCCACCAGCCGAGAAGCGAATACATCAGCCGGCTCGACTTATAGATGATGACCATGGGCCGGTGCTGTCTGGCGACTTGCAGCGTGACCGTCCCGCTCACGACCAGCGCCAGCTCGCACCAGTGCACGACCGCGTCGGTCAGGCCCGAGACGAAATGCAGTCCCTCGGGCCAGCCGCGGGCGCAGCCGGGGGCGCTGGGGGTCTGGTCCGCGATTCGGCGGAATTCGTTTTCGAGTTCGGGTCTTGTGCCGGCGACGGCCCCCGTGAGATCGGGGTAATCGCGTTTGAGTCTCCGGAAGGCCTCGATGAGCAGCGGGAGGTTTTTTTCGATCTCCGCGGGCCTCGAACCGGGCATCAGCGCGATCCGCCGGCCGCCGACGGGGAACGCCGCGGCCTGTTCTCTGAGCGTCTGCTCGTCGGGGAGTTGATCGAACAGGGGATGCCCGACGAACGCCGCCGGGACGTTCTTCGATCGGAAATAGTCTTCTTCGAAGGGCAGGAGGCAGCAGACGAAATCGGTCAGCCGGCGGAGCTTGTTGACCCGCCACTTGCCCCACGCCCAGACCTGCGGCGCGACGAGGTGGACGACCCGCGCGCCGCGTTTCTTGGCCATCTTGCAGATCGGGAAATTCGCCGCGGGCGAATCGACCGGGACATGCACCCGGACCGGGTTGCGGTCGAGCCACGCCGCAATCCGCTGGTTGATCCGCCTGTGTTCGAGGACCTTGCTCAACCCGGGCAGGCCCATGACGGCGTCTTTACCCGTTTCTTCGATGATTTCGGCGCCCGCTTGCCCCATCTTCGGACCGCCCCACGCGTACATCCGCAGGCCGGGATGCCGGCGTCGGAGCTCGGCGATCACCGCCGAGGCGTGATCGTCCCCGCTCGGCTCGAAACCGGTGAACAGGATGGCGGGTTCGTCCGGCATGGTCCGAGTGTAGGGAGCACAAACTTCCGGCTGTCGAGCGTGGTGCAAGGCCCGGTCGAAGACGGTTCGAGAAAAAGCGCCCGTCCGGCCGATAGTCAGCCCATGCCCACCCGAGGCCAGACACTGTTTCTCTGCACGCTCGCCCTGCTGATCATCGGTGTGTTGATGGTCAACTCGGCCTCGATGAGTGTCCGGCCCGTCCCGGAGGGCGCCGTCGGTTTCGATGCCGTCACCGAGGGCGGGCAGCTCGATATCCGGTCGATCATCACGAGCCGATCGGCGGTCTACCTCGTCGCGGCGTTGCTCGCGATGGCGCTGACGTCCCGTCTTCCGGTGGCGTCGATCGCCGACCGGGTCGTGCCGCCGGCCCACGCCCCGGTGGGGTATGTCTACGCCGGTCTGGGCGCGGGTGTGCTGCTGATCGTCGCCGTGCTGCTGTCGGTGTATTTCCCCGGGCTATCCCGGAACGTGAACGGGTCATCCAGATGGATCGCCCTGCCGGTGGTCGGGTCGATGCAGCCCAGCGAGATCGCCAAATGGGCGATCATCGCGTTGCTCGCGTGGTACACCGCGGCGATGGGCCGCAGGATCAGGACATTCCTGCCGGGGCTGCTCCCCGCTGTCGCCGCGGTCGGGGTTGTCTGCACGGTGATCGTTCTGGAGGACCTGGGCACGGGTGTGCTGATCGCGTCGGCGGCCGCGGTGCTGCTGATCGCGGCGGGTGCCCGCGTGTGGCATTTTCTCGCGTTCGTCCCGGTCGCCGCGGTGGGTCTGGGTGCGGCGATCATCCACAGCCCGTACCGCATCAAGCGGATCATGACGTTCTTCGATCCGTTCGCCGATCCCAAGGGGGCCGGGTATCACATGATTCAATCCATGTCCACCGTCGCCGGGGGAGGGCTGCCCGGGCGCGGGCTCGGCCACGGGATCCAGAAATTCGGGTACCTACCCGAGGACACCACCGATTTCCTGTTCGCCATCATCTGCGAAGAAACCGGGATCGTGGGGGCAACGGTCGTGATCTCGATCTATCTCGTGCTGGGATGGACGATTGTCGGGATCATCCGCGATCAGGACAGACCCGCGTTGCGATCCGTCGCCGTCGGGGTCATGGCGATGATCCTGATCCAGGCGATGATCAATCTGGTGGTGGTGACGGGGATGGGGCCGACCAAGGGCATCGCCCTGCCGCTGCTGAGTGCCGGCGGGACGGGCTGGGTGCTCACCGCCGCCTCGATCGGGCTCGTGATCGCGATCGACCGGGCCACCCCCCGGTCCGGCGAGCAGAGAGAACCGGACACCACAGCACAACCCCTGTGCGCATGAACGGGCGGCCCGTCATCTTCGCGGGCGGGGGAACCGGGGGGCACATCTTCCCCGCGCTGGCGATCGCCGAGCAACTCCCCCCCGAGAGCCGCACCCATTTCATCTGTTCCGACCGTCCGCTCGACGCCGAGTTGCTGCGGCGTGCCCCGCTCGCCGCCGAGCGGTTCACCGCCCTGCCGGCCCGACCGTTCGGCCTTCGCCCACGCGCGGCGCTGCGACTCGCCTCGACCTGGGGTGCGTGTGTGCGCACGGTGCGGGGGATCATCAAGGGGCTGCAGCAGGAGACACAGACCCCCCCGGTGCTGGTGGCGATGGGCGGGTTTGTCTCGGCCCCCGCTGTGCGAGCGGCATTGTCCGAACGATGCCCGGTCGTGCTGGTCAACCTCGACGCGGCCGCGGGGCTGGCGAACCGCTGGATCGCCCGGCGTACGGCGCGGTGTTATGCCGTGGCCGCCGCGCCGCCCCGACCCCGCGGGGTTTCGTGGCGTGTGATCAACCCGATCGTGCGGGGTGGGTTTTCCGACCTCCCGACGCCGGCCGAGGCGCGGGCGCGTTTCGGTCTGGCCCCGGATGCGCCGACGCTGCTCGTCACCGGGGGTAGCCAGGGCGCGCGCACGATCAATGCCCTGCTCGGGGCGTTTTTTTCGGCGAACCGGCGTCCGGGTTGGCAGGTAATCCATCAGTGCGGGCGGGATAACCCGGGGGTGATCCGGGCGGTATATGAACAGGCCGGGTGTACCTCGCATGTCGAGCTGTTCATCGACGACATGCCCGCGGCGTGGTCGGCGGCGGATCTGGCGGTGTCCCGGGCCGGGGCGGGTTCTGTCGCGGAGGTCTGGGCGACGGGGACGCCGACGATCTTTCTTCCTTACCCGTATCACGCCGACGGGCATCAGCGGCTCAATGCGCTGCCGCTGGAGCGGGCCGGGGGCGCAGTCATCCACGACGACCTGATCGATCCGGATCGGAATCTCGCGTCGATCGGCCCGACGCTGCGTGCCTTGCTCGACGATCCGCAGAAGCGTCGGGCGATGCGGTCGGCGCTGCAGAACCTCGGGCCCGCCGACGGCGCCGAGACGCTCGCCGGGGCGATGATCGAGATGTGATCGGTCTGTCGCTCGACTTCTCGGACGTTGACGCGGACAATCTTCGGGTTTGGGATTCACTCGGCGCAGGAGATCAATACACTCCGAGCTGTGGAGGGATCTGTGTCACCAGAATCGGTGGGTGAGATGGTCTGTGTGCTCTTCCATGAGCCGAACACAGCCCCCCCGGTGCGCCTGTGCCGGGCGCTTGGGAACAAGGGTATCCGTATCCGAACTTGTACCGATCAATACACCGCGTTGTCGGCGTTGTGCGCGAACTCGAAGCGTCCCGGGATCTCGCTGAACATCCTGGTTCTGGCCGAACCGACGCGGCTGTGTGACGCGGCGGAACTCGTGCAGCTGGCGGAGGTGTATGCGCCGGGGTCTGTCTGCTGGATGTTCAGCGAAACCCCGCATGAGCAGATCCGGGAGGTTCGGCCTTCTGATCTCGAAACTTGGCGTTCCACCGCATCTGGTGGTGGAGAGTCGCGATCCGCGCACGCGTCACCATCGCTCCGGATCGCACCGGAAATGACCGCGCCCAAACAAAAGGAATCGGGGCGCAACGACCCCGCGGGTGATCCTGTCCGTACAGACACCGGGACAGAGGAGCCGGGATCTATTTTGACCGATGATGAGTTGTCGATGCTGCTCGCGGATGATTCGGGCGAGCACGAGCGGAATGGTGGGCACGGATGAACCCGCGTCGAGCTGCTGACACAGAGAACCGCCCGGAGAACCGGGGGACGGCTGAAGGCCCGGTGCGTGTCGTGCTGCTGGGGCGTACAGGTGTCGAGGCCGAGTTGCGCGGCGATGACGGGATCGAGACGGTGATCGCGCGCACGCCGCTGGAGGCTGTGGGCGAGGTGGCGTCTCCGCCGGCGTCGAGCGCTGCGAGGCCGACGGTGGTGCTGGTGGGCCCGGGCGGGGAGCCGACAGTGCAGAAGGGGGCGTTCCTTTCGGCGATCCGGGACGCGGACCCTTCGGCGTTGCTGGTGCGCATCGGTCGGGTCGAACGGAGCGAGGAAGCGATGTACGACGCCGTCGTGGACGCGGCATCGGGCGACACCATCCGCGAGATGGTGCGTCCGTCCGCGAACCGGCTTGATCTGGTCGACCGTGAACGGGGCGCGGTGCACGAACCCCGGCTTGACACGCTCGAACCCCCGCCGGTCGAGCCGGGCTCTCCTGCAGGCGGCGAGATCCCCCCCACCGGCGTGGCGTCACAGCGCGAAACCACGCCGGCGGAGGCACCCGAGGTCGTCGTCACGCGGCGTCATTCCGTCGGCGTTGGCCCGGCTTCTGCGGGTGGGGAAGTTGAAACCGGTGATGTGCGTTTGCTCTCGTTGATGGGCGAGAGCCGGTCGGTGTTCGAGGATGCCGCGCTGGACGTTCTCCGCGGGCGTCTGGGAGATCCCGAGGTGCGGATGCTCTCGGGTGAATCGGCGGCGGCCGCGGGCGCCGCGGTTGTTCCGGTGGTTGTCGCGGGAGAGCAGATCGGCGGTTTGTGCAGCCCGAGGTCCGACCACGGGGCGCTCAAGCCGCACGCGGAGTGGCTGGGCGCCTGGCTGACGCATTTCGAGCGTCACCGCGCCCTGCGTCGGGCGGCGTTCACCGACCCGTTGACCGGGGCGTGGAACCGGCGGTATTTCGACAAGTTCCTCAACGCGGCGCTCGAACGGGCGCACGCACAGCGGCGGACCGTCACGGTGCTCGTGTTCGACATCGACGGGTTCAAGCAATACAACGACCGATTCGGGCATCCCGCGGGCGACGAGATCCTGATCGAGACGGTGCGGGCATTGCGGAGCTCGGTGCGTCCGTCCGACCGCGTGTGCCGGATCGGCGGCGATGAGTTCGCGGTGATCTTCGACGAGCCGGAGGGGCCCCGGGCGCCCGGGAGCCGGCCTCCGGAATCGGTGTATGTGCTCGCCTGCCGGGTGCAGAAGAAGATCGCGGAAAAGAAGTTCCCGAAGCTGGGGGCGGACGCCCCCGGGCCACTGACGATCTCGGGCGGTCTGGCGGCGTTCCCGTGGGACGGCCACGACGCGACGACGCTTGTTGCCAAGGCCGACGAGTTGGCGTGCCTTTCCAAGCGGCAGGGCAAGAACGCGATCACGCTCGGGCCCGGTGCCGAGCGGGTGTGCCGGTGCGACGAGAAGAAATAATCCGGGTCCCAAGAAAAACCCGTTTGCGTTGATAAGACCCCGGGCGCGAGGTCGGGTGTTTGTTCCCGTTGCTTGAGGAAGACCGCGACGGTCGCGGCTCGTCCGGAGCAAGACATAACCGCTCCATCACGGTCGCGGTTCTTTGCGGGGATGGAGGGGGAGAGAGACGGGCTGGAAGCCCGTCCCACGAGAACGAAGAGATGAAGGAGAGACGGGCTGGAAGCCCGTCCCACCGAGATGAAGGAGGGGGAGAGAAGGGAGCCCTCGCTTCCGCTCGGGCCTCTTTGGGGATGAGGAGGATGGTAGAGACGGGCTGGAAGCCCGTCCCACCGAGAGGAGGAGATGAAGCAGAGACAGGCAGGGCGCCTGTCCCACCGAGATGAAGGAGGGGAAGAGAATGGAACCCTCGCTTCCGCTCGGGCCTCTTTGGGGTTGAAGGGATGGGAGAGACGGGCTGGAAGCCCGTCCCACCGAGATGAAGGAGGGGGAGAGAAGGGAGCCCTCGCTTCCGCTCGGGCGTCTTTTTGGATGAAGGAGAAGGGGGAAGAAAGCGATGTGCTGGAGGCTTGCAGAGAATCCGACGCTTCGCACGCTCAGCGTCGGCGTCTGGTCGGTCAAAGAGCACGGCGGGTTGAGTCTTGGCGTGTGTCAATCCGGGCGCTGTGCGGCTACCGTCGTGCGATGCGTGCCGAACTGCTTGCAGACCTGAGCGAACCCCAGCGTGAAGCCGTGATGCATACCGAAGGCCCGCTGCTCGTTCTCGCGGCGGCGGGATCGGGCAAGACGCGGGTGATCACGCGGCGGATCGCGTACCTGATGCACAACGGTGTGCCCGCGTGGCAGATCCTCGCGCTCACCTTCACGAACAAGGCCGCGGGGGAGATGCGCGAGCGTGTCGACGCGATCCTGGGCGGGGACGCGGGCGGGCCGTCGGCGCGCGGGCTGACGGTCAGCACGTTCCACTCGCTGTGCGCCCGGCTGCTGCGGCGTTACGCCGACCGGACCGCCCTGCCCGGGCTCAAGCCGGACTACACGATCTACGACACGGCCGACCAGACCGCGGCGATGAAACGGGCCCTTGAACGGCTGGGGTTGTCGACGACGAACTGGCCGCCACGGTCGGTGCTGGCGAGGATTTCGAACGCGAAGAACGACCTGCTCGACGCGGACGCCTACGCGGCGCGGGCGGGCGATTTCTATTCGAAGCAGATCGCGAAGATTTACGGCACGTATCAGGAGATCCTCCGGCGGGCGGGGGCGATCGATTTCGACGACCTGCTGCTGCTGACGGCGCGGATGCTGCGGGACGACGCGGGCGTGCGGGGCGAGTGTCAGAGCCGGTGGCGGTACATCCTGATCGACGAATATCAGGACACGAACCGGGCCCAGTTCGAGATCGCCTCGCTGCTCGCCGGCGAGGGGGGCGACCGCGACCTGGCGGGGCTGCCCGACATCGACGAGGAAGACCTCGCCGGGGGGGCGGGGCCGAACATCTGCGTCGTGGGCGATCCGGACCAGTCGATCTACGGCTGGCGCGGGGCGGACATCAGCAACATCCTCGAGTTCGAGGCGCACTACCCGGGTGCCCGGGTGATCATGCTCGGTGAGAACTTCCGCTCGACGAAGCCGATCCTGGCGGCCGCGGACACGCTGATCAAACACAACACCCGCCGCAAGGACAAGCCCCTGTTCACGACCCGGGACGGGGGCGAGCCGATCCACGTCGTGCTCTGCCGCGACGAACGGCACGAGGCGGAGCTGATCGCGGACTGGTTCCGCGACGAGCACGAGCGGGGCTTGCCGTGGCGCGGGATGGCCGTGTTCTACCGCACCAACGCCCTGAGCCGGGTGATGGAGGACGCGATGCGGCAGGCGGGCATCCCGTATGTCATCGCCAGGGGCACGGCGTTCTTCCAGCGTGAGGAAGTCCGCAACGCGGTGGCGTATCTGCGCGTGGTGGCGAACCCGACCGACGACGTGTCGCTCGAGCGCATCATCAACACACCCACGCGGGGCATCGGCAAGACCAGCCTCGACAAGGTGCGCAGCGCGGCCCGGTCGCTCGGCGTGCCGCTGTTCGAGGCCCTGCGCGAGCCACCCGCGGATCTCTCGGCCCGGTCGGCCGGGGCGATCGGCAAGTTCGTCGAGATGATCGACGGGTGGACCGGCGCCGGCTCGTTCATGGGGGCCGACGTCGCGGGCAGCCTGCACGAGCTGGTCGGGCGCGTCATCGACGAATCGGGCCTGCGGGCGGCGTATGTCAAACGGGCGAGGACCTCCGGGGCCGAGGCGGACGAGGAGCGGCTCGACAACCTCGACGAGCTGATCAGCAGCGCCCGGCAGTTCGAGGACGAATACGACCCCGAGGCGGACCCGGCGGCGTTCCCGGGTGTCGAAGAAGCCCGGATTGGGGCGGATATCCCCGTGCCCCCGCTGTTGGCGTTGCTGCGGGCGTATCTTGAATCGATCGCGCTCGTCGCCGACGCCGACGCGGTGGACCCGGAGCAGGGCGCGGTGACGCTGATGACGCTGCACGCGGCCAAGGGGCTGGAGTTCCCCGCGGTGGCGATGATCGGCATGGAGGAGGGCACGCTGCCGCACGCGCGGGCGTTCGATTCGGACGATGCGCTCGAGGAGGAACGCCGCCTCGCGTTCGTCGGCATCACGCGGGCGATGCGGAAGCTGTACATGACCTCGGCGATGTACCGCACCGTGCGGGGGATGTCCGAGCGGACGATCCCGAGCCGGTTCCTCGACGAGATCGGGGCCGGGCACGTCGTGCGATCGGACCAGTCCGACGCGTGGTCGGGCGGCGGCGACGGCTTCGACGAAAGCCCGATGGCCACGGGTTCGATGGAAGAAAAACTCGCCGCGATCAGGCTGACGCGCAAACCCGCGGGCAAACCGTCGTCCGCGGGCCGCTTCCCGCCCGGCTCGCGGGTCCGCCACCCGCAGTTCGGCGAGGGCCGGGTGATCGAGGTCCACGGCACGGGCTCGGGCGCCCGCGTGCAGGTCAACTTCCGCGGGCTGGGCAAGAAGACGCTCGTGCTGGAATACGCCCGCCTCAAGCGGCTGGATTGACGCATCGGCGTAAACGCGTCGTTGTCCGCCGGGTGGTTCCCATCGCGTCACCCGCCCGGCGTCCTTGATCACGCGGGGGTAATGCCCCGGTAGAGTTGCTGGACGCGGTCGCTCTCGATCTTGCGGACACTGTCGAGGACGAGTTTGGGCACGCGCCAGGCTTCCTCCTCGGCCGTCACGTTGGAGCAGTGCTCGTTGAAGCAGCGGTAGAGGAACTTGAACGCGTCGCGGGGCTGGTGCATCTGGTCGAGGGCGTCGACGACATCCTGCCGCGAGACATCATCATCGAAGAGATCGATGAGGCTGATCGGGTCGGCGCCCTCGGCCCGGCAGGCGTTGAGGCGGGCGTTGCACAGGTCGTAGAGCATGGGGCCGGTCCACGTGAGCCGTTCGATGAAGCCCTGCTTGTCGAGGCGGGCCTCCTGGAAGAACGACGCGGATTCTTTGAACAGCGCGTGGCGGAGCTCGAGCGGGAGCAGGAGCTTGACGCCGAACCGTTCCTGCTGGAGGAACTTGTTGTTGAGCAGGGGCCAGATGATCTCGCGCATTTTGTCGGGGTCGCCGTTGACGAGGGTGGGCTCGTCGACGCGGTCGACCAGCACGAGCAGCCCGCGGTAGCCGAACCGGGCGAGGACGCGGCGGAGCCTTTCGAACATCGCGTAGCGGGGCTCGTCGGCGCCTTCGGACATGGGCAGGACGGAGTGCGACCGGCTGGCGGGGTCGATCTGTGCGAGGGAGGCGGCGATGGCCTCGGGGGTGCGCGGTGTGGTCCGCATCTCTTCGTGGACGCGTCGGGCGAGCCGGCGCAGGGCGATCCGGTCCCAGATCAGGCGTTTGCCGAGCACGCCGAGGTATGCCAGCAGCAGCAGCAGGAAGAGCACGCCGAACACGTCGCGCATGAACCCGCCGGCGGTCTGGCCGGGGAAGAGCCAGACGAAGAGCATGCCCGCGGCGGGGATCCACCCCCCACCGACGGCGAGCCGCCAGAGGACCTCGCTGCGGGCGGGGGCGATCCTGAGGAGGCGTCGCATCTTCGACGTGCGGGAGCCGTCGGTGTCGGCGGGGTCGTAGACGGCCTGGAGCAGGAGCAGGTCGTGTCGGAGCGGGGCCGCCATCCTTCGTGCGACCTTGACGGGCTCGCCGCCGAGGTCCGCGGCGGGCCGGTCGGGGCTTTCGCCGAACAGCGCGGCCACGACGCGGTCCGTGGCGATCGCGAGCATCGCGTCCATGTGATCGACGAGGCGGAACTTCTTGAACGGGGTCAGCTCGTCCTTGCCGCCGCCGAAGCGTTCGTTCAGCTCGGCGACGGGCTGGTTGAGGTCGTCGTAGTCGATCACGAAGATCTTCGAGTCCGGGTGCTCGCGGTTGTAGGCGGCGAGGCGGTCGGCGATCTGGAGTCGGATGGCGGTCTTGCCGCTGCCTTTTTCGCCGAAGACGATGGAGGTGCTGGGTCGGCTCAGTTCGCCGAGGATCTTCTCGAAATCGGAGTGCATGCTCCCGGGGCGGGTGACGCCGTGGTTGAGGCGTTCGAGCACGTCGTCGTGCCGGGCCTCCTCGCCGCGGAAGGGGTTCTCGATGATCGACCAGTGGTCGAAAAACTGAGAGACGTTCATCGTCGGTCCCGTCCCGGGCGATCCCGTCGCCCGCTCCGTTTGTTCAGTGTTCGACGCGTTCACCGAGCAGCGGGCTGATCTCCTCGACCACCTCGGCGAGCAGATCGGCGGTGCGGGCCTCGGCGTTGAGCCGCAGCAGCGGCTCTGTGTTGCTCTTGCGGATGTTCGCCCACCAGCCCTCGGTGTCGAAGCAGTCCACCGTCACGCCGTCGAGGTCGTCGATCGAGCCGCGCCCGGCGTAGTGCTCGCGGACCTCGGCCAACGCCTGGTCCTTGTCCTCGATCTCGAAGTTGATCTCGCCGGACTGGCGGTATCGCTCGAACGGCTTGATCATCGCGCTGATCGGCTTGCCCGCCCTGGCCGCGGCGCTGAGCACCGTCGCCATCGCGATGGCGCCCGAGTCCGCGTTGAAGTTGCTGCGGAAGTAGAAGTGCCCCGAGAGCTCGCCGCCGAACACGCAGCGGTGCTCGGCCATCGCCTGCTTCATGAACACGTGCCCCACCCGGCTGCGGACGGGCTTGCCGCCGGCGCGGGCGACCTCCTCCGGGACGGCCTTGGTCGAGCGCAGGTCGTACACCACCGACGAGCCGGGGCGGTCGTCGAGGAAGTAGCCCACCAGCGCCGCCGTCAGGTGGTCGCAGCCCACGATCCCGCCGCGCTCGTCGACGATCACGCAGCGGTCGGCGTCGCCGTCGAAGCAGACGCCGAGGTCGGCCTTCTCGGCGAGAACGGCCTCCTGCAGCTGCGCCAGGTTCGACGCCACCAGCGGGTTCGGCTCGTGGACGAACTCGCCCTTGCTGTTGTCGAAGTTGAGCGGGACGATCTCCAGCCCCTCGACGTTCTCGCCCGAGGCGCCGAAGACCTCGGGGACCATCGTGCCCGCCATGCCGTTCGAGGCGTCGATGACGATCCGGAGCTTTTTGCCGCCGAGGTCGCAGTGCTTGAGCACGTGCCGGCGGTAGGCGTCCCAGAAATCGCGCTGCTCGACGCGGCCCGCGGCCGGGGCGCCGATGGTGGTCCGGTCGACGGTGGCGGCCCGCTTGCGGACCTCGGCCAGCCCGGTCGCCTCGCCCACGGGCTTGGCCCGGCGTTTCGAGACCTTGAACCCGTTGTACTGCGGCGGGTTGTGGCTGGCGGTGACGACGACGCCCCCGGCGCAGTCGAGGTGGTTGATGGCGAAGTACATGTGCGGCGTGTCGATGAGGCCGATGTCGATGACGCTGGCCCCGCCGTTGGTCAGCCCGGCGATGAGCCGCTCGGCGAGGGTCGGGCTGGATTGGCGCATGTCGCGTCCGACGAGGACGTTCTTCATCATGGGCGTGGTCTCGCCGGCGGCCTCGGCGTCCTCGAGGAGGAATCGGGCGCAGCCGTAGCCGATCTGCCAGGCCATCTGGTCGGTGAGTGGGTCGGGGTAGACGCCGCGGATGTCGTAGGCCTTGAAAACGCGTCCGAGCATGTGGTTTTCCTTTCGTCCCGGCGGCGGCGCCGGACCTAGAGGATAGACGCCGGGCGGGGCGGCGGGTACCCCGGCGGGTGGTTTCCGGGGCGGGGGGGACAGATTGCCAGATAGCAAATGGCCAGATGGCCAGAGGGTCAAATGGCCAGATGTGCAAATGGCCAGATGGCCAGAGATCCAAAGTTCCAGAGGACCAAAGCAGCAAAGTGGGAAAAAGCAGCAAAGCGAGAAAGCAGCAAATGAAATGGATGCCCGCGACGCGAAGGCCTTCGGGGCCGATTTGCTGCTCTACTGATTTGCTGATTCGACACCGACGGGTACCTCGGCTCTCCGAGCCGAGTTCTTCCCACTCTCCGCGGTGAACCCTGTCCGCCTTTTCCACCACGGAGGGCCACCGAGGACCACGGAGGGAGGAACGGCGAGCCCCTGAGCTGATCCAATGCTCCGTGGCTTCATGTTCTCCGTGGTGAATCAATCGGTTACGCCCGATCCCTGCTCTTTCCTCCGCGGCCCTCTGCGATCTCCGCGGTGCACAAGACACCCCCGGTCTGTCTGTTCTGCGGGTACCTCGGCTCTCCGAGCCGAGCACTTTCCCTCTCTTTGGCGCAACCCCGACGGCCCGGCCGCGGGGACCGGGCGTCGGGTCATGCTTGCATCACTGGCATCAGCCCATCACGGGCAACCGGCGTTGAAGGCCGTGACGAAGGCCACCAGATCGAACAGATCCAGGATGCCGTCGCCGTTGAGATCTGCGATCGGATCGGAGGACAGGAAGCCGCTCAAGAAGGCGCTGATGTCGGCCAGGTCGAGTTTGCCGTCGCCGTTCAGGTCGGCCGGGCAGAAGTCGGTGACACACTGGTTCAGTAGTACGCTCGTGTCGCCACTGTCGAAGTTGGCCACGGCCATGTCGAGGTCGCCGTCGCCGTCGAGGTCGCCCAACGCGACGCTCCACGGCCAATCTCCCGCCTTGTAGAGGGTCTGGCTCGCAAAGGTTCCGTCCCCGTTGTTGAGCAGCACGCTCGTGTCGTGGCCGCTGGCGTTGGCCACGGCGATGTCGAGGTCGCCGTCGCCGTCCAGATCACCGAGCGCCACGCTCCGCGGTGCATCGCCCGCGTTGTAGCGGGCCTGGGCGGCGAAGGTCCCGTCCCCGTTGTTGAGCAGTACGCTCGTGTCGTTGCTGTCATGGTTGGCCACGGCCATGTCGAGATCGCCGTCGCCGTCCAGATCACCCAACGCCACACCCACCGGATAGTCGCCCACGAAGTAACGGACCCGGATGGTGAATGTCCCGTCCCCGTTGTTCAACCGCACGTTCGTGTTGTTGCTGCTGAAGTTGTTTGCCACGACCATGTCGAGGTCGCCGTCGCCGTCCAGATCGCCCAGTGCCACGCTCTGCGGATCACGGTCCGTGGCGAAGCGGGTCTGTGCAGCGAATGTTCCGTCCCCGTTGTTGAACCGCACGCTCGTGTTGTTACTATTCCCGTTTGCCACGACCATGTCGAGGTCGCCGTCGCCGTCCAGATCGCCCAGCGCCACGCTCCGCGGAGCATGGTCCGTGGCGTAGAGGGTCTGTGCAGCGAATGTTCCGTCCCCGTTGTTGAACCGCACGCTCGTGTTGTCACCTCTCCCGTTTGCCACGACCATGTCGAGGTCGCCGTCGCCGTCCAGATCGCCCAGTGCCACGCTCCACGGATCACGGTCCGTGGCGTAGAGGGTCTGTGCAGCAAATGTTCCGTCCCCGTTGTTGAGCAGCACGCTCGTGTCGTAGCTTTCGGAGTTGGCCACGGCCATGTCGAGGTCACCGTCGCCGTCCAGATCGCCCAGCGCCACGCTCCGCGGCGCATCGCCCACGATGGAGTTGGTCTGGTCGGTGAAAGTGCCGTCCCCGTGGTTGAGCCACACGCGTGCGTCGTCGCTGCTATCATTGGAAAAACCACCACCGGTAATCACGGCCATGTCGAGATCACCGTCACCGTCCAGGTCGCCGAGCGCGACGCTCAGCGGCCCACCGCGCGCGTCGTAGCGGGTCTGTGCGGCGAAGCTCCCATCCCCGTTGTTCGGCAGCATGTGTATGTCATCGCTGAGCACATTGGCGATGGCCATGTCGAGGTCGCCGTCGCCGTCCAGATCACCCAGCGCCACATTCTGGGGAAAATCGCCCGCTGCGTATCGGGTCTGGTTCGCGAATGTCCCGTCCCCGTTGTTGAGCAGCACGCTCATGTCGTCGCTGCCGATATTGGCGACGACCATGTCGAGGTCGCCGTCGCCGTCCAGATCACCCAGCGTCATGCTCGTCGGCACGGTGCCCGCGACATACCTGGTCTCGGCGGCGAATGTCCCGTCCCCGTTGTTGAGCAGCACGCTGGTGTTGTCGCCGTCTTCGTTGGCGACGGCCATGTCGAGATCACCATCGCCGTCCAGATCACCCAACGCCACGCTCCACGACCCATTTCCCGCGTCGTAGCGGGTCTGGTCGGCGAAAGTGCCGTCCCCGTTGTTGAGCAGCACACTCATGTCGTCGCTGAAATTGTTGGCCACGGCCAAGTCGAGGTCGCCGTCTCCGTCCAGATCGCCCAGCGCCACGCTCCGCGGTGAATCGCCCGCGGTGTAGAAAGTCTGTACAGTAAAGAACCCGTCCCCATTGTTGAGCAGCACGCTCAGGTCATCGCTGGTGGCATTGGCCACGACCATATCGAGGTCGCCGTCGCCGTCCAGATCGCCCAGCGCCACGCCCGCCGGCTGATGGCCCACGGCGTAGCGGATCTGGGGCGCGAATGTCCCGTCCCCGTTGCTGATCAGCACGCTCACGTCGTCGCTGCCGACATTGACCACGGCCATGTCGAGGTCGCCGTCGCCGTCCAGGTCGCCCAACGTCACGTTCGACGGCGCATCGCCCACGAGGAACCTCTGGCCCGGGAAGAGCGGGCCGGTGCAGCCCTGGGCGTGGACGGGCGCGGTCGCCACCAGAGAGACCGCCGCGGCGGTCGCCAGCGTCAGGACGAGTCGTGAACGTGCGGTTTGCGTGGTCATCTCGATGCTCCTGATCTTCTGTTCATCTCTCACAAGCCATGCAGACTCGCCGCGTGTCGACGCCCGGCCCCGTACTGTTGACCGATCGACCCGGGCACAGCAACCGGCGGAGGGTCATGCTCCCATCACCGGTATCACGGACAACCGGCGTTGAACGATGAGACGAAGGCCCCGACATCGTCGAGGTCCAGATCGCCGTCGCCGTCGAAGTCCGCGATCGGGTCGGAGGCAAGATAGCCGCTCAAGAAGGCGCTGATGTCGGCGAGGTCGAGCTTGCCGTCGCCGTTCAGGTCGGCCGGGCAGAAATCGGTCACACACTGGTTCAGCAGTACGCTTATGTCGCCGTCGGGGGTATCGCCGTAGTACTCGCCGCCGTTTGCCACGACCATGTCGAGGTCGCCGTCGCCGTCCAGATCGCCCAAGGCGACGCTGTTCGGCTGTTCGTGCGCGGAGTAGCGGGCCTGGCTGGCAAATACCCCGCTTCCGTTGTTGAGCAGCACGCTCGTGTCGTCGCTTTCGGAGTTGGCCACGGCCATGTCGAGGTCGCCGTCGCCGTCCAGATCACCGAGCGCGACGCTCACCGGTACGTCGCCCGCTGTGTAGCGGGTCTGGACCACGAATCTCCCGTCCCCGTTGTTGAGAAACACTCTCATATCGCGGTCGATGGTGCCGACGATGCCGCCACTCGTACCGGCGATGTCGAGGTCGCCGTCGCCGTCCAGATCGCCCAACGCCACGCTCGTCGGCCCGACGCCCGCTGCGTAGTGGATCTGGATGTCGAATCCCCCGTCCCCGTTGTTGTGAAACACATTCATGCCGTCGGCGCCGTTTCCAACGGCCATGTCGAGGTCGCCGTCGCCGTCCAGATCACCCAGCGCCACGCTCCGCGGTGCATCGCCCGCGGCGTATCGGGTCTGGCTCGCGAAGGTCCCGTCCCCGTTGTTGAGCAGCACGCTCATGTCGTCGCTGCCGACATTGGCGACGACCATGTCGAGGTCGCCGTCGCCGTCCAGATCACCCAGCGTCATGCTCCGTGGTGCATCGCCCACGGCGTAGCGGGTCTCTGCGGAAAATGCCCCGTCCCCGTCGTTGAACAGCACGCTCGTGTCGTCACTACTCCCGTTGGCCACGACCATGTCGAGGTCGCCGTCGCCGTCCAGATCGCCCAGCGCGACACTCCGCGGGAAATCGCCCACGCCGTAGCGGGTCTGGATGGCGAAGGTCCCGTCGCCGTTGCCGAGCAGCACGCTCGTGTCGTCGCTGTTTCGATTGGCCACGGCCATATCGAGGTCGCCGTCCCCGTTCAGATCCCCCAATGCGATGCTCAGCGGCTTTTCGCCCGCGGCGTAGCGGGTCTGGGCAGCGAGCGTCCCATCCCCTTTGTTGAGCAGCAAGATCGTGTCGTCGCTGTTGAAGTTGGCCACGGCGATATCGAGGTCGCCGTCGCCGTCCAGATCGCCCAGCGCGATGCACTCAGGCTCATCGCCCGCGATGAAGCGGGTCTCGTCGGCGAAGGTTCCGTCGCCGTTGCCGAGCAGCACACTCGTGTCATCACTGTCGCGGTTTGCCACGATCATGTCGAGGTCGCCATCACCGTCCAGATCACCCAACGCGACGCTCTGCGGCCCATCGCCCGCGGGGTAGCGGGTCTGGGCGGCAAATGTCCCGTCACCGTTGTTGAGAAGCACGCTCGTGTCGTCGCTTGAGTCATTGGCCACGGCCATGTCGAGGTCACCGTCGCCGTCCAGATCGCCCAACGCCACACTCCGTGGCCCATCGCCCGCGGGGTAGCGGGTCTGGGCGGCAAATGTCCCGTCCCCGTTGTTGAGCAGCACGCTCGTGTCGTCGCTTGAGTCATTGGCCACGGCCATGTCGAGGTCACCGTCCCCATCCAGATCGCCCAGCGCGACGCTCCGCGGGTAATTGCCCACGTCGTAGCGGGACTCGGTCGCGAATGTCCCGTCCCCGTTGTTGAGCAGCACGCTTGTGTCGTCGCTGCCCGAGTTGGCCACGGCCATGTCGAGGTCGCCGTCGCCGTCCAGATCGCCGAACACCACGCCGCGCGGGAAAAAACCCACGGCGTAGTGGGTCTGGACGGCGAATATCCCGGCCCCGTTGTTGAGCAGTACGCTTGTATCTCTGCTGTTCCAATTGGTCACGGCCACGTCGAGGCTGCCATCGCCGTCCAGATCACCCAGCGCGACGCTATACGGTCCATCACCCACCCCGACGTAGTGGATCTCGTTGGCGAATGTCCCGTTCCCGTTGTTGCGAAACACACCCATGTTGTCGTCGCTGGTGGTCACGATCACGTCGAGGTCACCGTCCCCGTCCAGATCGCCCAGTGTGACGCTCCGCGGTCCAACGCCCAGGGCCACGCCCTGCTGTTCATCGCCCACGGCGAGCCTCTGGCCCGGGAAGAACGGGCCGGTGCAGCCCTGGGCATGGGCGGGCGGGGCCGCCACGAGCGAGACCGCCGCGGCGGTCGCCAGCGTCAGGGCGAGTCGTGAACATGCGGTTGGCGTGGTCATCTTGATGCTCCTGATCTCCTCTCACCGGACGCTCGGACATGCCGCGTGTCGACGGCCGACCCCGTACCACGGACCAAGCGGCGGAACCGAATGATAAACGAACCTTGCCCCCCGCACAAGACCCGTGCGGGAGGAAACGGAGCTCAAGAGGCGGTGTTCACCACGGAGGGCCCCGGCGGCACAGCCCCAACGCGTCACTGTGCACATCAACCGGCCAATTCGGCCTTCGACGCGGCTTCTTTGAACCTCGACGCGGCTCCGTTTGATCTTCAAAGCGGCCTCTTTGAAAGCCAAAGAGGCCTCGTCGAAAGTCAACGAGGCTTCTTTGAAAGTCAAAGAGGCTTCTTCGAAAGTCAAAGAGGCCTCGTCGAAAGTCAACGAGGCTTCTTCGAAAGCCGACGAGGCTTCTTCGAAAGTCAAAGAGGCTTCTTCGAAAGCCGACGAGGCCTCTTCGAAAGCTGACGGGGCTTCTTCGAAAGCCAAATTATCTTTTTTGGCCTTCAAATCGGGCGATTTGAACGTCAAATTTTCTTCGGCGGTCTTCAAATCGAGCGATTTGAACGTCAAATTTTCTTCGGCGGTCTTCAAATCGAGCGATTTGAACGTCAAATTTTTTTCAGCGGTCTTCAAATCGAGCGATTTGAAGATCAAATCCGCCGCGGTGAACGTTCCATCGGCCCGTCCGCCCGGTTTATTCCCCTCTTGCCCGCCCGCACAATCCGCACGGCCCGCATCACCCGTCCCCCGTGTCCCC
>JALWOY010000106.1 GCA_027083355.1 Phycisphaerales bacterium | reverse complement strand
ACGGCGGGGCCGCGTCGAACGCTGGGTGATCGGAAAACTCCTCATCGACGCGGCACACCGACGAAAAAGAAAGCTCCCAATCGCCGCATGATGCAAAAGGCCCGCAAGCCCGGGGACTTTCTCTTCTCCTTTTCCTTCTCCCTCTGGTGGGACAGGCGTCCCGCCTGTCTCCTCTTCCTCTCCCTCGGTGGGACAGGCTTCCAGCCCGTCTCTCTATCCCCTTCAACTTCCTCCAAAATGAGGCCCGAGCGGAAGCGAGGGCTCTGGGTGAATCAGAAAGCACCCGGAGAACGGGCCCGTCGCTGACGCTCCGCGCTCTTTGTCGAAGCGTCAGGTGATGAAGAGGCCCGAGCGGAAGCGAGGGCTTACTCCCCCCCCTCTCCCCGCTTTGCTGACAGAGGGCCGGGGTGAGGGGTTCTTTCTCACCGCAAAATCACCGTATCTCACTCGATACGAAGCGCAAATCCTTGTTCTATCGTCCGCCATGCTCCGGGCACTGGCCGAATCAGGACGCATCAGCAACCTGCCCACGGTCTGGACCAACGTGCTCGTCGGGGCGGCCCTCGGTCGGATAGCCACCGATCAGATCGAACCGGCCCCGTTCCTGTTCGCGGTGGCGGCGGGCAGCCTGCTGTACCTCGGCGGGATGCTGCTCAACGACGCGGCCGACGCGGACTGGGATCGTGCGCACAAAAAAAACCGCCCGATCGCACGGGGACAACTCGACCGGACGACCGCGTATGTGTTGTCCGCCGTCTGCCTGTTCGCGGGCGTCGCGATCCCCGCGAGCCGACCCGTGCCGGGCCGACTGCATGCAACGCTTCTCGCCCTCGCCCTGGCCGCGTGCATCGTTTTCTACAACTGGCTGCACAAACGGTCGGCGTGGTCGGTCGTCTTCATGGCGGGCTGCCGGGCGCTGCTCTACCCGCTCGCGGCGGCGATGGTGTCGGGTGAAATGATCCACGCCGTCCGGCCCGCGTCGGCCGCGATCGGGTTTTACACCGTCCTGCTCACCCTCGCGGCTCGGCGGGAGGACCTCGCCGGCGCGCGCATCGGTGGTGCATGGGCGTGGCTCGTGCCGATGCCGTTCCTCATCGCGGCGGTGGAGTACCGGCCCGACCGGCCGGTGTGGGTGGCGATCGCCGGCATCGGTTTTCTCGCGTGGTCAGTCCTCGCGGCGCGGCGGGCGACCCGCGGCCGCATCCCCGCGGCGATATCGGGTTGGATCGCGGGGTACTGTCTGGCCGACGCGCTGCTGCTGGCGGCGATCGGGCGGGTCGATCTCGCCTCGGCGGCGGTGTTGTTCTGGATGTTGACGGCGGTGTCGCACCGCCTGATCGCGGGGACGTGACATGCCGCACAAGACGGTCGTGATCGATGTCGTGGGGCTGACCGAGAGCCGGATCGGTGCGCACATGCCGCGTCTGAAGGCGTTTGCCGAGTCGGGTGCGCTGACACACCTGACGCCACCGCTGCCCGCGGTGACGACGACCTCGCAGAGCGCAATGCTGACGGGGGTGCCGGTGCACGAGCACGGGATCGTGGGCAACGGGTGGTATGACCGCGAAAGCGCGGAGGTCCGGTTCTGGAAGCAATCGAATCGGCTGGTCCACGCCGAGAAGGTGTGGGAGACGGCGCGGCGGCGTGACCCTTCGGTGACGTGCGCCCAGATGTTCTGGTGGTACAACATGTATTCGTCGGCCGACTGGTCGGTGACGCCCCGGCCCATCTACAAGGCGGACGGGCGGAAAATCCCGGACTGCTACAGCGAGCCGTCGGAACTGCGCGACCGTTTGCAGGCCGATCTGGGCGCGTTCCCGCTGTTCCGGTTCTGGGGGCCGGCGGCGTCGATCGAGTCGAGCCGATGGATCGCCGAGGCGTCGATCCGCGTGGACCGTGCGCACGACCAGACGCTTTCGCTGATCTACCTGCCGCACCTGGATTACGCCCTGCAGAAGTTCGGCCCCGCGAGCGAGGAAGCGAGGGCCGCCGACACCGAGATCGACGCGGTTGTGGGGTCGTTGCTGGATCACTTCCAGAGCCGCGGGACGCGGGTGTTGATCGTCAGCGAGTACGGCGTCGAGCCGGTGTCGGACGCGGTGCACATCAACCGCGTGCTACGGGGCGAGGGCTTGGTGCGGGTTCGAGAGGAGGAGGGGCTGGAGTTGCTCGACGCGGGGGCGAGCCGGGCGTTTGCGGTGGCGGACCATCAGGTGGCGCATGTCTATGTCCGCGACGCGGCGGACCTGCCCGCGGTCAGGGCGTTGTGCGAGCGCACGGAAGGCGTCGATCTGGTTCTGGACGACGACGGAAAGCGGGCTCTCGCGATCGACCACGAGCGGGCGGGTGATCTCGTGCTGGTGTCGCGGCCGGGGCGGTGGTTCAGTTATTGCTATTGGCTCGACGACACACGGGCGCCGGACTTTGCGCGCACGGTGGATATCCACCGCAAACCGGGGTATGACCCGTGCGAGCTGTTCATCGACCCGGAGATCCGGTGCCCGAAACTGAAGATCGCGGCGACGCTGCTGAAAAAGAAGCTGGGCTTCCGGGCGTTGATGGACGTGATCCCGCTGGACACTTCTCTGGTGCGTGGCTCGCACGGTCGGCCCGCGGATCCGCCGGTGCACGGCCCGGTGTTGATCGGGGATCGGGGGCGGTCGCCCGGGGGCGTCATGCCGATGGAGGGTGTGCGGGACGTGATTCTGGAGAGCCTGTTTTCAGGTGGGTGACGGGTGGGGGGAAGCACTCACTCCCGCTCGGATCTCATGATCACCTGACGCTTCGACAAAGAGCCCGGAGCGTCAGCGACGGGCCCGTTCTCCGGGTGCTTTCGGATTCACCTTGAGCACTCGCTCCCGCTCGGAGCTCTTTTACGTTGCAGAATGTGCAGCGGAAGGAGGCCCGAGCGGGAGCGAGGGCTTTATAAGGAGGACTGGGAGTGCCGGGAGAAACAGTCGGGACGCCTGTCCCACCAGAGGGGGAGGGAGAGGACAAGAGAGAATCCCCGGGCTCGTTGTGAAGAGAGCGGGGCGGGGAAGGGCGTTGGAGGGCGGGAGCAGAAAAAACGCCCCGGCGGGCGGGGCGTTTGGAGAGCGTTGCGATGTTGTACGCGGGCGTCAGTCGTTGGCGGCGAACATCTTCATCATGTCGACGCAGCGGTTGGCGTAGCCGGCCTCGTTGTCGTACCACGAGATGACCTTGAAGAAGTTGGCGTTCAGCTCGATGCCCGCGGCCGAGTCGAAGATGCTGCTGTGCGTGTCGCCGATGAAGTCGCTCGAGACGACCTGCTCATCGGTGTAGCCCAGCACGCCGCTCATCGGGCCCTCGGCCGCCGCCTTCATGGCCGCGTTGATCTCGTCCAGGCTCGTGGCCTTGTCGGTCTTGAACGTCAGGTCGACGGCCGAGACGTCGGCGGTCGGGACGCGGAAGGACATCCCGGTGAGTTTGCCCTTGACCTCCGGAATGCAAAGCCCCACGGCCTTGGCGGCGCCGGTGCTCGCGGGGATGAGGTTCTGGTAGCCGTTGCGCCCACCGCGGAAGTCCTTCTTCGTCGGGCCGTCCTGTGTGGGCTGGGTTGCGGTGACGGCGTGGATGGTGGTCATCAGGCCCTCGGGCAGCCCGAAGTTGTCCACGATCACCTTGGCGACGGGGGCAAGGCAGTTCGTGGTGCACGAGGCGTTCGACACGATCTTGTCCGTCGCGGGGTCGTAGTTCTCGTGGTTGACCTTGTAGCACAGGGTCTTGACGGTGTCGGGGGTCTTGGTCGGGGCGCTGATCAGCACACGCTTGGCGCCGCCCTCGAGGTGCTTGGCGGCGTCCTCGCCCTTCGTGAACAGGCCCGTCGATTCGAGAACATAGTCCACGCCCAGGTCCTTCCAGGGAAGAGCCGCGGGGTCACGCTCGGACAGCGTGCGCGTCTTCTTCCCGTTGACGGTGAAGCCCGAGTCGTCCGCGACGACCTCGGCGAGCTCGCCCCCGATGCGGAAACGCCCGTGCATCGTGTCGTACTTGAGCAGGTAGGCGAGGTTGGGGGCGGGGACCAGATCGTTGACCGCGACGATCTCGAAATCGCTGCTCTGCGAGACGGCCCGGTAGAAGAGCCGGCCGATGCGTCCGAAGCCGTTGATGCCGATTTTCACTGTCATCTCGCTGTCCTTTCGGGTGGTGTCGGGCGCCGCGTCTGGGCGTTCTCCCCGGATGTTCGGCGCCGTTCGGGGCCGGGGGCACCGGTCGGCGTCGGGTGCTTTTGTGCGGAACTTTAGATGGACGGGACCGCCTCGGAGAGCGCCGGGCGGGAGAAAAGCACGTTTTCTGTGCGACACAGACGGTCCATCACCGCGGTGCCGCGGATGAAGGTCATGACGGCCCGGCCCCGCAGTGTGCGACCCATCCAGGGGGTGTTGGTGCTCTTGCCCGCCAGCTCCCGCGGTGTGACGGTCCATTCGAGGTCGGGGTCGATGATGGTCAGGTCCGCCGGCCCGCCGGGGGTGAGCATGCCCAGTCCCCGGGCGTCGAGCCCGCAGAGCCGGGCGGGGTTGATGGTCATTTTCTCGATCAGTTCGGGCCAGGTGATCATCCCCGAGGTGACCAACGCCTCGATATAGATCGGCAACGCCGTGTCCAGCCCGATGATCCCGAAGGGGGCGTCCTCGAACGGGGCGGCTTTCTCGTCGGCGGCATGGGGGGCGTGGTCGGTCGCCAGGACCGTGATCACACCGTCGGCGACGCCCTCGACAAGCGCCTCGGCGTCGGCACGCTCGCGGAGCGGGGGGTTCATCTTCGCGGCGGTGTCGAACCCGTCGCACGCCTCGTCGGTGAGCGTCAGGTGGTGCGGGGTGGCCTCCGCCGTGATCGGCACACCCTCGGCCCGGGCCCGGCGGATGATCTCGACCGAGCCCGCCGACGACACATGCTGGACGTGGTAGCGGCAGCCCGTGACACCCGCCAGCCGGGCGTCACGCTCGATGATGATCTCCTCGGCCTCACGGGGCCAGCCGGTCAGGCCGAGACGGGTCGAGATAGCGCCGGCGTGCATGGCGGCGTCCTTCGTGAGCGTGGTGTCCTGGCAGTGCTGCATGAAGACGCTGCCGAGCTCGCCGAGGGTGTTGAGGATCGCCTTCATCATGCCGGCGGACTGGACCACGTCGCCGTCGTCGCTGAACGCGACCGCGCCGGCGTCGCGGCACAGGTGCATCTCGACCATCTGCTCGCCACGCCGGCCCACCGTCGCGGCCGCGACCGGGAAGACCCGGCAGTGGGCCGTCTCTCTCGCCCGGCTCGTCACGAAATAGAGGATCTCGGGGCGGTCCATCGCCGGGGCGGTGTTCGGCATGCAGCAGACCGCGGTGAACCCCCCGCTGACGGCGGCGCGGGTGCCCGTCTCGATCGTCTCCTTGTGCTCGGCCCCGGGCTCGCGGAGATGGACGTGCGGGTCGATGAGACCCGGCGAAACAATCCGCCCGGCGGCGTCGATGACGGTGTCGGCGTCGGATCGATCGAGGCCCGGGCCGATCTCGGCGATGAGCCCGTCGCGGATGGCGACGTCGGCCGTCTCGTCGCGGCCGGAGGCGGGGTCGATCACGCGTGCGTCGGTGATGAGTGTGCTGGTCACGGGGCTAGGGTATCGGGGTTCACGGGACGGGGCGTGAAGGGGGGACGACGAGCCGCACGTC
>JALWOY010000105.1 GCA_027083355.1 Phycisphaerales bacterium | reverse complement strand
GGGGGGGGGCGGCGGTGGGGGGGGGGGGGGGGGGGCGGGGGGGGGGGCGGGGGCGGGCGGGGTGGGCCGGCGGGGGGGCGGCGGGGGGGTTGTCGGCGGGTGGGTCGGCGGGCGTGGTCTTCCGGGTGTCCGTCTGGGTGTCCGTCTGGGTGTTCGTCGGGGGTTGCGGGGCGGGCTCGTCTGAGTCGTCAAGTCTGGTGGGGGGCGTGGTGGTGGTTGCGGTTGTCGTCGCCGGGGGGGGCGAGCCAGCGGTTGACGAGATCTGCATGAGCGTCGGGAGGATGTAGTTGCGGTCGTTGTAGAGGAAGACCTGGCCGCTGAGTGTCACGCCGACACGGTCGGCATCCGCGAGTGTGTAAGTATCGAAGCGTTCGAGGACGGTGCACGGGAGGATGAGCATTGCTCTCGGTGTGGGGGCGGACTGTGTTTGGGCGGGGACGAATATTCTCGTGTCGTTTGGGCCGCGGAGGACTGTTCCGGTGACTTTGTTGAGGAAAGTCCGTT
The DNA here is from genome assembly GCA_027083355.1 of Phycisphaerales bacterium. Classification (GTDB taxonomy): domain Bacteria; phylum Planctomycetota; class Phycisphaerae; order Phycisphaerales; family UBA1924; genus UBA1926. The sequence continues at coordinate 5,175 of JALWOY010000105.1, read as the reverse complement.
CGGGGAGGAGGGTCGGGGCGACGGCGCCGGGCCAGGCGGGTTCGAGCATCTCGGCCCAGTCCTGTCCTTTTGTGAGGCCGGGCCGGACGGGTTGGCTGTTTTCGGGGTTGGTTGGAGAAAAAACCTGAAGTTCTGCGGGGGGTCTGGGGGCGAGGCGTTCGGCGTCGTCGATCTGGGGGTCATCATCGGGGCCCTGGATGAGGCCGGCGGCGATCACGGCGGGGATCAGGGTGGCGAGGAGGGTCATGTTTTCTCCATCGGTCTGTCGTGGGCCTCGGCTCCTGCATGTGTGCCCGGGGCGGGGATCGGTGCTCGTGATCGTACTCCGGGGCGGGCGGGTTGACCCGTGGGCCGGGGGGTTGTAGCGTTTGTCATCGGCGCCGGAGGATACCGGCGATCGGACGTGTGCCCGAGTGGACTAAGGGGGCGGATTGCAAATCCGCTGGCGTAAGCCGTCGTGGGTTCGAATCCCACCGCGTCCTTTGGCGGCCTGTTTCCTGGGCCGCCGGGTCGGCCGGACATCGGATCGGTCGGCTCGAATTTTTTTTGAATGCTGGTGCGTTCGGGGCGGGTTTCGTCGCGTGTTGACGTGGTGTTGTCAGCCGTGGCGGCTTGTCGTGTGGTCGAGTCGGCGTAGGCTGTTGTGATGGAAACGCTTGTTCTGAGTGTCGCGTTGGCATTGTCCGTGGCGGTGACGGTCTGGCTCGTTGTGCAGCGGGTTCGGTCTGCGGGGGAGGTCGCGCGGGCGAAGTCGGAGGCGGAGGAAGCGGGGCGTGCCCTTGAGCGGTCGGAGGCTCGTCGGCTGGAAGAGGTGGGCAAGCAGGAGTCGATCATCGCGACGCTGCGGGCGGATCTGGACCGTGCCGAGGCGCGGGCGCACGAGTTGGCGGTCGAGTTGACGTCGGAGCGTGAGCAGCGGGCGGCCGACCGGCGGTTGTATGCCGAGCGTGAGCAGCAGCACCAGCAGGAACAGACGCGGCTGCAGAACTGGCTTCGTGAGCGTGAGGCGGATTTGAAGGCGCAGTTCGAGGCGCTTTCGGGCAAGGTGCTGGATGTGAGCACGAAGCGGTTCCTCGAACAGGCGAAGGAGAGTTTCGCCGGTCAGATGAAGCAGGCCGAGGGGGATCTGGAACAGCGGAAGAAGGCGGTGGAGGCGCTGGTCAAGCCGATCGGGGAGACGCTTGAGAAGACGCGCGAGCGGCTTGAGCGGCTGGGTGAGCGGGTGGAGATGACGGCCGAGGCGAGCAGGGACCTGCGCACGAGCACGGACAAGTTGGTGCAGGCGTTCAGCCGACCCGAGGTGCGGGGGCGGTACGGCGAGATCCAGCTGCGGCGTGTGGCGGAGCTGGCGGGGATGGTGGCGTATTGCGATTTCGACGAGCAGAGCACGACGACGTCGGACGAGGGCAAGTCGCTCCGGCCCGACATGATCGTGCACCTGCCGAACGACCGGGTGGTGGTGGTGGACGCGAAGTGCAACATCGACGCGTATGTGCGTGCGGTGGAGGTGATGGACGCGGACGAGCGTGAGCGGCTGCTGGACAAGTTCGCGTCGGACGTGGCGGGGCAGGCGGCGAAACTGTCGAAGAAGGGGTACTGGGAGCGGTACGAGGGGTCGCCGGATTTCGTGGTGATGTTCGTGCCGGGGGATCACTTTTTGGACGCGGCGCTGGCGCGTCGGCCGGACCTGCTGGAAACGGCGGCGGATTCGCGGGTGATCCTTGCGAGCCCGGCGACGCTGATCGGGCTGCTGCGTGCGGTGGCGGTGGGCTGGCGCGAGCACGCGTTGACCGAGCAGGCGCGGGAGTTGTTCGAGCTGGGGAAAGAACTGCACGAGCGGGCGTCGGTGGCGTTCGGGCACATCGATGATCTGGGGCGGGTGCTTGAGCGGGCGACACGGAAATACAACGAGGCGGTGGGGTCGATCCAGTCGCGTTTGACGCCGACGCTTCGTCGGTTCGAGGAGGCGGGTGCGAAGAGCGCGAAGGAACTGCCGGAGATCGCGTCTGTGAACACGCTGCCCCGCGAGGCGGGGCTGGGCGCGGAACGGACGACCGAAGAGGCAGGGTGAACGGGGAGAAGTGGGTGTGTGCGCGGCGGGGGCGAGTGCGCATTCCTTGTTTTGTGGGATTCGTGAGCCCTCGCTTCCGCTCGGGCCTCTTTGGGGAATGAGAGATGGAGATGGGGAAGAGACGGGCTGGAAGCCTGTCCCACGAGATGGAGGAGAAAGGAGAAAGCCCCTCACCCCGGCCTCTCCCCGCAAGGCGGGGAGAGGGTGGGAGGTGTCGGCGGGTTGTGTGGATCGTGTGGGAATCCGACGCTTCGCAGGCTCAGCGTCGGCGTCTGGTTGGTTGAGAAGCACGATCCGGTGGAGCTGGAAGTTGGTCCTGCGAGGAGCTGTTTGAAACCCGGCCCGTCGCTCACGCTCCGGGCTCTTTTGCGGGGAGAGAGATGGAGAGACGGGCTGGAAGCCTGTCCCACGAGGTGGAGGAAGGGGAGGAGAATCAGGAGCCCCTCACCCCGGCCCTCTCCCCGCAAGGCGGGGAGAGGGAGGTAGGTTTCGGCGGGTTGTGTGGATCGTGTGGGAACCGACGCTTCGCAGGCTCAGCGTCGGCGTCTGGTTGGTTGAGAAGCACGGTCCGGTGGAGCTGGAAGTTGGTCCTGCGAGGAGCTGTTTGAAACCCGGCCCGTCGCTCACGCTCCGGGCTCTTTTGCGGGGAGAGCGATGGAGAGACGGGCTGGAAGCCCGTCCCACGAGAACATGAAGATGAAGTAGAGACGGGCTGGAAGCCCGTCCCACGAGATGGAGTAGAAAGAAGAGAGAGCCCCTCACCCCGGCCCTCTCCCCGCGAGGCGGGGAGAGGGGGGGAGGTGTCGGCACGCTTGGGTGGGCGGAGCATCCGACGCTTCGCAGGCTCAGCGTCGGCGTCTGTTGGTTGAGAAGCACGGTCCGGTGCGACTGGGTCGGGGTACTGGGCTTCGGAGAGGGGGAGAGCTCGGCTCGGAGAGGCGAGGTACCCGAGGTAGCGGAGTGGGATCGAGGAAGCCCTCGCTTCCGCTCGGGCCTCTTTTGGGAGGAAGTTGAAAGAGATGGAGAGACGGGCTGGAAGCCCGTCCCACGAGAACATGAAGAGGAAGGAGAGACAGGCGGGACGCCTGCCCCACCAAGAAGGTGGAGAAAGTCGTAAGCCCTCGCTTCCGCTCGGGCCTCTTTGGGGCGCGCTTTCATCGGGGCGGTGTGGTTGGCGCCGGTTGTCGATCGGGTTGGTACGCTGCGGCGATGTCGTCGGACGGTGAGACAACGGCCTCGGGGGTTCGGTGCGCTCAGTGCGGGTATTCGCTCGACGGGTTGCCCGCGGATGCGTTGTGCCCGGAGTGCGGGTTTTTTACGCCGAGGGCGGGGGCGGTGCCGGCACGGGTGCGGTGTGTCGGGTGCGGGTATTCGCTGGCGGGCCTCCCGCCGGCGGGGGTGTGCCCGGAGTGCGGGGTCGGGGTGCGGTGGTCGATGCCGACGCCGCTGCTGGAGTTCGGCGACGCGGCGTATGTGCGTCGGCTGCGGGGCGGGACGCGGTGGATCTGCAACACGATCCTGGGCATGTTCATCGTCTATCTGGCGATGGTGATCTCGGCGATTCTGTTGCCGATGCACACCAATTCACCGGCCGTGTTTTTGGTCAATCTGCTGCTCGGCTGGCTGCGACACGGGATGTTCTTCGGGCACCTGTGGGGGTGGTGGCTGCTGGCGACGTCCGATCCGGCGGTCGGGGCCGATGCCTCGGCCCGCGGGCGATCGATGCGGGTCGTTGTGTTGATCGCCGCGGTGATCTATGCGCTGACGCTGGTCGGGTTTTTCATCTTGCGGCTGTCGGGGCTGGGGGGGCTGGGGGGGGTGCTGACACTTCTGAGCGTGGTGGTCGTGATCCTGCTTGAGGTGCTGATCGTCGTGTTCGGGATGTTGGTGGTCCGCGATCTGGCGCTGCGTGTGCCGAGCGTGGCGATTTATCGCAAGGCGAAATTCCGTGTCTGGTTCATCCCGCTGATGACTTTTTTCGGCGCGGCGGGCGTGCTGATCTGTTTCCTGCTGCCGGCGCTGCTGGTCGCGTTGATCATGTATTACAACATCATCGCCAAGCTGCAGCACGAGCTGACGGCCGTCCTCCGACGGATGGAAACGGATCAGGGCGGCGGGGGCGATCCCGGAGGGGATTCCGGGGATGAATCGGGGGATGAGCCGGGATCGGCGGAGGGTGCGGCGGCCTTCACGTAGCCGAGCAGTTCGGCGGCGTGCCATGCGGGTTGGGTCCACGGGCCGACGAGTGTGATGCGTTCGAGCATCCGGCGGGCGCGGTTGTTTGTCGGCGGGGTGTCGCCGAACTTCGCCTTGTAGGCGTTCAGGAGGCGGTCCGCTTTTTCGGTTTTCTCGGCGAGGTCGTCGAGGTATCGCTGGTGGACCCATGTGAGTGCCTGGGTGAAATGCTCGGGCGTGGGCATGGCGTGTCGTTGATCGGCGAAATCGAAGAGGCGGGCGTGCAGGCCGTCGCGTCTGGCGTGTGAGATTCGTGCGCGGATCTCGTTGAAATTGAAATCCTGCGGCCCGGAGATTGCGGCGAAACGGTGATCGGCGATGGATCGGCCGAGGGGGCCGGCGGGGCGTGAGAAACTTTTCGGCCAGAACCGCCCGTCTCCGATGCCGATGAGGTGGTCGGAATTCATGCCGACGACACCGACACCGCCGGTGAAGAAGTCCGGGAAACATGCCCAGAGCATCGAGGCGATGCGTCCACCGCCGGACATGCCGGCGATGTAGACGCGGTCGGGGTCGATCCACCACCTGTCCGCCGCGGTGGCGACGGCGTCGAGGGCGAGTTGGAGGCGATCAACGGCGGGGCGGTCGTTGCCGGCGTTCGTGGGTGAGATGACGATCAGCCCGAGCCCGTCGGTCGCGGGAAGGATCTGATCGGGGAGGCCGGCGTTGTCGGTCGGGCTGATCCAGACGAGCAGGCCGGCGGGTCGGGATGGGTCGTGGTCGGCGGGGCGTCGGACGATGAAGCGTTCATCGGCGAGGCGTCGGGACATGGGGTCCGGGAAGATCGGTCGGCCGCCGCGGCTGAAGCGGTCGGAGATCGTTTTCGTGTCGAGGCGGATCGGCGAGGGGATGGAGGGGGCGGGGAGATC
>JALWOY010000104.1 GCA_027083355.1 Phycisphaerales bacterium | reverse complement strand
ACCCAAGCAAGGCATACGCCGATTCGACCCACCCCGGCAGAAACGAATAGACGTTGTGCAGCACCGGCCGCGTGTTCCCGTTCGCCAGCCACTCCTTCGGCAGTTCGAGGTGGTAGCTCAGCACGTCGTACCCGCCGTACTCACTCGACCACAACACGCCGGGCGGGCTCGACGCCGCCGTCAGCAACAGCGCTATCCCGGGCAGCGACACCCACATCCAGCCCCCCGGCGGCCGCAGAGCGGGCCGTCCACGCGCCCCCCGCAGTTCTCGTACCCCGCCCGCGGCACCAATCAGCACCAGCCCCCACGCCGTCGCCGTCGAGAGTACCCCCAGCATCCCCAAGACTGCCCCGACCGTCAGCAGCAACGCCAAACCGAAACTAAACCGAACCGGTGCCACTATGCCGCCGCCGAACCACGCCCCCGCGCCCCACGCCGCGATGAAAAACACGCCCACCGGCCAGCCCGACCGCAACAGGGTGTCCAGCACCACCGCCAGCGCCGACACCGGCCCGAGCGTGCCCCCGATCGAACCAGCAGCCGCCACGAGTACAAGCAACGCCCCGACCCACAACGCCCACAGCACGGGCCCACGCGGGGGCTTCCGATCCGCATCGATTCCAAACGGCATGGGCCGAGTCTAAGCGGCCGTATGATTCCGCGTGACACACACCCCGCCCCAGACCCAGATCCTCGCCCCCCTCTGCGCCGTCTTCCGACGTCACCTCCGCGCCGAAGGACAGAAATACACCCCCGAACGTGCGCAAATCCTCGACACCATCATCAGCATGGACGGCCTCTTCGAAGCCGAGCAGCTCCTCGCCCGCGTCCGTGCTGAAGGCCACAGCGTCAGCAAGGCCACCGTCTACAGAACCCTCAAACTCCTTGAAGACGCCGGCATCATCCAGCCCGTTCCGTTTGAACGCGAACAGGCCCATTACCAGCTCGTCTATGGCCGCACGGGCAACACCCTCATCATCGATCTCGACACAGGCCGGGTCGAGACCGTCGAAGTCCCCGAACTCATCGAACTCCGCGAAAAACTCTGCAAAGAACGCGGCCTCAAAGCCGACGGCCACCGCCTCCAGATCTTCGCACGCTCAAGCCCGGAACAATCCAAATCAAACAATCCCCGGAACGAGGAAAAGGCGGAATAAGATAACAGCAACCCGGAATCATTCCAGAAAAGATCCATCGGCGATTCGTCACTGCAGCACCGTCCCTCGCCATCCAACGCCCAGCACCGAAAGGCCGGCCTTGAGCACCATGACCAAACCCCACGACACATGCTCGTCCAACGCAACCATGCCCGATGTCCAGTCGACCGCCGATGCAAGGCGTGTGGCGATCGACCGTGTCGGCGTCAAGGACGTCGTCTACCCCGTCCGCCTCGCGACCATCGACGGCGGAACACAGACCACCGTCGCCACGATCAACATGTACGTCTCGCTCCCGCATGACCGAAAGGGAACGCACATGAGCCGTTTCCTTGAGGTCCTCAACGAGCAGAGCCGAGAAGCCCTCTCACCGGAACACATCCCCGTCATCACGAGGGCCATCCGTGACCGGCTCGACGCCGAGTCCGCGCATTTCACCGCCTCCTTCACGTATTTCATCGAGAAACACGCGCCCGTCACCGGTGCCCCGGGGCTGATGAATTACGAGGTCACGTTCGAATGCACCGCATCCGACGCCGGTGACGACATGGTCATGCACGTCGCGGCCCCCGCCACGAGCCTCTGCCCCTGCTCGAAGGAGATCAGCGAATACGGCGCCCACAACCAGCGTTGCCGCATCGAGGCCGCCGTCCGCACGAAATCGCGGGTCTGGATCGAGGAGCTCGCCCGGTTGCTCGAACGTGCCGCCAGCCACCCCGTGTACGCCGTCCTCAAAAGACCCGATGAGAAATTCGTCACCGAGAAGGCCCACGACAACCCCAAGTTCGTCGAGGACATCATCCGTGATCTCGCCGTGATGCTCGACGCGGACGACCGCATCACCTGGTACCACATCACTTCGGAAAACTACGAATCGATCCACAGTCACAACGCATACGCCGAGATCGAGAAGGACAAGTCTTCCGATCAGCAATAACGTTCCGGCATTCGGAAAACCGGGTTCGCGCCGCCTACTCCCCTTCCTCCGCCGGCTTCGGGAAAAGCACCCAGTCCCCGCCGAACGCCTCCGCGTCGTTTTTCAGATAGTCCTCCACATGATCGACGCTGACGAACCGCCACGCTTTCGGTGACGCACGCCCACCGTCGTCCTCGCGGTCCATTCCGACGGAATACACAACAGGCCCGCCCTCGCCCAACGCATACCGCAGCGGCCCGCCCGTGAACGGATCGACCGGGATCGAATCCAGATACACCGGCACCAGCGCATCCAGCGAAGCCGGCCAAGCCCCCTCCGCGAGTCGGCTGCGCTCCAACGCGATCGCCACCCGCGCCGCCCCGATCTCGGTCTTCGATTTCATGATGGTCCAGAGCATTTTGCTGTATGCCGGCATCATGTATGAAATGATTCTCCGGCCCAGATCGAGCCGGTCCGGAGTTTCATAGAGCCGCATGAAGTCTCCATCGTACCGATCCGGCAATTCCTCCCCGATCGGTGTCGTCATGCGGGCCTCGAGCATGTCATGGAAATGATTCACTTCTTCCGTGATCTGTGCCCGGCCCGTTGAGAACAGCGAGAGGAACCCGACGACAATCCGGTTCGTCGGGATCGACGGTTGGTCCTTGAACCATTGGAGAGACTCGAACCACCGCAACCCCGCGGCTGATATATGCCCGCCGCCGTGCCCGTCGTCGGTGAAAAGCCGCTGGATGAAATCCAGCATGTTGTACCGTTCCGCGGTCAAATCGATCTCCGCCCCCGGCCCGGTGAATGTCGAGGCGATCACCCGGTCGATCTGTTCGAGATCGGTGTCGCCGAGCACACCCGGAAAATCCAGGATGATCTCCTGCACGGTGTTCGACACAAGGAAGCCGATGCGCATGAACAGAATCTGGTTGATCGTCAGTGAGTGTTCTTTGAGATGCCGGGCGATCCCCGCCATCGCCCCGAAATCGTCCGCGACCCGACCCCGGTCGCCCTGCTCCGCCGCAAGCAACGCATCGACCCGCAGCATCCGGGCCATGAACCGCAGCTCACCCAGATGCGGAAGCACCACGTCCACCATAAACGCCGGCTCGCCCCCCGTGTACGGCTCGTACTCGTCGCCCCGGCCGATGGCTTCCATGTACCCCCTCGGCATCCCCGGCTCAACCACCAAACCCAGCCCCGGCTTCGACGCCGCCTCACGGATCAACCCCATCGCCTCGGCGTGCCCCTCCACGAACCCCACAGCATCCGCCCAACGCGCATCGCCCGGCTCGGCGTCCCGCATCAGATCGTGCAGCTCAGCCCCTTCATCACCGTGCGGCAGCAGCGCGATCGCCCGAAGATAGATCGGCCACCCACGGTCCCCCTCCGGCACCGCCGCCGCACGCTCGTTCAGCTTCGCCACATAATCAACCGAAACGTTCGGCGTCCCGCCCCCACGCGCCCACAGAAAGACGATAAACCCGGCGCACAACACGGCGAGCAAACACAACGCCGCCAGCAGTTTCTTCAGGATTGATCCCCGTCCGCGTCGCATCGCATCCCCTTTCCGCGGGCTGCCGCTCAGTTCTTCGCGATCAGACGGATCGACGTCGTGCCGTGCAGTTTCACCCGCCGGTACGTCACCGTCACCGTCTCGCCCGGGTCGTAATCCGACAGCACCCGGATCAGTTCCTTCATATCCCCCACGGGCCGCCCGTCGATCGACGTGATCACGTCCCGCAGCCGCAGCCCCGTCCGCCGCCTCGCTCCCGGCGGCAAGTTCGTCACCACCGGGCCGTCACCCTCGCCCATCTCGATATCCACGCCCAACACGCCCCGGAGCTGTTCCCCGGTCTCGGCCACCTCGCGCAGCTCTCGCCGAACCCACAGCCGATACATCTTCTCGACCGCCCCGATTTCCTCGTCCAGAACAAACTCCATCGCCGAAAGCCCGCTCGGGTCCGCGTCATACCCGTGCTCGTGATCGGTCGTATACACCCGGTACCACGCGCCCAGCACCCCCCGGGAATCCAGAAACAGAAAAACGGTCCGCGCATTCGCATACGTCGCCAACGGACGCTTCGTCGAAAAGGCAACGTGATCCATCCCCGCCAGTGCTTCCAGCGTCGGCATCCCGCCCGAACGCGCCTGCCGCTTCACGATGTTCGTCCGCCACGACGCCGCCGGTACCCACCGTTCGCCCCCCGCGCAATCCGCAGATACGCGTCCCACTGTTCCATCCGCCGGCTCGCCGTCATCCCCCGCGATCAACCGTGGATCGACTCCCCTCGGCCCGTCGCTCGTGTTCCCGTCAATCGCCGCTTTCGTTCCCCCGCGACGCTTCTCGACAATCCGTACCGGGTCCATGTCTTCGACAAGGCTCGCCAGCCCTTCCTGAATCCAGACCGGGTGCACCTGTCCCAGCCGATCCATGTCACGCCAGTGCAGCACATGGAAAAACTCGTGCCGCAGCGTCGGCCCAAGGTCCTGCGCCACCAGCCGCTTCCGGTCGTGCTCATACGCACCACCGATCCCCGCGAACGCCCGACGGGCACGCTGCCCGTACGTCCAGAACGCCCATTTCAGAAAGTCCCGATGGTCGGGAAGCGCAACAACCACATAGGGCGAAAGCACCGCCGCATCCCGCAGCCCCGGCATCACACCCTCGGCCCACCCCGAAACCTTGCGGATCTCGAGCATCGCAGCGTCCGTCGAGGCCTCGTCGTGCGCCGACAGCAGGTCGATCCGCAGCCCCGCGTCCGCTCGCTCGATGAGCCGACCACGCATCCATGACCGCGCCCGTTCAAGCCGCGCCGCCCGCTGCCGTTCCAGCACCTCGGCCCAGTGATCGACAAGCCCCCGGAACGCCTCCGTCCCCCGCAGCGGCGCAAGGTAGGGGTCCGCCAGCAGCTGCCCCCGATTCGAAAAACCCAGTTCCACGGCCCGACGCAACGCCCCGTTCGCCTCGTCGAGCCGACCCTGCACCGCCAACGCACACGCGAGGTTGTAATGCACGACGAAATTCCCGCCGTCCATCGCTCGCTGTTCGAGCAGCACACGCTCCGCCTCGGCGTAGTCCCCCCGCCGGAATGCCTCCAGCGCCCGCGCCGTGTACGCCGACGATTCCGCGCGATGCCGCGACCGAGCCGACATCTCCGACGCCGCCTCGTCGATCAGCGAATCCGCATCGTCAGGGCCCGGCCCGGCCACGCTCCCCCGCACGCCCGTCGAAGACGCAAGCCAGACCAGCAAAATCACGAAACATCGCATCAACGCATCGCTCCGGCGGCGCACCGACACCCCGCGTCGGCCCTCATCCCATACCGCCACGCCCGATCAAAAGTTGCAGCGCCTCGGGATAAGCATCCAATTCGAGCGAAAAAACACGTTCCGCAAGAGATTCCGGCGTATCTCCCGCCAGCACCGGACACCGGCGTCGCAGCACCACCGGGCCCGTGTCATACCCCGGATCGCACAGATGAACGGTGCACCCCGATTCGGGCACCCCCGATTCCAGGACCGCCCGGTGCACCCGCATCCCGTACATCCCCGGCCCCCCGAACCGCCCCCCCACCCCCCGTGCCACCCACCTCGCACCACACACCCCGGGCCCAGGGTGGCCACTACCAGGCAACCA
>JALWOY010000103.1 GCA_027083355.1 Phycisphaerales bacterium | reverse complement strand
GGCGCGGGCGGGGGCGGGGGCACGCGACGCAAGCGGTGGATCGCGCACTCCGTCCGGCCCCGCGGGGTGTTGACGGTCGACGACGGTGCAGCCCGGGCGCTGCGCGAGCGGGGGGCGAGCCTGCTGCCGGGGGGCATCGTGTCGGTCGAGTCGGACGAGCCGGGGGGGTTCGGGATCGGCTCGGCGGTGGACGTGCGGACGGCGGCGGGCGACACGATCGCCCGGGGGCTGGTGAGTTACCGCGCCGACGAGATCGTGCGGATCATGGGCAAGCGGTCGGAGGAGATCGAGGGCGTTCTCGGGTATACCTATTGCGATGAGGTGATCCACCGGGACGATTTGATCCTGACGGGGCAGGACTGAGCGGGGCGTGTCGAGCGGGTATCGGGTAGTCAGGTGAAACCCTCGGGCCCGGGGTTCGGGCTGATTTGTGGGAAGCGAGCGGACCTATGGGGTTTGAACAGATCGAGCGGGCGGCCCGGGAAGCAAAGAGCGCTTCGCGTGCGATCGAGACGCTGCCGGGGGAGACGAAGGACGCCGTGCTTCGGGCGCTGGCGGATTCGCTGGAGGCCCGGTCTGGGGAGATCATCGCGGCGAACGGGCGTGATATGGAGGCGGCCCGGGCGGCGGGTTTGCCGGGCGCGAAGCTGCGTCGGCTGGAGTTGACGGGGGCGTCGCTTTCGCAGATGGCCGAGGGGGTGCGGCAGATCGCGTCGATGCCGGACCCGGTGAACTGCGTGAGCCGGGCGTGGGATGTCCCGGTGAGCGGGCTGCATGTCGAGCGTGTGCGCGCGCCGCTGGGCGTGGTGATGATGATCTACGAGGCCCGGCCGGGGGTGACGGTGGACGCGTTCGCGTTGTGTTTCAAGGCGGGCAACGCGTGCCTGCTCAAGGGGGGGCACGAGGCGAACCGTAGCAACGAGGCGCTGGCGGGGCTGATCCGCGAGGCGTTGCGGGGCGCGGGGGCGCCGGCCGAGGCGTTGTCGCTGATCACGACGAGCGACCGCGACGAGATCCGGCACCTGCTGACACTGAGCGACGACATCGACCTGGTGATCCCGCGGGGCGGGGAGAGCCTGATCCGGTTCGTGCACGAGCACAGCCGAATCCCGACGGTGCAGCACTTCCGGGGGGTGTGTCATATCTATGTCGACGCGTCGGCGGAGGTGGAGCAGGCGGTGGAGATCTGCGTGACGGCCAAGACGAGCGCCCCGGCGACGTGCAACGCGGTGGAGTGTGTGCTGGTGCACGAGTCGATCGCGGGCCGGTTCGTGCCGCGGTTCGCCGAGCGGTGCCGGGCCGAGGGGGTCGAGATCCGGGGGGATGAGCGGGTTTGTGTGCACGCGGGGGGCGAGGG
>JALWOY010000102.1 GCA_027083355.1 Phycisphaerales bacterium | reverse complement strand
GTTCACCGCCGTCGTTGCGGAAGCGGAGGGCTTCCGAGCCGGGCGTGATGGTTTCGTCGTTGGGGTCGATGCTCACGGTGACGGGGGTGGGCACGCCGGGGTCGAGCTGCGTCGGGGGCGTGCCGACGAACGTGATCGTCGCGGGGACGAACGGGGCGTCGAGGACGGCGAGGTCGAAGTCGTAGGCCTGGACGCTGTTGGTGGAGTCGCCGTGGACGCGGACGAAATAGGTGCCGGCGCTGTCGACGACGACGGAGAGGTTCTCGGCCTGGCCCAGCCCGTTGTTGTCGGCCGACCCGAGGACGGTGAACCCGTCGGTGTCGATGATGTCCACGCCGAGGTCGTGGACGCGGAGCGAGTCATAGTTGGTGCCCGAGGAGCACGAGCCGTTGCTGTTCTGCGGGCCTTCGAGATAGGTCGTGCCCGTGGGCGTGACGGTGACGTCGATCTCGGCGGCCTGGGCGACGGTGATGCTGAAATAGTCGTTGTCGCTGTTGTCGTCGATGCTGATCTGGGTGAACGAGGCGTTGGAGACGGACCCGAGCGGGGTGGCCTGGGCCGGGTTGTCGTTGTCCTCGAGCGGGTCGCCGTAGAAGCGCTGGGTGAGCAGCGTGTCGTCGAGCTGGGGCCCGTCGTAGGCGGTGGAGACGAACGGCTCCATGAGCTTGGTCTGGTTGGTGGGGCAGACGTGGTTCATGCCCTGCCCGTGGCCGTGCTCGTGGGCGACGACGTTGCGTAGGCGGAGGGAGTTGGCGCCGGTGACGTTGAAAAAGGAGTCGAACGCGTCGAGGACCATGTCGCCGTTGTTGGGGAAGAAGTTGTAGGCGAGGATGCCGGAGTTGCCGTCGATGTTCTTGGCGGCGATGCGGACGTCGCCGCGGACACCGGGGACGCCGGGGTTCGAGTCGGAGCTTTGTGTGGCGCCGTCGTCGCTGGGCTCGAAGATGTAGTTGACGCCGCTGAGTTCTGCCCAGCGGTTGAAGACCTGGTGGAAGAGGTTCTGCCATGTGGCGGTGTTGCCGTAGACGCCGTCGAGCCATGCGAAGAGCTGGCTGGGTCCGGAGCCGAACCCCGCGTCGGCGACGGTGGTGCCGTCGGGGACGAAGGAATAGGAGATGGTGGTGGGGTCGCCCTGCGTCAGGCCGCCGCCGGAGTAGGCGGTGGAGGTCCACCGCGGCCCGGGCTGGAAGCGGTTGCCCTCGCCGAAGAGGAGCTGCTCGAACGCCTGGACGACGGTGGGGTCCGTGCCCGGGGCGAAGCAGGCGGCGATGCCGGGGTTGCCGTTCTTCTCGAAGCGCTCGATCGCGTTCTTCCACTCGGGGCGGAGGTTGTCGAAATCCTCGCGCGAGATCAGGTCGGCGACGCGGCTGTAGGCCTCTTCGGTGTTGCCCCGCTCGGCCATGCCGCGGGCGATCGCGAGCCGCTGCTCGGCGGGCAGGGCGCTGAACAGGGCGTGTTCGAGGTGATCGACGGCGGCCCTTTGCTCGACGCGTTGCTCGGTGGCGAGCCACGGCCGGGCGGCGTGGGCGGCGGAAACCGCAAGCCCGGCGGCGACGATGGTGGTCAATCGGTTCACTCTCATCTTCTGGTTCTCCTGTATTTCCCCGACGAGCGAAAGAAACCGCGGGTGCCCGGCGAACGGGCGGCCGGATTCGAACACGAATCGCGGTGAATCTGATGCTGAGCGCGGCGGCGCGATCGGCGCCGAGACGTACCCCGCCCCTCACACTTCCATTCGTAGCGTCTCGAAGGGCAGTTCACAAACATTTTCTCGGAATGACCAGAAGAATCCGAACAAACTTCAACTACCCCGGTCTTCAGTTCGGTTCGGCAACCCCCGGCGGGGGGCGTTCGTCGTCGGGTGGTACGGCTCGATGTGGATGAGGACCGAATCGATCTCGGGCATGGCGTCGCGGATGTTTTCCTTGAGCACGCCAGTGAGACGGTGCGAGTCTTCGACGGTCATGCCGGGGTCGACCTCGGTGTGCATGACGATCCGGTAGCCCCGGCCCGAGCGTCTGGCGGCGCAGTGTTCGATGTATTCGACTTCGGCGTGTTGCATCGCGATGCGGGTCACTTTTTCGGCGACCTCCGGGGCGTGGCTGTCCATCAGTTCCTGGAACGGGAGCCGGGCGATCATCACGCCGTTGACGAGGATCACGGCCGACGCGGCCAGGGCGGCCCAGTCGTCGGCGGGTGCCCAGTCGGGTCCGCCGATGAGAGAGGCCGAGATCCCGATCAGCGCGAACAGCGAGGTGATCGCGTCGGATCTGTGGTGCCAGGCGTCGGCGCTGCCTGCGGTGCTGCCGGTTTTCTTCGCCGCCCGGCGGGCGTTGCGGAACAGGAACTCCTTGACCACGATCACCACGAGCAGCACGGCGAGCGTCATCGGCGCCGGCGCGTGGTGCGGCGTGAGGATCTGCCGCGATGCCTCGATCGCGATCCCGATCCCGGCACCGATCACCATCAACGAGACGGCCATGCCGGCCATCGCCTCGATCTTCCCGTGCCCGAAGGGGTGGTCCTCGTCCGGGGGCCGCCCCCCATAGACGAACGCCGCCCAGACCAGCCCCGAGCCCACGATGTCCACCAGCGATTCGACCGCGTCGGCGACGAGGGCGAACGAATGGCCCACGATCCCCGCGGTCAGCTTGATCACGGCCAGCGCCGCGTTGACCAGCAGGCCCAGCAGTGCGGCGCGTTGTGGTGATTTCCGGTCCATCGCAAGCGTCACGCCGCGGTTTCCGGGGTCCGCCGGTTCAGCTGCCGGGCAGCCCCTTCGCGCGCCTCTGCATCTCCTTGACCTTCAGCACGATCATGTATTCGTAGATCGCCTGGAGCGTGCAGTATGTCAGCCCCGGACGGCCGTCGAGGACGCCGAGCCCGATCGCGTACATGTAGATGAACTTGAGCACGGGCCGCATCGGCATGCGGAAGCTCAGATTTTTCAGCTCGAGGCGGCGCGTGTTGCGGTCGCGGCTGAACAGATTGCCGAGGCGGACGGGTCGGTCGGCCAAGGCCTTGATCGTCTCTTTGGCCTCGTAGGTGCTGTATCGGTTGTGCCGCTCGAACCACTCGGCGAGGCCCTTGCTGAAGTTGTAGTGGATGAAGTGCTCGCGGAGATAGCCCACTTCGCCGTCGGCGATCGGCGTCGGGTTGGCCAAACGCTCGAAGCGGATGTGCGGCGGCTGGAAAAACCGCATGATGTTGCCCGGGGGCATCGCGTGCTTGAGCCACTTGCCGCGGAAGTAGTTCTTCCGCCCGCAGTAATACGCGACGGGGTCGCCCCTGTCCCTGCTCTTTTCGCCGCGGTCCCAAGCGTCGGCGATCGCCTCGATCTCGGCGCGGAGCGCGGGGGTCATGCGCTCGTCGGCGTCGAGGTAGAACACCCAGCGGTGCTTGAAGTCGATGTGCTCCATCGCCCAGTTCTGGTGCGGGCCGCGGCCGTCGAACGGACGCTCGAACCAACGCGCCCCCGCCGCCTCGGCGACGGCCCGCGTGTCGTCGGTGCTCATCGAATCGAGCACGACGATGTCGTCGGCGAAGGCGACCGATTCGAGCAGCCCCGGCAGGTTGTCCTGCTCGTTCAGCGTCTGGATGAAGATGGAGACGGGCATGTGCGCACAGGGTACCGCCCCGTTCCTCTCGCGGCCGGGCCGGCCGGGCCGGCCGGGTCACGGGGCGGGTTCACGGTTTGATGAGGACCTTGATCTGCCCGGGCTGATCTGCGGCGCGCAGCCCCGAGATCGCTTCGCCGAGTCCGACGGTTTTCGTCGCCAGACCGGTCAGGTCGATGCCGCCCGCGGTCAGCGCGGCGATCGCGTCGGCGACCGAGCCGCAGCGGGCACCGTAGACCTCGATCTCGTCGCGGATCACCGGGGTGAGGTCGACCCCCGCGTCGGGGCGGTTTTCTGTGCCCGGCAGCGGGATCGGCTCGGTGCGCAGGACGACCTTGCCGCGGGGGCGGACCATGCCCAGCGCGAGCGCGAAATCCCGGGCCGACCCGGTGGTGACGATGACCACGTCCTGATCGCCGCGCAGGCCGACTTCTTCGATATGCCGGTGCCGCACACCCCAGCGCTCGGCGCGCTCGAAGCGTTCGGGTCGGCGGCCGAGCAGGCGGACGGTGTTGTTCAGCGGCTCCATCACCTGCGTGCACAGCAGGGCCGAGAGATTGTCGCCGATCACGGTGATGAAGCCCTTGCCCTGGAGGTGCACGATGCGCGAGGTGTGGACCGCACCGGCGATCGGCTCGGCGAACACCGCCTGGACGTCGTCGAGCGCGTCGGGCACGCGGGCGAGGTTCGAGACCGGCAGCGTGAACCGCTCGGCGAAACACCCGTCCTTGCCGTGCAGCCCGAGCACGCGGCGGGCCCTGTCGTGATTGCCGAGGCCCTTGCGGGCGAGCTCGCCGGCGGGATCGGCGATATTGATGTTGCCGACGACACGGGCGCCGACCCAACCATCGTCGGCGTCGGGCCCGAGGCGTTCGACGACGCCGACGAACTGGTGTCCCATCACGCCCTCGTGGGGGATCTCGCCCCGCGCGACAGCGAGATCGCTCGCTCCGATCCCGGCGAGTGTTGTGCGGATGAGCGCCTCGCCCGGCCCGGGCTCGGGCTCGGCCGCGGCGCTGTCGAGCAGGACATCCCCCCCGCGTTTGACGATCGCCTTCATCAATCGCTCCTCGGTGTTACGAATCGAACCGGGGCGTCAGGCCGACCGGGACCGACTCGGCCTCGTTGGGCGGTTGCGGCATGAACGGGATGTATTCGTACCAGAGTTTGCCGCGGTGGAAGCCGGGATAGGTGTAGACCCGGCCCGCGGCGAACGGGTCGTCGGCGGTATCAAGCCACGCGAGCCACTCGGCGGGCTCGAAACCGAAGTTCTGCCCCGTCAGCGTTTCGAGCGAACGCAGCGCGTTGTGGTTCACGGCCAGACTCGGGTCGTTCAGCGCCGCGACGAGTGCCTGCACCACGCGTTGCTGTCGGTACTGCCCGAGCGCGAGCGCCGCCTCGGCGCGCACAGCGGGCTGGTCTTCCTTTTCGGGGTCGAGGCGCTCCATCAGCGGGGCCACGGCGACGTCGTTGTGCAGACGCTGGAGCGCCCTCGCGGCCTCCATCCGCACCTGCCATTGCTCGTCCTCGAGCCGCTCGACGAGAAGCGGGACGTGCTCCGGAGTGCCGTGGATGCCCAGTGCGCGGACGCCCACCTGCCGCACCCCGGCGTCCTCGTCTTTCGCCGCGTCCTCGAACAGTTTGAGATACGGCTCTTCGCCCGCGTAGGGCGCGTTGGCGAGCAGGGCCGTCCCGCGGTAGCGCCGGTCGGCGTCGTATTCGTCCAGCGCCATCTCGACCGCGTCTTCGGGCGAGGTGGGCTTGAAGAGCACCGAAAGGCTCTCGGCGCCGCGGGCCTTGCTCAGGTCGAGGTCGATGTTGCCGCAGCCGGTCGCCGAGAGCATCGACGCGGCGACGAGCAGCCCGACAGGGTGGCACACGCGGGGTTTCATGGGTCGAGTATAGAAAAGAAGCGAACCCGGCGGCGGCATCGCTAGACCGCGGGCTCGAGTTCGGCCCGCCGGCCTTCCGCGCCGGGGGGCGGTGACACGCGCGGGTCCTCGTCCAGCAGCAGCTCGTCGACGGTCGGGGCGTCCTTGACGGGCTTGCCCCGTTCGTCCGTCAGCGGGCGGCCGTCGAGCGTCTCGATGATCGGGATCGGGTGCCGGCGCAGGTGTTCTTCCAGCTGCGATTTCAGCTCGGCCTTCTTCGCCTCGTCGAGTTCGCCCCATTTCCCCCGGCCCCGGCACTTGGGGAACCTCGAACACCCGAGCCACGGGCCCCGCAGCCCGTCGCGCAGGTTGAGCGGGCTCTCGCAGATCGGGCACGGCAGGTCGGTCACCAGCGGCGGGGGGGAGGGGGCCGTGACGTGCCCCTTCTTGTCGATATTCAGGATGATCCCCGCGTCGGGGCTTTCGCCGTCTTCGAGCAGTGTGGTGACGAACGGCCCGAACCGACCCGTCTTGCGGATCATGGGCCGGCCCGTCTTCGGGCACCGGATGTTGACGAACTCGGCGGGGCGGGGTCTTCCCCGGCGATCGCAAGGGCACGCATAATCGCACTCGGGGTACGTCGAGCACGACAGGAACCGGCCGTTTTTGCCGAACCGATACACCAGCGACGACCCGCATTTCTGGCAGCGGTATTCCTCCGGCGCGGGCTGCACCTCGGCCTTGGCGTGCTTGAGCTCCTCCTCGGCCCGCTCGAGCGACGCCTTGAACGGGCCGTAGAACGCCTCGAGCATGGCGATCCAGTCGAGGTGGTCCTCCTCGATCTTGTCGAGCTTGGCCTCCATCTCGCGGGTGTACCCCACGTCAAGCAGATCGGGGAACGCCTCCTTGAGCTTGTTGGTGACGACCTCGCCGAGATCGGTCGCGTAGAACCGCCGGTCGATCTGTTCGACATACTTGCGGTTCTGGATCACGCTGATGATCGACGCATAGGTGCTGGGCCGCCCGATGCCCTCGCTCTCGAGTGTCTTGATCAGGCTCGCCTCCGTGTAGCGGGGCGGGGGCGAGGTGAACTTCTGCTGCGGGTCGATCGCGAAGGGCCGCATGTCGCGGCCCTCGGCCAGATCGGGCAGCACGATGTCGTCCCCGTTCATCGGCACGCCCGTCACGCGGTAGTGCCCGTCGAACACGAGCCGCCGGCCAGTCGCCTTGAACACGCAGGGGGTCGCGGGGTCCGTGCCGCCCTCGATCAGGATCGATGTCGAATCCCACTGCGCCGGAGTCATCTGGCAGGCGACGAACCGCTCCCAGATCAGGCGGTACAGCTTCGCCTGATCCGCATTCAGGCTCCTGGAAACCTTGTCCGGGTGCCGGATGACCGCGGTCGGGCGGATCGCCTCGTGGGCCTCCTGGGCGTCCTTGTTGCTGCTGGTAAAAAAGTTGGGCTTGCCGGGCAGGTAGTCATCCCCGAACGTCTCGCCGATGTAGCGGCGGGCCATGTCGATCGCCTCGGCGGAGAGGTGCGTCGAGTCGGTCCGCATGTAGGTGATCAGGCCGACCGGCCCCTCGCCGGGGATGTTCACCCCCTCGTAGAGCGTCTGGGCGGCCCGCATCGTGCGCTGGGCGTTGAACCCGAGCCGGGTCGAGGCGGCCTGCTGGAGCGTCGACGTGATGAACGGGGCGCTCGGACGCGTGGAGGTGCGCTTCGTCTCGATGCGCTTGATCGTGTAGGGCGTCGACGGGTCGGCCTCGCCCCACACGCGCCGCCTGTACCGGGCCGGGCCTTTGCCCTCCTCGTCTTCGGTGACGGCCGAGTCGATCCGCTTCAGCCCCGCCAGCCGCGCGACATCCATAACCCGCGGGACAAGATCGACGATCTTTTCTTCCTGGCCGCTGCTCTTGAGCTCGAATTTTTCTCCGCCGACCTCGACCAGCTCGGCCCGGATGGATTCGTGCTCGCTGAGCCAGGCGTTCTGGGCCTTGACGGTCGGGGGGCCGCTCTTTTTCTTGTCGGAGGTCGTTGTCGAGAGGAACTCGCGCCACGCCGGTCCGAGCGCCTCGGCCTGCTCCTGAGACAGGGCGAAGCACGCGGTGACCTGCCACGATTCATCGGGGATGAACGCGCGGATCTCCTGCTCGCGGTCCACCACGAGCCGGACGGCCACGGACTGCACCCGCCCGGCGCTGAGCCCGCGGGCGACCTTTTTCCACAGCAGGGGCGACACCTGATAACCCACGATCCGGTCGAGGATGCGCCGGGCCTGCTGGGCGTTGACGCGGTCGGTGTCGATCGGGTGCGGGTTGGCGAACGCCCGCTCGATCTCCTTTTTGGTGATCGCGGCGAAGACGACGCGCTTGGCTTGCTCGGGCGAGATGCCGAGCTCCTGGGCGAGGTGCCACGCGATGGCCTCCCCCTCGCGGTCGAGGTCGGTCGCGAACCAGACGTCGCCACCGGTGCTCGTGACGTCCTTGCACGCGCGTTTCAGGTCCTTGATGACCTGTTCCTTGCCCGAGAGGATCTCGTACTCGGGCTTGAAATGCTTGTCGAGATCCACCCCGGGCACCGGGCGCTTGACACCCTTCGGGTTCTTGCTGGGCAAGTCGCGGACATGCCCGATGCTCGCGAGCACGACGTAGTCGTCGCCGAGATACTTGTTGATGGTCTTGGCCTTGGACGGGCTCTCGACGATGACGAGGTTCTTGCCCTTGGCCGAGCCCGCCTTGTACGTCTGCTTGCCGCGGGCCTTGGTCGCCTTCGACGCCGGCTTTTTCGTGGTTTTGCGTGTGCTTTTCTTCGCCATGATTGTGTTTGGTATATTGCCGGGTCTTGGGTCGGGCTGTGGAACGGAGGGAACACGCCTTTCGGCCCTTTGTCAAGCCCGAACACCGACTCGGGGGCGGGATTTTCGAAGAATCCCGGCCCCGGAATATCCCCAAATAAGGGGGTTGGTGTGGGCCGTATGGCTTCTCAGGCACCGAAACGGCACGCATCGACCATGCCGCGGGCGATCTTTTCTGGTTGTTCCTGATGTGGGCAAAACCACCTTGATCCGGGGGTTGCCCGAAGCCGGCGGAGCCAGGTGCGCTGGTTCTTGGCGAACCGCCGGGTTTCGATCTTGATTTGCTCGACGGCTTCTTCGAGCGTCCAGTCCCCGGCGAGGTGCCGCAGGAGTTGCTTGTACCCCAGCGCCTCGCGCGCCTGCGGGCCGAGCCGGGGGCCGAGCCGGCGGACCTCGTCGAGCAGCCCCGCCTCCATCATCTGCTTGACGCGCTGGTTGATCCGGCGGTTGATCGCCTCGATCGGCCAGTCCAGCCCCAGCAGCACCGCACCCGGTCGGGGCTGGCGGTCCCACTGCTTCTGGTGTTCCGACATCGGGACGCCCGTCTGGCGGAAGACCTCGAGCGCGCGCACGGTCCGGCGCTCATCGTTGGGGTGGATGCGCCCGGCCGCGGCGGGGTCGACGCGCTCCAGCTCGGCCCGGCGCTCGGCCTGTGTGAGCGCTCTGAGTTGCTCGCGCAGGGCTTCGTCCGGCTCGGGCCCCTCGAACAGCCCGTCGAGGAACGCTTTGATATAAAGGTTCGTCCCCCCGACCACGATCGGGACCGCCCCTCTGCTGCGGATCTCGGCGACGGCGCGCTCGGCCGCGGCGAGCCAGTCGTGGACGGTGAATCGGTCCTCGGGTTCGGCCACGTCGATCAGGTGGTGGGGGATGCCGGCCCGTTCCCGCTCGTCGGGCTTGGCCGACCCGATATCCATCCCGCGGAAGATCTGCACCGAGTCGGCGGAGATGATCTCGGCGGAGCGGTTCTGCTCGGCCAGGTATTGCGCGATGCGCACGGCCAGCGTGGTCTTGCCGCCCGCGGTGGGGCCCACGATGACGGGGATCGTCTCGGGCACGCGGGACCGTATGCCCGCGAGCGGGGGTCTCGCGTGTCGTCGGGCCGCGTGCCGACACGAAAGCCCGCTCGTGCGGCGTGTCGGTTCTCGGTGTCGAGCCGATTGACCGGTGGCCAGGCCGAGTCGTCTGTATGCTGAGTGGAAACCCCGAGGGAGCCTGTTGCACATGAGCATGTTCTGCGCCATCGCCGTTTGTCTGGCGTCGGTTGTTTCCGGGAGCGGGGACACCGGCGGGAAGGACCCGCGTTCGTGGGATCGGCAGCCCTACCTGGGATTGTCCGTGCGAGACACCGACGACGGGCCGGTGGTCGGGTGGGTTTACCCCGGGCCGCTGGGCGGGATGTCGTTCACATCCAAGTCGGGGGTGCAGCGAGGGGACAACCTGGTCTCGGTCGACGGCGTGGAAGTCGATGCCGCCGGCTTCAGGGCCGCGATCGAGGCGAAATCACCGGGCGACCGCGTCACGCTGGTGTTCCGCCGATCGCCCGAGGCGCGGATGAACGCGTCGGTGCCCAAGGGCGGGCCGGGGGGCGAGGTGTTCACGGTCGAGGTGAAGCTCTCGGATCGGGATCGCTGGTCGGGCACGATCAAGCGCGGCCTGGGTGGTCGTTCGATCGCTCCGCCGGCGGCCGGCGCGTTCGAGGGCATGTTGCTCGATCGTGCCGCGGAGCACGGGGTTGTCGACGCCGACGGCGGGCTGTCGGCGTTGCTCGACGATCTGAAGGGCGAGCAGGAGGAGTATCTCGACCCGAACTCGCTGCCGGCCGTGGTCAACGTGTTCCGCAGGCCGCTGAGCCTCGATGCGGTTGAATCGTCCGTCGCGGCGTTGGTCGGTGAGGTCCGAGGGATGGGCGCGGCGCGGGCGGGGGATGATCTGGGCCGTGTCTCGGCGTTGCTGCGGGGCGTGCTGGATCTGCCCGAGGACGACGGGGGTTACGCGCAGGTGCTGATGTCGAGCGACGAGGCGCAGCGCGGGTGGAACGCCTGGGATCTGGCTTTGGCGCTCGTCGCGCAGATGCGCAAGGATTGGTCGATCTACGGCCAGCACGCCGCGGAGCACCTGCTCGTGATCCAGATGAGCGCCGATCAGGCGGGCCCGCTGATCGCGGCGCACCTCGATCGGCTCGCCCGTCGTGGTTACGCCTGGGAGGACAAGGTGCGGGAGGTGGGCGTCGACGGGCTCTCGCCGATGGCCGAGAACATGATCCCCGAGGATGTCCGCCCCTACGTCGAGGGCGACATCCTCGCGATCACACGCGACGAGTTCGGCAATCTGCGCGTGCTCGGGGGCGAGGGCGAGAACACCTACGACATGACCGCGATCGCCGCCGTGGTCGATCTCGGCGGGGACGACCATTACGTCTATCACAAGAGCGCGGGGCTCAACACGGAAAGCCCGACCCGGCAGCAGTCGATCGTCGACCTGGCCGGCGACGATGTCTACGAGGCCGAGGCCGGGGCGATCGGGCCGGCGTCTGGCGTGTTCGGCTATTCCCTGATCGACGACCGGGCGGGCAACGACGTGTACCGATCGGCCGGGCAGCTCGGGATCGGCGCGGGGCTGTTCGGCGTCGGGGTGCTGATCGACCGCGCCGGCAACGACCGCTACGAGAACACGGGTGAAGGTGCCGGGTTCTCGATCGGCGCGGGGTTCTACGGCGCGGGGCTGGTGATCGACCTCGCCGGTTCGGATGTCTACATCGGCGAGAAACTCTGCCAGGGCGTCGGCGGGCCGCGGGGGTTCGGGGCGATTATCGACACCGGGGGCAACGACCTCTACCGCGCCAACGGGACGGCGTTCGGGTCGGCGTACGGCACGCCCGCGGTCTTCCTCGGGATGAGCCAGGGGTTCGGCTACGGTATCCGGGGCTACGCCGTCGGCGGGGTCGGGGCGCTCTACGACTTCGCGGGCAACGACCAATACGAGGCGGGCGAGTTCTCGCAGGCGGGCGGCTACTACTGGGGCCTGGGCATCATGCACGACGCGGGCGGGAACGATCTGTATTTCGGCAACCGATACGGGCAGGCCTTCGCGGCCCATCAGGCGGCGGGCATCCTCGTCGACGACGCGGGCGACGACACCTACTGGTCCAAGACCGCCGCCTCGCAGGCGGGCACGTGGGACGAGTCCGTCGGCATGCTGATCGACCGCGCCGGCAACGACGCCTACCGATGCGACGGGCTGGGCCTCGGGGCCGCCGCGATGCAGGCGGTCGCGGTGTTTCTCGATCTGGCCGGCGATGACCGTTATTCGGCGAATCCGGGGGCCGTGATGGGGCGGTCCGGATCGAACACCTACCACTACAACGACGACGGTGTGTTCAGTTTCTCGTGCTTCATGGATCTGGGGGGTGGGTCGGACATCTTCGGCGGGGGCACGCACACGCCGACGCGGACCAACAACGCCGCTTTCCCGACCGGGACGTACAACGACCAGAACCCCGAGCAGTCGTCGCTTTACGGGCTTTTCGTCGATGAATAAGCCGGCGGACAGGCCCGGCAACGCGCGGCGGCTTCCCGCGCCCTCCCCGCTCGCCCGGCATTGGTGCCTCGACCCGGGGCTTGTCCATCTGAACCACGGCTCGTTCGGGGCGTGCCCGAAGATCGTGCTCGACGCGCAGCGCGGCTATCGCGACCGGATGGAACGCGAGGCGGTCTCGTTCTTCTGCGTCGATCTGTGGGAGCTGCTCGACCGGGCCCGGCGGGAGGTGGCGGGGGTGGTCGGCGCGTCGTGGGAGGATGTCGTTTTTCTGCCCAACGCGACGACGGCGGTGGCGACGGTGCTCGACAACATCGCCCGGGGCGTCGGGCTGGAGGCCCCGCTCGGGCCGGGCGATGAGGTGCTGACGACGAGCCACGACTACCCGGCGTGCCGGTTCAATCTCGCGCGGGTCGCGGCGCGGGCGGGAGCGGGGTATGTCGAGGTGCCCTTCCCGACACCGGCGACGCACGGGACGCCGATCGGCGAGGACGACATCGTCGAGGCGGTGCTGTCGGGGGTAACACCCCGCACGCGGGTGGCGATGCTGAGCCAGATCACAAGCCCGTCGGGCGTGGCGATGCCGGTGGCGCGGCTGTGCCGGTTGCTGGGCGAGCGGGGCGTGATGGTGGTGGTCGACGGGGCCCACGGGCCGGGGGCGGTGGATTTCGACCTGCCCGCGCTGGGTGCGGCGTTCTACACGTCGAACTGCCACAAGTGGCTCTGCTCGCCCAAAGGGGCGGCGATGCTGTGGGTCCGGCGGGATCTCCAGAAAGACTTCCGGCCGTTGGTGCTGAGCAACTCGGCCCGGCTGCCGGGCGGGCGGCGCGGGCGGGGGCGGTTCGCGACGGAGTTCGGGTATATCGGGACGGACGATTACACCCCGATGTGCGCGGTGGCCGACGCGGTGGGGGCGCTGCCCGAGATCGCGGGGACGGATTGGCCGGGGATCATCCGGGCGAACCGGGATCTGGTGCTGCGTGGACGGGAGATCCTCGTCGAGCGGCTGGGGCTGGATCGGCCTTACGCGGACGGGCTGATCGGGCCGATGGCGGCTCTTGAGCTGCCGCGCGTGGCGGCGGGGTTGCGTGAGCGGCTGGCGTCGAGGCCGACGGCGTACGCGGACGCGCTCCAGGACGCGCTGGTGGCGCGGCACGGGGTGCAGGTGCCGGTGTGGCGGTCGAGTGATCAGCTCGGCGGGCAAGAATTCGACGGGCGGCGGACGATCCGCATCAGCGCCCAGATCTACAACAGCGAGGCGCAGTACGCGTACCTCGCGGACGCGTTGGCGGCGGAGCTGGAGGCCGAGCGGGGGCCGGGCTGATGCTCGCCCTGCGGGCCGGGCCGGGGTTCCCTATCCTGCGTGCATGCTGCAAGAGATCGAACGGGTGCTGATCGGGCGCGACGAGATCGCCGAGCGTGTGGGCGAGATCGCCGAGCGTCTGGCGGCGGACCTGAAGCGGGAGTTGGAGGCGGAGGGCTCTTCGGAGCGTGAGCACCGGGTGGTGCTGGTGCCGATCATGACCGGTTCGATCGTGTTCGTGGCGGATCTGATCCGTCGGCTGCCGATGAAGCTGAGCATGGGGCTGGTGACGGTTTCGAGCTACGCGGGCGAGACGATGGAATCGAAGGGGGCGCACCTGCGGGGGGATCTGCCCGAGGGGCTCGAGGGCAAGCACGTCGTGCTGGTCGACGACATCCTCGACTCGGGCAACACGCTGTACCTGGTGCGTTCATTGGTGCAGGAGCGGTCGCCGGCGAGCGTGCGGGTGGTGGTGCTGCTGGACAAGAAAGAGCGTCGGGTGATGCCGATCGAGCCGGACTACGCGGGGTTCGAGATCCCGGACGAGTTCGTGGTGGGCTACGGACTGGATTACAACGGGTATTACCGCAATCTGCCGGACATCGCGACGCTGAACCCGGACGCAACCGCGGGCGCCGGCAGCGGCGGGGGCGGCGGAGCGGCGGTGTGAACAACCCCGGCATAGACGAGTTCGTGCTGCGGCCGCACCCGCTGATGATCGTGGTCGCGCCGCTCGGACAGTTGACGGGGATCGTCCTGGCCGGCGCGGCGGTCGCGGCGGCTGCTTGGGCGTGGCGGTGGGCCGGGCTGGGGTCGGGAGTCCAGACATCGACCATCGTGCTGCTGACCGTTTTGGCGGTTCTCGCCCGCCTCGTCTGGGCGGTGGCGGACTGGGCCGCCCGGGTGTACGGCCTGACGGGCGGGTCGGTCTGGGCGCAACGGGGCGTGCTCCACCGCCGGCGCGATGAGCTGCCCATCGCCAAAGTCCAGTCGGTGGCCCTCGATCGGCCCCTGCCGGCCCGGCTGCTCGGGTTGGGCACCCTGGCCTTTGCCTCGGCCGGGACCGCGGGGTACGAAGTGGTTTGGTATATGGTTGGCAATTCGGAGGAGCGTCTCCGGCGTGTCCGCGGCATCGTCGGTCAGCGGGAGGGGGTGGCGCCTTGATCCCGGTGATCGGTCTGGCGGGGGGGATCGGATCGGGAAAGACCACCGTCGCGCGCATTCTGGAGCGGCTCGGTTGTGTCGTGAGTGATTCCGACGCCGAGGCGAAGGCGTGCCTTCTGGATCCGGAAGTCCGCGGCATGCTCGTGGCGAGGTGGGGAAACGGGGTGCTCGACGCGGCCGGGCAGATCGACCGGTCGGCGGTGGCGCGGATCGTGTTCAACGACGACGCCGAGCGGGAATGGCTCGAATCAGTGATCCACCCCCGGCTGGAGGGGAAGCGCCGGGCGGCGTTCGAGCGGGCGGTGGAAAGCGGCGCGTCGGGCTTTGTGATCGACGCCCCCCTGTTGTTCGAGGCCGGCCTGGAGCGTGCGTGTGACGCCGTGATCTTTGTGGATTGCCCACGTCCGGAGCGTCTGAGACGGGTGCGTGAGGGCCGGGGCTGGGACGAGACGGAGCTGGATCGGCGAGAAAAAGCACAGCTGCCCCTTGATGAGAAGCGTCGAAGGTCGGATTATGTGGTACTGAACGCGGGCAACCCGGAAGAGTTGGAAGCCGGGGTCCGTGAGGCCTTTGAACAGATCCGGCGCGGATCAGACCCCAGTTGACATCCCGAGAGCGATCGGCGTGTGTCCCGGCGTGTCCGCGGCGCGACCGATCGGGTTCGGCGGGCTGATCAGACGAGCCGGGCACACACCCCCGAGTCTGCGTGGTTGTTCAGCGTTTACCGGGGGGGTTCCGAGAGTCTCGTGTGGCGGGTGACCGGGTACACGGCCGGGCCGTCGACAGGGCACAGACGCGTAGAAGGAAATGTTTCCATGACGAAATCCGAGACCGAGACGGTGGCGCAGCAGGACGACTCGGCGCAGACGCCGTCCAAGCCGAAGCGGACGCGCCGGAGCAAGGCGTCGACAAAGAAAGCCGCGTCGGCATCCCAGAAGAAAACCGAAACCGGGGCCGACAAGAGTGCCGCGTCCGAGGAAGGCCGGGCGGAGAGCGCCTCGGTTGAAAAAACCGCGTCCGCGGATGCGGCCGAAACCACCAAATCCGAGAGCGTCGAGAAGCCGAATGTCGGCGGTACAGACACGAATCAGTCGGTCGGTTCCGGGGGTGGTTCCGGGGGAGGCGAAGCGCGGGAAGGTCGCCGCCGCAAGCGCAAGAAGCGGAAGGGCTCGTCGGGCGGCAACCAGTCCAACGGGTTCGGCCGGTACGGCAACAACGTGCTGCCGAGCGACGAGGAGCTGGAGCGCGAGGCGGCGGAGCTGGAGCGGATCGCCGCGGAGAAGGGGCCGCTCGAGCCGGGCGATCAGATCACGATCGGCGAGCTGCAGCGGATGGAGCTCGACGAGTTGTTCGAGGTGGCCGAGAAGGAGGGGCTGGAGGACTTCAAGGACACGCCGAAGCAGGAACTGATCTTCAAGGTGCTCAAGGCGCGCGCGACGCGGCAGGGCATCATGTACGGCGAGGGGACGCTCGAGACGATGTCCGACGGGTTCGGCTTCCTGCGGTCGCCCGAGCAGAGTTATCTGCCGGGTCCGGATGATATTTATGTTTCACCGAGCCAGATCCGCCGGTTCGGGCTGCGGCGGGGGATGTCGGTTCGCGGGGCGATCCGCCCGCCGAAGGAGAGCGAGCGGTATTTCGCGTTGCTGCGTGTCGAGAGCGTGAACGGCCGCGACCCGCACGAGATCCATGATCTTGTGCATTTCGAGGACCTGACGCCGCTGCATCCCGAGGAGCGGTACGTGCTCGAGACGGAGCCGGACCAGATCGAGATGCGGATCGTGGATCTGGTGGCGCCGATCGGCAAGGGTCAGCGTGCGTTGGTGGTGGCCCCGCCGCGGACGGGCAAGACGGTGCTGCTGCAGAAGATGACGCAGGCGATCACGAAGAACTACCCCGACGTGCACATCATGGTGCTGCTGGTGGACGAGCGGCCCGAGGAGGTGACGGACTTCAAGCGGAACACGGCGCCGTCGGTCGAGGTCGTGGCGAGCACGTTCGATGAGCAGTCCGACCGGCACGTCGCGGTGGCGGAGGTGGTGATCGAGAAGGCCAAGCGGATGGTCGAGTTCGGCGACGACGTGGTGATCCTGCTGGATTCGATCACGCGGCTGGCGCGGGCGTACAACGCGAACATCCCGCACTCGGGCAAGATCATGTCGGGCGGCCTGGACTCCAACGCCCTGCAGCGGCCCAAGAAGTTCTTCGGCGCCGCCCGGGCCATCGAGCGCGGCGGGAGCCTGACGATCATCGGCACGGCTCTGGTCGACACGGGCAGCAAGATGGACGAGGTGATCTTCGAGGAGTTCAAGGGCACGGGCAACAGCGAGCTGCACCTGGACCGGCGCCTCGTCGAGAAGCGGATTTATCCCGCGATCGACGTGGCGGCCTCGGGCACGCGGCGCGAGGAGCTGCTGCTCGACCCGAAGGAGCTGGAGCTTGTCTACCGCCTGCGCAAGGTGCTGGCGGATATGAACGTCGTCGAGGCGATGGAGCTGCTCAAGAGCCGGCTGAAGAAGGTGAAGTCCAACGCCGAGTTCCTGATGACGATGGCGCTGGGGTAAGTTTCCCGGCACGGGCCGGCGACCGGGCGTTTCAGCGTCACGGGCGGGGCCGGGTGCGATGCGGCGATCCCGGCCGACCGGCGGGGTCCGTCATTTCTCGATGCCGGCTCATCGCGGGGCGCTCCGATCGCCGAAAAAAGAACTCCGCACCGCGTGATCCCGTAGACTGTCGGGCATGGTCGCGTCGAGGCGTCTCAGCCTGTTCATGCTCGCCGTGGTGGCGGCGCCGTGGTCGGTGTTGCTGGGGGCGAGCGGGCTCTGGCTGATCTTTTCGGGCCCGGTCGTCTGGCCCGGGGCGGCGGCGACGTGCGTGATCGGCGGGATCACGCTGTTCATGGCGGGCCAGCTGGTGTGCTGCGTGTGCATCAATGATCGTTTCTTCCCCCGCGGCGGACGGTCCGTGGGCTGGTTGGTGGAGATCCCATCGTGTGTGATCCTGATTGCCGGGTGTCTCTGGTTGTGCTGGCGACTTTTCGACGTGCTCGTCTCGTCGCCACTCTCCTGACGGTCCTGCTCACGGCGTGGGCCGTGCGGCCCGCGTCCGGGGGCGATGACCCCGTCGCCTCGGCCGCGGCGGAGCACGCGACCAGGGCGGCCCTGCTCGACCTTCGGCTGCCCGCGTCGCCCACGCCCGAGGACTACGAGATCGCCGCACGGTTGCTCGGGATCATCGCCGAGTTGACCCCGGACGACGCGGATCTCGCGCGGCTCCGCACGGCCGCGGCGTTCAACGCGGGCGACCCCGATCTGCTCGCCGAGGCGACGGCCCGGATCGTGGCGCTCGACCCGTCCGACACCGTCGCCCAGCTGAGGCTCATCACCGCGCGCATCGCTTCGAAACAGACGGCCGAGGATCGGCTCGCGGTTTACGACCGGCTGCTCGGGCCCCGCGGCGTGTCGATCGCCCCGACGGTGCGGAGCCGGCTCGCCCTGGACGCGGCGCTCATCGAGCGGGAGCGGGGCGATCTCGACGGGTTCCTCCGGCTGCTGACGCTCGCGACGGATCTGGACCGGACGAACAAGGAGGCGCAGCACCTGGCGGTGAACTACTACGCCGAGTATGCCGGCGACGATCCCGACTCGCTGGCCGGTCTGCTCGAGTTGCAGTTGAACCTGATGTGGGCCGACCCGATCGACCCCAACGTGCACTTCGCCATCTCGCGGCAGCTGGCCGTCGAGGGCGCGATGCGCGAGGCGATGCGGTTCTATTCCAACGGCGTGGCGATCCTCTCGCGGGCGGGTCTGCTCGAGCCTCGGCACAAAGTGGAGCAGCTGGCGATGCGCTGGCTGCTGGAGGGGCCCCGCGTCGTGCTCGACACGATCGAGCGCGAGCTGAAACTGGCCCGGGACAACGCCCGGCTGAAATACGAGCGCGATCTCCAGCGGGACGTGCCGGACCGGCTGCTCGTCCCCCCGGAGGAGGTGTTCCTCGACCCGCTGTACGAGAAGATGCGGATCATCGCCGCCATGGACGCGCAGGACAAACAGGCGCTGCTGACGGGTCTGCACGAGCTCGACCGATACGTCCAGCACAAGTTCAAGGAGGTTCAGGAGGCGACGAAGCTCGACGACCCGAAGAAGCGGGCGCAGGCGTTCAGGGACTTCGCCGCGACGCTGGTCTCGATCCAGTTCATGCGGGCGCTGGCGAACATCGAGATGGACAAGGTGATGGCGACGGTCCCGCAGCTGCCGAAGGTGATCGGGCAGGAAGAATGGGACCGCATCCGCAAGCCGCTCGAGGCGTGGATCGCGCTGCGCTCGGGTGATCTGGAAAAGACGCACGCGTACCTCGACGAGATCGGGACCAGATCCTCGATCATGCGCGTGTGCAAGGCCGAGCTGCTCGCGAAAGAGGGCAAGGACAAGGAGGCGGCGGCGGAGTACGAGTTCATCCTGCGCAACGAGTCGTTCGTCCCCTACGGGGCGTGGGCGCGCTCGAGGGCGATGGAGCTGACGGGCCGGACCGACCCCGTCACGCCCGCCGGGAAAAAGATGCAACGCCTCATTGCTCGGGTGCCCGAGTCGCTCGACCAGTTCATCAGCGACCCCGCGGCGTTGATGTCGCTGTCGCTGGCGCCGGCGCAGGACTCGTTCGGCCCCGGCCGGCGCGTCCACCTGAAAATCACGGTGACGAACACGTCGCCCTGGCCGCTCTCGATCGGGCCGAGCCGCACGATCTCGTCTCGGTTCCTTCTCGGTGTCGCCGTCGACGACGACGACCGGCTGGTCTCGCCGCCCCAGCCCGTCGTGGCGGATTATGACCGCCGGTTCCGGCTCGGCCCCGCCGAGCAGATCACGCTCGACGTCGACGCGGAGGCGGGCATCAACGGGCTGATCTTCGACGCGGCGGACCGCGCCGCGATCCGACAACGCTGGCAGGTCTGGCAATCGCCTGCGATCGACAACAACGGTGCCTACGTCGCGGGCCCGTTCGGCCTGAGCGCCTCGACCACGACATTCACGCGCATGACCCGCCCCGAATCGAGGCTCGACGCCGACACGCTCGCGTCGCTCGTCCGAGACGCCGCAACCCCGGAACAGTTCGTCACCGCGATCGAGGCTTCGGCGGCATGGCTCCGGCGCGGCGACCGTCCGGGCGCGAAGGCGGTCGTCGGGGCGTTGGCCTCAAGATACGCAGACGCGATCGGCACGCAGCGGGCGCTCATGCTCGCGGCGTTGCCCAACGCGACGCAGGCCGAGGCGATGAAGCCCTTCGACGACGCCGTGCGCCGCGAGACCGGACTCGACGCCGTCCGCAGGCTGACCACGCCGCGGGTCGTCGCGGCCCTCGTCCTGATGACGCGTGTTCCGGACGCGGATGATCCGCTGTTCGAGGCGGCGGAAAAAAGCGAGGACGGCTCGCTCGCCACGCTGGCCGCGCTGCTCTCGCAAAGACTCCGCGGCGGACGCATCACATACGCCACGGCCGGGCCGGGCATCGACGCCCTCGCCGGCTCGAGCAAGGCGTCTGTTCTGCGGGGCGCCCGCCGGCCGTGAACTTCCCCGGTTTCAACGGAGAACCGAGGCCCGGCGGTCGAGGCCGGGTGTGGCGACACATCGCCGGCTTTGCCCTCGGTGCGGCGTTGTTCGTCGCCGCGATCTGGGCGATCGCCTCCAATCGGGGCGAGATCGATTCAGCGCTGGAATCGGCCCGGCGGGCGCCGTGGTGGGTGGTCGCGGCGGTGGTCGTGCTCCCGGTGATCAACTGGCTGCTGGTGGGGACGTCGTTCGCCGTGCTCCAGAACCGGTACGGGCGTGTGGGCCTGGGCGAGATGCTCGCGCTGATCGGCAGCGCGTGGCTGCTGAACTACCTGCCGTTCAAACCGGGCATGTTCGGCCGGCTCGCGTACCACAAGCACGTCAACGGCATCCGCTACGCCGACTCGGCCCGGGTGCTGGTGGCCTCGGTCTCGCTCACGGCGGGATCGATCGGGGTGCTGCTGGTGATCGCCCTGCTGGTGCGGATGAGCCCGCCCGCGCTCGGGTGGCTGTGGTGCCTCCCGGTGCCCGTTTTGCTGGGGATCGCCGCGCTGGTGCTCCCCCGGCACGGCCCGTGGTGGTGGCGGCTGGCGCTGGCGGGGTTGCTGCGATACCTCGACACGATGGTGTGGATCGGCCGCTACGCCGCCGCCTTCGCGATGGTCGGCTCGCCGCTGGATTTTCAGACGGCGTTGTTCGTCGCCGCGGTCAGCCAAATCGCCCTGCTGATCCCCTTGGCGGGTAACGGGCTGGGCGTCCGCGAGTGGGGGGTCCGGGCGGCGTCGGCGGTGCAGATCGGGCTGCTTGCCGACGTCATCAACCGGGCCGCCGAGGTCGCCGTTGCGCTGCCGATCGGTTTGGCGGGATCGCTCTGGGCAGCACGGATTCTCTCCGAACATCGGTCTCGCCTCGCTTCAAAGCACGAACAAAGCCCTTTCGATCAACAGGGCGGCGAATCCGGCCGATGAGATGAGACGTACATTGTGAAGGCAGAACCCCCGGCCCAAAGACCGGGGGGGTGTCCACAGCGGCGCGGCCGGCGCCGGAAGCAGCACGGACGCATGGTCAGCAAGATCGAACAGGATCATCAACGCTTCCGCCAGATCGTGCGGGGCAAGATCCGCAAGGATCTGCGCAAGTTCCTCTCGCGCGACGAGCTCATCGGCCGCGAGGGCAAGAAACTGGTCTCGATCCCCGTCCACGACATCGACATCCCCACCTTCCGCTACGGCGACAACTCGACCGGCGTGGGCATGGGCGAGGGCGACGAGGGCGACGCGGCCGCGGGCCAGCCCGGATCGGGCGACAACGCAGGCGGCGAAGAAGAAGGCAAGCACATCACCGAGGTCGACATCAGCCTCGAAGAACTCGCCGACATCCTCGCCGACGAGCTCGAACTGCCCCGCATCGATCCCAAGGGAAGCCACCGGCTGACCACGATCCGCGACAAATACTCCGGCGTCCGACCCGTCGGCCCCAGCGCCCTGCGACACTTCAAACGCTCCTACAAGGAGGCCCTCAAACGCCAGCTCGCGATGGGCGAGTACGACCCGGACAACCCGATCATCGTGCCCATCCGCGACGACATGCGCTACCGCTCGTGGAACGAGGTCAAGGCCCCGCAGTCCAACGCCGTGATCGTCTACATGATGGACGTTTCCGGCTCGATGGGTGACGAGCAGAAGGAACTCGTCCGCCTCGAAGCGTTCTGGATCGACACCTGGCTGCGGCGCAACTACGAGGGCATCGAGAGCCGGTACATCGTTCACGACGTCCGCGCCGGCGAGGTCGACAAGAAGACGTTCTTCTCGATCCGCGAGGACGGCGGCACACGCATCTCGAGTGCCTACGCCCTCTGCAAGGACCTGCTCGCCGAGCACTACGACCCCAACGACTGGAACATCTACCTTTTTCACTTCTCCGACGGCGACAACTCATCGGAGGCCGACAACAAGCTCTGCGTCAAACTCATCGACGAGCACCTGCTCCCGTCGAGCAACATGTTCGGATACTGCCAAGTGGCGTCGGCCTACGGCTCGGGCAACTTCATCAACGTCCTGCACGAGGCCTTCCCCAACGGAACGCCCGATGAACGCGGCCCGCAGCTCATCACGAGCCGGGTCAACCGCAAGGACGACATCTACGAATCGCTCAAGACGTTCTTCAAGCAGGGGCGGTGAACCGCCCCGAGCACCTGTCTTTTTTCTCGCGGATATCGACACCAATCCGGACACCGACACAGACGCGGACACGGACGCCGACGCTGAGGATCTGCGAAGCGTCGGATGCTTCTCCGCTCATCCCCACCCCCGATCCGAGCCTCCGCCAAAACGGTTCAGGCTCGGCGTCTTCTCTTCTTTCCGGAAAACAACCCCTCTCCGTGGCTCTCCGTGTTCTCCGTGGTGCAATCTTTCGCCCGGCGAACGGCAACTTCAGACGTACGATTGGAGAAGACCGCACCCCGGAGGCGCGACCCGTGATCCCTCTGTTCGTCGGATATGCCATGCTGGTCTGGGTCTTGGCGGCCCGGCATCGCCGGCGTCCGGCGGGGTTTGTCGCCGTGCTGCTCGGGCTCGCCGGTCTGATCGGGCTGAACTATCTGCACTGGCTGCTCAGCGAGTGGACCCACGGGCGGATCTACCTGCCCGTCCTGCGGAGCATCATGTACCCGTACACCGCCATGGTCTTTGTTGTCGGGCTGTTCATCGCCAGCCTGCCGAGGATCTCTCGCGCGGGATGTGCGTTCTGCGGCTACAGCCTGCACGGGCTTTCGCCGAGGCTCGGTATGTTCACCTGCCCCGAGTGTGGGCGGGGCACGCCGGTCCAGGCGGCCTACCGCCGATCGGGGGCCGAGCGCACCGACCTGAGCGGGTCCGATCTGATCTCAACCCCGCACCACGCGGTGGGCGACCCCCGCGATCAGGATCAGGAGAGGCAAACCGCCGATCAGCGACCACCGGATCACCGCGATCGTTCGCCCGGATAGCGGCCTCACCAGCGAGACCGGCCTGGCCGTCGGGCTCGGCGCGATCAGCTCATCCCGGCCCGCCAGCCAGAGCACCGAGGCCTCGAACAACTCGGGGTTGCCGGGGTTGACGAGCACCGGCCTGTTGTTCACCACACGCTGCGCTCTCCACACATGGTCGAGCATCCACGTGTTCGACCCGACCACCACCACGCGCGACCGACCCGCGCCCGGCCCAACGCCGAACGCCGTCCCGCGCGCCCTCGCCGCCACCACCCACGGCCCGCGCGATTCGCCCGGGTCGAAGGCGGGTTGATCGGCCAGCAGGGCCCGTTGATTCCGGGGTGTCCGCCACAGGCTCAGCCATTGCGTCTCGGCCCATCGGTCGGCGGAGGCATCAAGCGTCAACATCGCCGACGCGTCGCCGTTGATTTCGAGCGGGACGGGCCATTCCAGCGCGATCGGCAGGCCCGCGACGGCCGACGCGATCGGATCATCCGACGCCGGCGGGACCAGCCGCTGGGTCGTCGACACGCCCGCCCGACCGGGGACATCGGAAAGCACCGGTGTCCCGCTTCCCGCCTCGATCCCCAACGGCTCGAGCGCGGCGGCGATCGGGTCGGCGTCGCCGAAGGTGGGGAAAACCGACGGCGCCAGGTTCACCAGCACCGCCGATCCACCCGAGACGAGCGACGAGACAACCTCGCCCAGACGGCTCGCCCGAGCCGTGCCGGTCCGGCTCTTCGGGTCGTCGGGCCGCGCCGCCGCAGCCGAATCCGGGCTGATCACGCAATACACCACCGGCCGGTCGCCCGTCGGGTCGATCGTGTCGAGCCGGGGCGGGTCCGGCTCGATCACGGCGGCCCACTCGGCGTAATCGATGCCGGCGCGTTGCAAGCGGTCGAGCAGGC
The DNA here is from genome assembly GCA_027083355.1 of Phycisphaerales bacterium. Lineage (GTDB taxonomy): Bacteria > Planctomycetota > Phycisphaerae > Phycisphaerales > UBA1924 > UBA1926. The sequence continues at coordinate 42,997 of JALWOY010000102.1, read as the reverse complement.
CCGTCATCACGCCCGCCTTGCCGACCCAGCGCGTGTTCTCACCGTGGACGAAGACCACGATCGGCCGGGCGTGGTCGCTCAACACCGCCAGCGCGGAACCGATCAGCTGCTCGGCCCGGTCGGTGGTGGCGATCCGTGCGGCCGAATCGTCGATCGCGAAGACCTCGGCGGGCGGGTACAGCTCGTCCGGGTCGATCGCGACAAGCCCCGGGGAACCGTCGTCACGCGGCGGGCCGATCAACAACACCGCGGCACCCGAGCCGAGCGCGTCGGCGACGCGCTGCATGTCCGTCTTGCCCAGCGAACGCCCGAGTTCGGCGATCAACGCGGCATCGCCCCGCAGAGATTCGAGCGCCTGTTCGAGGCGACGCGACCCCGTGTCGTCGGCGCCCGTGCCCGCCCGGGCCGAGCGGATCTCGTCGAGCGCAGCGCTCAGTTGGGAAGAAAGCCGGGAGGCGAAGTCGGACACGCGGCGCGCCGCGTCCGTGCGTGTCGCGGCGTCCGCGGTCGGCGCCGTCTCGTTCGTACCGTCCGGCGTTTCGGCGAGGATGTCTTTCAGCTGCCTCGACGCGATCCGTGCCCACGCGGCGTACCGCCCGGATCGGCCCTGTTCTTCGCCCGGACGCCCGGACGCCGAGCCGAGCGTGTCCAGCGCCCGGAGCATCGATCGCGCCCTCGCGACGATCTCCCCGGCGACGCCCGCCTGCCGCTGCCGGGCGGGGATGTCGCGCCGGTCGAGCCGGGCGAGCAGGTCGTCGTACATGGACCGCCCGCGTGCCGAACCCGTGTCGATGATCGTGACGTCCAGCATCTCCGAAGCGTGGTCGAACGCGTCGAGCACGTCGTCGACACGGTCGCGCGCGCGCGGATCGAGCCCCGATCGATCGACGGCGACGACCAGCTCGACGGGCTGATCGAGCGTGCGCAGCCTCGCCGTTGTCCGCGGGCCGAGGGCGTGCACGCGCCCGGCGGTCGTGTCGAACCTCGCGTTCGTGTTCGCGCCGATGATGCCCAGCGATACCGCGATCACGCCCCAGGCGACGAGGAACACCGATGCGCGCACGGCCTTTGCGTATGCCCGCCCACCGGTGCGCCGCCAGACGAGCGCGAGCCACGCACCCGCGAGCATGAACCCGGACGCGCCCAAAAGAGCCGCGACGTGTCTCGTTTCGATGACACCGCGGGCGAAGTCCGCCGCCCGCCCCGGCACCGACAATTCGGAGAGCACGCCCGCGACGCGGACGGGTGCCCGCCGGGCGACCGGCCCCGCCGCGATCATCGCCAGCAGCAGCACGATCATCGTGACAAGGAACGAGAGCACCTGGCTGTCGGTCAGTGTCGAGATCAACATCCCCACTGCCAGATACAACATCGCGACGAGGAGCAGGCCGAGATAGCCCGAGGCGATCGCCCCCGCGTCGATCGGCCCGTCGGCACACCACGCCAGCACGAACGGGAACACCACCGTCGGCAGCAGCATGCACGCGAGAAAGAAAACGGCCCCCGCGTACTTGCCCAGCACGACCGTGAGCGGGGAAACCGGCGCGGTCAGCAGCGGCTCGATCGTCCCCGACTTCAGCTCCTCGCTGAACAGCCGCATCGAAACCGCGGGCGCGATCACGATTAAGAGCCACGCCGCGGGAGAAAAAAATCCTCGCATCGTCGCCGGTTCCCCCGGCGTGAGGGTCTGCACGGTGAAAACCACCCCGGCGAGCAACGCGAACAACGCCGTGACGATCCAGCCCGCGGGCGTGCGGAACATCGCCCCCGCCTCCCGGCTCGCGGTCGCCAGCACGGGCCGGATCACGACGAACCCCCACGGGTGAACTCGGAAGCCGGGGCAACGTTCTCGATCAGATCCACGACGCGCTCTTCCAGAGAAAGCCGGATCGGACCGAGCCGACGGACCACCCGACCCGCAGACACCGCGGCCTCGTGCAGGCCCTCGCCGACGTCCGCCCAGCCGCGGATCACCACACGGACCCACCCGTCGCTCCCGGTGGTCAGCTCCGCATTCTCACCCCCGACATGCCGGGCGATCGCCCTGCGGAGGCCGTCGTCCGCGGGGCCGCGGCAGATCATCTCGGTGGCCTCGTTCGCCCCGGCGAGGGAGGCCGGCGTTCCGTCGGCGATCAACCGGCCGCCGGCGATCACCAGGATGCGTTCGCATGTCCGCTCCGCCTCGGGGATGATGTGCGTGCACAGCAGCACGGTCCGGTCCTCGGCCAACTCGCGGATGAGACCGCGCGTCGTCCGGATCTGCGAGGGGTCCAGCCCGTTGGTGGGCTCGTCGAGGATCAGCACGGGGGGGTCGTGCAACAGCACCGACGCAAGCCCGACACGCTGGCGGTAGCCCTTGCTCAACACGCCGATCCGCCGGTCCGAAACCTCGCCCAGCCGGCACCGTTCGATCGAGCGACCGACCGCGGCCCGGCGATCTGTGCGCCCCAGATTGAACAGCCTCGCCCGGTAGTCCAGATACCGCCCGGTGGTCATCTCCGGATACAGAGGTGCTGATTCCGGCAGGTAGCCCAGGAGGCGTTTGGCGGGGATCGGATCGGTGGCCACGTCGTGCCCCGCGAGGGTGATCCGGCCCGCGTCGGGAACGAGGAAGCCCGCGATCATGCGGATTGTGGTGGTTTTTCCGGCGCCGTTCGGCCCGAGCAGCCCGGTCACACCCCCTTTTTCGAGCGTGAAACCGACGCCCCGAACGGCCCGCGTCCGGCCGAAAGATTTGCTCACTTCATGCACATGGATCATGAGAATGGTTGAGAGCGTATCAGGGTTGTGCCGATCGTGAAAAGGATAGAACGCCGGAACAGCCCCCGGGCAGCTCGCTAGACTTCCGCGGAGCCGGTCGAGATGGATTGCATGTCGTGACGACGAAAACCAAGAGCAAGGTGCTGCTGGTCGGCGGGCGTCGGGTCTGCGACGAGGCGGTCTGCGCGTTGCTCGGCGATACCTTCTCATCGCTCGACGTCGATGCCCGGGCCGGGGAACTCGAAAAACTGGTGCGGACCCTCCGGCAGGGGGGGTACGATGCGGAACTGGTCGACGAGGATTCCACCGATGCCTCGCCCGCTCAGCCCGACGAGCAGCAGGAACGGGTGCTGCTCGAGGTGATCGGCGAGGGCGTCTGCCTCGCCGACCGGCAGGGCCGCGTGCTCTGGGCCAACGGGTTCTACCGCAGGCTCGACGAACAGATCAGGGAAGAAGTCGGGGTGTGCATCCGCGAGGCGAGGGACTGGTTCGACCAGCACAACACCGCCGCGCTCAAACGCCGCACCGGCGTGTGCGCCGAGGTCTGCCGGTTCGAGGTCGAATCACCGGACGCGGAGAACACCTACGAGCTCGAGATCATCCCCGCCGGGACGTCCCGCCGCGACGACGGGCAGGTCGAACGCCTCGCCGTCATCGTGCGAGACATCACCGACGCCAGACGCTCGATGCGCAAGCTCGACGCGATCGACAAGGCCGGCCTCGAACTCGTCCGGCTCGACGCATCGGCCGTCCGTGAACGAAACACGTACCAGCGGCTCCAGTTGATGGAAGAGAAGATCGTCCGGCTCATGCACGAGGTGCTCAGCTACGACCACTTCGCGATCTTCCTCATCGACGAGTCACGCAAAAAACTCGAGCTGGTGATCTCGGCGGGCCTCCCCCCCGAGATCCACGACCTGGACCTGTCCCCCGAGACGGAGGGCAGCGGGATCAGCGGGTACGTCGCCGCAACCGGCAAGAGCTACATCTGCCGCGACGCCTCGACCGACGAGCGGTTCATTCCCGGCCTGCACGGCGCCCAGTCGAGCTGCACCGTCCCGCTGCGGATGCACGACCGCGTCATCGGCATCATGGATGTCGAGAGCAAACAACCGGAGGCGTTCGACGACGACGAGCGGCAGTTCCTCGAGATTTTCGGCCGGTACATCGCGATCGCACTGCACATGCTCGACCTGCTGGTCGTCGAACGCTCGGCGACAAACCTCAACGTCAGCGACCGCGTCGGCGGTGAACTGGAAGAACCACTGGCTGACATCGTCAAGGAACTCGACGAGGTCGGCACAGCGAACCTCGACCCCGAGACCGCCGGGCACCTCGCGAGAATCCGCGAGGATGTTGAGGCCATCCGCGGGCGGGTCGCCAACGTCGCGTCGGGGCCGCAGACGCTCCTCGGCATCGACCGGGCGATGGCCGGAAGCAACGACGACCCGCTGCTCAAGGGCAAACGCGTCCTCGTCGCCGACGACGAGCAGAAGATCTGCAAGGTCATCCTCGCCGTGCTCAAGGCGAGGGGGTGCCGGGCCACAGTGGTCCAGTCCGGCGAAGAGGCGATCGAGGCGCTGGAAGCCGTTTCGCGCGGCGAATCGCCCCCGTTCGATATCGTGATCAGCGATATCCGTATGCCGGACCGCAACGGCTACGAGGTCTTCAGCGCCGCCCGCCGGCACTGCCCCGACGCGCCGGTGATCCTGATGACCGGGTTCGGCTACGACCCGCACCACTCGATCGTCCGCGCCAGCCAGGAGGGCATGTCGGCCGTTCTGTTCAAACCGTTCGATATCCAGCAGCTCATCGAGGCCATGCACAAAGCGCTCGGGGCTGATCTGTAGCCGGGCGTGCAACCCGACGCCGCCCCGGGCCGTACCATCGGTCCATGCCCGCCATCCTCCGCTGGTTTCTGGGGCTCGTGGTGTTCAACCCGATCGCGGTGCGTCTCGTCCGCAACGGGTCCCGCCGAAAGATGCACAACTACGTCCGGTCGGCCTACCTCGCGGTGCTGATCGTGGTGCTGCTCTGGTCGCTGCTGCTCAACGCCTCGCCCGGATCGGGGGGCGCGCCGAGCTACCGCGAGCTGGCCGAGGCCGGCGCGTCGAGCTTCACGGTCATCGCCTACCTCCAGATCGTCCTGATCTGCATCCTCGCCCCCGTGTTCATGGCGGGCGCGATCGCACAGGAATCCAACCCCAAGACGTGGGACATCCTGCTGACCACGCCCCTCTCGGCGGCGCAGATCGTGCTCGGGAACCTGATCGGCCGCCTGCTGTTCGTCCTCGCGCTGCTCTTTGCCAGCCTCCCCCTCTTCGCCACGACCCAGTATTTCGGCGGCGTGCCCGCATCCTCGATCTTCGCGAGCTTCCTCATCGCCGGGTGCGCCGCGTTCCTGGTCGGGTCGATCGCGATCGCCCTGGCCGTCAGCCGCGTCGTCGGTCGGCGGGCTGTATTCACTTTTTACGTCGTCGTCGTCAGTTACATCGCCGTCACGGCCGCGCTCGACTCGCTCTCGGGCCGACCGGGGGTGACGTGGTGGACCGGGCTCAACCCGTTCCTGGCCCTGCGGGCGCTGCTCAACCCCGCCAGCTACCCCCGCGCCGAACCCGGCAGCCTGTCCGGGATCTCGGCGCTGTTCCTCGAACACCCCGTCACGGCCTGGTGCTCGATCAGCGCCGGCATCGGCGTGCTCCTGCTCGCCGCCAGCGCCCTCACCGTTCGCGCCGGCGGGCTCAGGTCGAAAACGCGCAACACACGGCAGGTCACGACCGCCGACGGGGTCGTCGTCGGCATGCACCGGGCGCCGCGTCACGTCTGGCCGAACCCGATCGCATGGCGAGAGGCCGCCGCCCGCAACAGCACCCCCTGGAAGATCCTCGGGCGCTGGTCATTCGTGATCGCCGGCGGGCTGGGCGGGCTCGTTCTCGTCGCGGCCCTCCACGGCGGCGCGATCGGGCCCGATGAATTCCGCCAGATCCTGCTGGCGATCGTCTGGACCGAGTCCGCGGTGATCACGCTCATCGCGATCAACATGGCCGCCACCGCCGTCAGCCGGGAACGCGAGGACGGCACACTCGACCTGATCCTGACGACCCCGATCACACCGTCGGTGTACCTCTCGGGCAAGCTGCGTGGGCTGGTCGCCTATCTGCTGCCCATGCTCGCGGTGCCGGTCGGCACGCTCGTCTTCGCGGGCGTCTATGTCCTCTCGGGCGGGCTGGGCCGAGGCGGGGTGACCGTCCCCGTGCGGTTCAGCACCTCGCCGATGCAGGTGCCGCTCGTGCTCCCCGAGTCTGGCCTGATCGTGGGCGTGGTGCTCGTCGCGTTCACCGCGTTCTGCGTGATGATCGGCCTGCACTGGTCGCTGAAAAGCAAGGGCACGATCGCCTCGGTCGTCGGGGCCGTCGGGGTCGTCGGGGTGATCGCCGGCATCGTCGGCCTGTGCGGGTGGCAGAGCGGGTCGGATATCCAGATCCTCGGGCCCGCCGTCTCCGCCATGAATCCCGCCACGCTCCTCTACGCCTCCGTTTTCCCCGAGTCGGCCATGCTCGAAACCGTTGTCGGCGGGCCGGACGGCCCCACAGTCGCCCGGATCGCCCTCGTCACAGGGGCCGTCTTCTCCGCGATGATCCATTTCGGCATTGTGTTCGGCGTCCGGGCGTCGATGGTCCGCGGGTTTGATTTCACCGTGCGCAAGCTCGCCGGCACCGGGTGATCACACCCGACGCACGACCAACACCGTCCGGTCGTCGTTCTGCGGCGCCCCCTCGGTGAATCGGTCGGCCGCTTCGCCGATCCGCCGGGCGATCTCGTTCGCGTCCTCGCCGTCGCCGATCAGCGCGACGAGTCTGTCGTGCCCGAACTGCTCGCCGTCCGGCCCGGTGGCTTCCACGATCCCGTCGCTGACGAAGCAGAGCACATCGCCCCGGCCGAGCGTGAGCTTCGTCGTCTCCAGGCTGCCGAGTACCCGATCGATCCCCAGCGGGTAGGTGTTGGGCTCGATCGCGACAGCCCGCCGCCGGCGTGCCTCCCACACGAACATCGGCCCCTGCCCGGCGCTGAACAACTCGGCCGTATGCGTCTCCGCGTCGAGCACGGCGAACACCGCCGTGACGAATCGGCCGCCGGGGAGCCGGTCGTACAGTTGTTCGTTGACGAGCCGGGCGACGTCGAGGATCGACGCCCCGAGATGCCACGCGAGCCGGTTCATCGCCTGCAACTGGGTGATGGCCAGCGCCGGCCCGATGCCGTGCCCGGACGCGTCGGCCAACAGGAGCGCGACGCGGCGGGTTTCTTCCACCGAGCCGATCGAACACGCCGGCCCCTCGCCCTCGGGCAGCGAGATCACGTCGAACGTGTCGCCCCCGGTTTCATCGGCGGGCCGTGACCATCCCGCGATGTCGTACCCCGGGGGGCTGGGGATCGACGCCGGCAGTGTGCTCTGCTGGATGCTCCGGGCGACGAGCAGGTTCTCGTGCAACTGCCGGTTGAGCGCCTCGTGCACATTCTCATACTGCCCGAGGAGCCGGTGAAGGCCCACCCCGGTGACACCCAGCACACCGATCGCCGCCACGAGCGCCACCCCCATCACCCATCGCGTGCTCCGCTTGCTCATCTTCACAAGCGCCCCGACCGGCTGGTGCACAAGCAGGCGCAGCCCGGAGTTCGCCAGCGGGGCCGTCGCGACGTAATGAAAATCGCCGGCGGTGAACTCGATGATCCCGCTCTCGTTGTCGCTCTTCAGCAACGGGGCGGACTCGGCCCCGGGTTCCAGCCCGCTCAATAGATCCTTCCCGACAAAGCTGTACCGACGCAGCGAAGGCGACCGGCGGATATCGGGATGGCACAGCAGCTTGCCGTCGGGACCGACAAGACACGCGAACCCGCCCGCGGGCAGCTTCTTCATCGCGTCGCTCTCGATGATGCGCTGAAGACGCTCCCATTCGGGCGAGCCGTAGGCGACGTTCTCGGGGATATCGTCCGGGAACAACGCCGCGATCCGCTCGGCCAGCTCGCGGTTCTCCGCGATCGTGCGCTGCTCGATCTCGCGGGCGAACGACCGCTGCACCACCCTGAACGTGATCATCCACCCCGTCGCCAGCACGACAGCCTGCACGAGCAGCGCCGCGGCGATCAACCCTGCCCGAGAACCGATCCTCGACCTGTGTTCGGATTGCTGCCCCTTCACGATCGTTCAACTCGGTCCGCCCCCGGGCTATTCCAGCCCGGGGGTTCCGCCGTGCCAGGTTCAGAACTGCTTGCGCATCCGTGCGCCGGGGATGCCCATCTGCCCGCGGTATTTCGCGACCGTCCGGCGGGCGATCTCGAAACCCTTTTCCTTGAGCGCCCTTGCCAACGCTTCGTCGCTCAGGGGTTTCGCCTTGTCCTCGTTGTCGATGAGCTCTTTCAACGCCGCCTTCACCGCGTTGGCGCTCACCTCTTCCCCGCTCTCGGTCGCCAGCCCCCCCGTGAAGAACCCGCGCAGCGGCAGCACGCCGATGGGGGTCAGGATGTATTTGTCCGCCACCGCCCGGCTCACCGTCGCCACATGCACACCCAGTTGCTCGGCCACACGCGTCATCGGCAGCGGCTTGAGCGCCTCGATCCCGTGATCGAACACGTCACGCTGCGCCTCGACCACCGCGCGAACCACCCGCAGAAGCGTGCTCCGACGCTGCTCCACCGCGTCCATCAGCCACCGGGCATTCGAAAGATTCGTCTTGATGAAATCCCGGTCCGCCTTGGGCACGGCCCGGTCCTTGCTCATCATCGCATACTCGCGGTTGATCCGCAGGTTCGGCAGCCGGGAGTCGTTCAGATACGCGATATACCGGTCGTTGTCCTCGTCATACTCGACGATCGCGTCGGGGATGATCGGCTCGGTGCGCTCCGCGACGAGCCTCCGGCCGGGTGCAAGACTCAGCCGACGCAGCGCCTCGATCGCCGATCGGATCTCGTCCATCGACATCCCCGATTCCTCGGCGATCTTCGGCAGCCGGTTCTTCATCAGGTCGTCGAGGTACCGGTCCACGATCACCCGCGCACGCCGCAGCACCGGTGCGGGCGCCACCGCCCGCGCCTCGCCGTCCTCGGCCGTGTCGAGCGCGTCCAGCTGCGCATCCAGCTGCAGCAGCAGACACTCCCGCGCGTCCCGCGCCCCCACGCCCGCCGGCTCGAGCAACAGCTGCACCGCCTGCAGCGCCAGCTCCATGTCCTCCTTCGACGGGGGCCACAGCTCGACCCCCCCCGGCTTGGGTGCCTTCTCCGCGACCTCTTCGAGCGGCACGCGCAGATACCCGTCCTCGTCCAGGAACGAGATGATCGCCGCCCCGATCGGTCTGAGCGGCTCGGAAACATCTGAAACGTTCCACTGCGCCAGCAACTGCTCACCCAGCGAAACCCCACGCGCCGGCGCCGACGCCATCGCTTCCATCTTCGCGTTCGGCTCCCCGTCGAGCCGGGCCGACGAGCGGCGGTCTTCATAATGGTCGGCCCGGTCTTGCTCAGGCTTTTCCACGCCGCCCTCGTCGAACGTGTTCGCCGCCGCGTCCGGGTTCGCTTCCTCGAACGTGTCGAGCCGCGCGAAGTCCACCTCGCCGGGGTCGCTCAGATCCAGCTCGCCGTCCGTGTCGGGCTGGGTTTCTCTTGGTGCATTCTCGTCCGGCTCGACCTCGACGAGCTCGAGCGTCGGGTTGCTCGCCAACTCCTGCTCGATCCGCTCCTCCAGCTCGGCAAGCGGCATCTGCAGGATCTCCATCGACTGGATCATCCGCGGCGCCAGCTTCATCTGCTGGCCGAGCTTCATATGTTGGGAGGTTTCGAATCGCATGAGAATGGGCTACGCTGCTCGCGGATGGCTCGTGAACTCGTGATCTATTGCGATGAATCTGTCGGTCGTGGCGAATACTTTTCCAACTTCTACGGCGGGATCTTGGTTGAGAGCTCGGACCTTGCCGCCGTGATCTCGAACCTCCAGAACAAAAAGGACACCCTCGGCCTGACCGGGGAATTGAAATGGCAGGGCGTGACACCTTCTGTCGGCCCGCGATATCGCGACATGATGGACGCGTTGTTCGATGAACTGGAAGCGGGCAGAGCCAAGATCCGCATCATGTTCACACAGAATCAGCACGTCCCGGTGCTCACCCGCGAACAAAGAGAAACCCGCTATCACCGGCTCTACTTCCAGTTGGTCAAGCACGCATTCGGGCTTCAATACGCGGGCAGACCCGGCGAGCAAACAAACATCCGTATCCTTCTCGACAAGATGCCGGCAACGGCGGAACAGGTCGCGGTTTTTCGATCCTGCCTCGCGGCGTTGTCTCGCAGACCCGAATTCAGACGCGCACGCGTCGTCATCCGCGAAGACCAGATCGCGGAGATCGACTCGAAGAAACACATTCTCTCCCAATGCCTCGATGTTGTGCTCGGCGCGATGGCATTCCGGCTGAACGACAGACACAAAGTGAAACCACCCGGGTCCAGAATCCGCGGGAAACGCACCCGCGAAAAAGAACAGGTCTACAGGCACATCCGCGCGCGCATCGCGGTGCTGTACCCCCGCTTCAATATCGGCACAAGCACAGGTCAACAGGGTTCTCCCGCCAGCAAGTGGGAACACCCATACCGGCACTGGAAACTCGTCCCGAAGGATTTTGAATACGACAGATCCAGAACCAAAGGGGCAAAACGAAAGACCCCATAACCGCTATGGCTTTCGCCGATGCCCACGTGCGACGTGGGAGTTCGCGGAATACAGGGCCTTCCGGTTGTCAGTCTACAGATCATCATCGGGAATTCCAAGCGACTTGACAAGAGTTATTGCATCGATTGCCGGCCCTCGATCGCGTCCGCCAGCACCGCCTTGTTCGCGTACTCCAACGCCCCGCCTGTCGGCAGCCCCCGCGCCAGCCGCGTCACGGCGACGCCCCGGCCCGCCAGCTCGTCGTGCAGATACATCGCCGTCCCGTCGCCCTCCAGCGTCGGGTTCAGACCCAGAATCACCTCGCCGATCGGCTCGCCCCCCGCGTTCTTCAAGGCGTCGTCCACCCGCGACAGCAACGCCGAGATCGTCAGATCCTCCGGCTCAACCCCGTCAAGTGGGCTCAGCCGGCCCATCAGCACGTGGTACAGCCCCCGATACATCCCCGTCTGCTCAATCGCAATCAGATCTTTCGGCTGCTCGACGACGAGCATCTTGCTCCGGTCACGCCGGGTGTCGCCGCAGATCGCGCACGGGTCCGTGTCCGTCAGGTTGAAACACACCGAGCAATGCCGCACCGACCGCTTGAGGTCCGCGATCGCCCCCGACAACGCCATCGCCTCGTCGGTGGATGCCTTGAGCAGGTGGAACGCGAGCCGCTCGGCCGACCGACGCCCGATCCCCGGCAGCCGCCCCAGCTCGACGATCAGCCGCTCGACCGGGGCGGGATAGGCGGACCCCGCCGACGGACCGCGCGCACCCCCCTTTTTGCGGGATTGCTCGTCGGCGGATTGTCGTCGATCGGCACTGTGCATCGCTCAACTCTAGCCGCCGGGGCGGTCCTCCTAGCATATTTCATGCCAACCGTTTCATCGGCAGATTCGCCGAGGGTGGATCATCGCTGGTCGTGGCCCCGTTTCGCCCGCAACGCCGCCCTCGCCGCGGGCCTGCTCGCGCTGCTCGCGTGGTTCGTGGTCGAGGGCGTGGTCCCGAATCTCGTGCCCAAAAACTTCGGCGTCGTCCGGGAGGGCGCGATCTACCGCTCCGGCGAACTGACCCCGCAGGCGATGCGCACCGTCGTCGAGAAATACGGCATCCGAACCATCATCGACTTCGGTGCGCACGACCACGACCCCGCCGGCGAACGCCGGGAACAGGCCGCCACCGACTCGCTCGGCGTCGAACGAACCGTCCTGCTCATGCAAGGCGACGGCACCGGCGATCCGAACAACTACGTCGAGGCCCTCCGCATCATGACCGACCCCGAAAAGCAGCCCGTCCTCGTCCACTGCGCCGCCGGCGCCCAGCGCACCGGCTGCGCCGTCGCCCTCTACCGGAGCATCGTCCAAGGTTGGGACGACGACAAGGCGCTCGAAGAAACACGGCAATACCGCCACGACCCGGCCAAGAACCCGCACCTCGAAGAGATGTACCGCACCTGGCGCGACGAGATCGCGCGCGCACTCAAGGACGGACACACCATCGGAGCCGCCGGGTGAAGCGCGCCGCGGGCTCGTCCCCGGTCCAGATCCTCCTGCTCCTGCTCGTCTGTGCGCTCGTTTACTGGACACGCCTCGGCGTTGGCGGGCTGCACTCGACCGAGGCCCACCGCGTCGTCCCCGCCTACGAGATGCTCGACCACGGCCATTGGCTCGTCCCCCGAATGTTCGGCCAGCCCTATCTCCGCAAACCGCCCGGCATGCCCTGGGCCATCGCGGGGATGTCCGAACTGCTCGGCCGAACCCCCTTCGCCGCCCGGGCCGTCTCGGCGCTGAGCGCCACGCTGATGGCGGTTGTCGCGTTCGGCTTCGCCCGGCGCTGGTTCGGTCCGCGGGCGGCCCTCGCCGCAGGGCTGGCGCAGGCGCTCATGCCCGTGATGTGGGAGACGGGCCGGGCCGCCGAGATCGAGGCCCTCAACAACCTCGGCACCCAGATCGCCGCGCTGTGCCTCATCGATGCGCTCGTCTTTGCGCGCACGCGGCGCGTCAGAATCCTCGGCGCGATCACCGCAGCCGCCGGCGTGGTCTGGTTCGCCCTGGCCAAAGGGCCGGCTTCGCTGCCCGTGGTGCTCGCGGTCGTCGCTGCTGCGTGCGTCGCGAAGCGGTCCATCAAGCCCCTGCTCGGCCCCGTCTGGATCACGATCACTCTCGCGGGCGGAGTTGTCGGGATGTTCGCCTGGCTCATCCTCCGGGCAGCAGGGGCCGAACCTGTTGATCCAATCTATCAGAGCCCCGAGGCGTTCCTGTTCGAGCCGGGCCGGCTGGTCGGCGTGGCGACGCTCATCCCCGCCGCGTTCATCCAGAGTCTGCCCGTCTCGCTCGCCCTGCTTTTCCCGTGGGGACGCGACGCCCGCGACGAAGCCGCCGGCGATGAAACGCGGGAACGCGCATTTTCGGTCGCCCGGGTGCTGGCGTGGGCCTGGCTGATCGCGGTCGGGCTGTTTATGGTCATGGGCGTCCGCAACCCGCGCTACACCCTGCCCGCGGCCGTGCTGATCCCCCCGTTGGTGGGGGATGTCGTCGCCGGATTGGGCTGTTGGCTACACCCCCGCCGCGAGCGCATCGCCCGGGTGCTGCTGCTGGGCCGGCCCGCGGCGTGGCCGACGGTGCTCCTCGTCGCGGCGGGGGTCTACATCGGCGTGATCGAGCCGAGGCGGCGGGGCACGAGCGGCACGCCGGTCGGCCAGAGATTGGGCGCAGCAATTGCCGATTGGGCGTCGGCGCGGGGCATCGAACAATTGCGGATCGAAGCAGACGGATTGATCGAAGCCCGGCCCGAAGTACTGCTGGCTGTCGAGCAATCGGCCCCACCCGGGATATCATTTTTGATCCGATGGGACCCCACGTTCAGGTGGTTGCAGGATCACTCGGCAGGTACAGATGACGTGCTTCTTCTACTGCGAGATGACGCGTCGAGCGATGAATCGGAACAGGTTATCGAACGCTTTGGGGGGCGGCTGACACCCGTAATTGTGGATAACTCGACGGTTTGGAAAGTTCACAAGTACCGTTTCCGCTTGTATTTGCTGAAATTTTGATGAGTTCTCGGACCTTATTCGGTGATAGTCGGTGGAAAAACAAAAAATCCCCCAAGAAAGTGGGGCGCAGAGGTTGCGGGAGCGGTCACTGACGTTATGCTGCGCTTCCGCCCGCTTGGGCGGTCCGGCACCGGAATCATGAGGTGTTTCGGATACCGCCCGAAAGGGAGGTGAGAGAACAACTTGCCGGATCACCGGCAGGGAAGACCCAATCAGGGAGAAGCTGGAGGAGAGCTTCTTTCCTGTGGATTACCCCTTTTGGGGGGCAAACGAGAGCCGTTGGCTCTCGTTTTTTTGTGCAAGCCGGGTGGGATGGTTGATATGGATTCAAGATCATTCTCGTGCTTTTCCCGGAACAAGGCTGGGCGTGAGCGCAGGAGCTCCCTCTCCCCGCAAGCGGGGAGTGGGCCGGGGTGAGGGGCTCCCTCAGCTCTGAGCGGTCGTTCATCATTTCGCATGTGCCACGGCTCTGTGAGCCGTGCCTTGGGACGCACTTGCGACACGCAGCCGGTTCACACGGCCAAAATGGCCGTGCCACACGGAACAGGATTTCGCAAACCGCTCTCTTTCCCCGCTTTCTCCTTGTTCTGTCGGGTGCATTGATCGGCGAGGCATGAAGAAGTGGAAGAAGATGAAGCCCCTCACCCGCCGACGCTGGCGCGTCGTCGACCTCTCCCCGGCGACCGGGGAGAGGTGGAACCGGTATCCCTCTGCCCACACCACGAGCTCCGGGCGAGGAAGAGCCTGTCGACCAAGAATCCCCGGGCTTGCGCCCGGGGCTCGTTGACGCAGACGGGTTTTTGGTATCCGTATGAACCCTCGCGGTACGGGGTTGGGGCTGTGGGGTTGTTTTGTGTGGGTTGATGCCGTGCCGCCAGCGGGCCGATGGTATCTTTTCGGACCTGCCGGTTTGTCGGGCCTGTCGGCCCGGGTCTGCTTGAGGGGATGCGATGCGTGTGCTGATGATGGCCCACCCGGGCACCAATTCGAGGGACATCCTGCTTGATGTCGAGTCGGGGTTCCGGCAGGCGGGGCACGAGGTGATCCGGTGGGAGCTCGAGCCGATGCATCGGCTTCTATCCCAAGTGGCCCAGCCCCAGGGCCGGTCCGTGCTGGCGGCGGGCATCGGGGAGATCGCCCGGTCGCTGGTCGAGGCGAACGGGATCGATTTCACGATCGCGATGTGGGCGAACGGGCTGATGCTGTTCGGGATGTCGCCCGGACCGAGCGGGACGGCGCCGATGAGTTTTTTCGAGCGGACCCGGATCAGGCACGTGTTGCTGTGGCTCGACGCGCCGCACTGGGCGCAGCAGGGCAAGATGGAGCCGCTGTTCCGGTCGCCGGTGGTGGCCGAGTCGCGGCTGTTTCATGTGATCAACAACCGGGGGCTCGCGGGCGAGATGCGCGACGTGCTCGGGTTCGGGCGCGTGCTGGCACGGCGGTACGGGGTGAACCCGGAGGTGTTCAAGCCCTGGCCCGGCGCGACGCCGAGGCACGACATCGTGTTCAACCTCGGCCCGGGGGACCCCGCGCCGACGGACACGATGGTGCGCGCGCTCGAGAGTGATGATCCCGACCTCGACGCGATCCGCCGGGAGGCGGCGGCCGGGGCGCGGCGGCGGATGGGCGCGGCGGCGGCCGAGGCGGGCGGGGGCGACGAGCCGGGGATGGACGCGCTGCTCGACGCGTGGATCGGGTCGCAGATCGAATCGCCCGGCACGCCCGTGCTCGATCGGCTGGCGGCGGCGGTGGCGCAGGACCCCGGCCTTGCGGGCGCGATGCGGTGGTTGAAGAAGAAGCCGAAGGCGTTCGTGGATATCGCCGAGTGCGCACGTTCGATCGAGCGGTGCCGGCGGGCGTTCACGATCGCCTATCTTTCGAAGCATTTCGACTGCGCCGTGTTCGGCGACGACGCGCTGGAGGGCTGGCCGCACAACGCGAAGCGCTACGGCGGCGTGCCCTACCGCGAGCTTTCGAAGATGTACGGCATGGGCCGGCTCGCGCTGAACACGATGCGCTGGCAGGACGACATCGGGTTGAACCTCAAGCCCTTCGAGATCACCGCGAGCGGGACGGCGTGTTTGTGCGAGCGACGGGGCGGTCTGGAGGAGTTGTTCGACATCGGCACGGAGATCGCCGCGTTCGGTTCTCCGGGAGAGGCTCGGCGGGTGGCGGGCGAACTGCTCGCGTCGCCCGAAAAACTGGCGGCGATGGCCGAGGCGGGGCGGGCACGGACGCTGCGCGATCATACCTGGGCGCGTTGGGCGGACGATGTGTGCGCGTTCGTGTCGGGCGAGGACGGGTCGGCGTGAGGATGCAGTTGTCTGTGATCGGGTTGCGCGAGGGAAGTGAGCCCTCGCTCCCGCTCGGGCTTCTTTTGCGTGGGGTCGAGTGGGGTATTTGGCAAGGGCGCATTGAGGATGTGGTCCGGATGAGCGGGCGGAGCACCATCTGGCGTCGGCTGGCCGAGGCGCTGCTGCTGGCGTATCTGCTGACGCTGCCCGCGGGCCGGCTGCTGCCGCACCGCGATCCGCTGATCTACGGCGTGGCGCTGTTCGGCGTGCTCGACGCGGCGTTCGGCCCGCCCGCGGCGAGGCTGCGCGGGCTGTGGCCCGTCGGGGCGTTCCTGTTCGTGCACCTGCTCTCGGTCGTGTTCTCCACCGACCGATCGCTCAGCATCGAACTGTCAGTCTTCACCCCGGTGGTGGCGCTCGTGTTCGTGGTGGCGCAGCGCGTGCTCGACACACCGGCGGCCGCGGGCCGGCTGCAGCTCACGCTCGGCCTGGTGGCGGCGTTGATCTCGATCGACGGGGCGGTGCAGGCGGTGACGGGGGGTGTGGGGGTGTTCAGCTGGCACGCCGACCCGGTGGCCGCGGACCGTGTGCGGGCGTCGCTGCCGCACCCGAACGACCTGGTGCTGGTGCCGATTTTGCTGCCGTTCCTGTTCGAGGCGTTGCGAGAGCGTGGGCGGCGGTGGCTGGCGGCCGGGGCGGTGGTCGTGGCGCCCGCGGTGCTGATCGCGCTGGTGGCGAGCAAGAGCCGCAACGCGTGGCTGACAACGGCGGGGGTGGTGTTCGTCTGGACGTTGCTGATCCTCGGCTGGCGTTGGGCGCTCGGGGCGTTCGGCGGGCTGCTGCTGGCGGGGCTGGCGTTGTACGCGGGCGACGTGTACGGTGCGCGGGCCCGGGCGGCGGACTTCCTCAAACTCGGCCGCGACGGCCGGGTGGGGCTGTATCTCGTGGCGTGGGCGATGTTCCGCGAATCGCCCCTGCTTGGCAAGGGCGTGTTCACGTTCGGCGATTTCTACCGGCCCGAGTGGTACGCGGGTCGCGTGCGTTTCCCCGCGGGCTATGTGCCGGAACGCGGGATCATCCCGTGGGCGCACAATATCCCGCTGGAGCTGCTGGCCGAGCGCGGCGTGCTGGGGCTGGGGACGTTCGTGTGGATGATCGGGTCGGCCCTGGCGGGGGTTCGTCGCCGGCTGGGTGAGCCGCGGACGGCGACGGCGGTGGTGTCGCTGGCGGGTTTCCTCGGGGCGTCGATGCTCGACCTGACGCTGATGAAGGACTGGGTGGCGTTGTTGCTGATGTTGTTGCTGGCGTACCTGTGGCGGCTCGGGGCGATGGGAGACGGGGCTCGGGGCGAAAGCGTTGTGTAGAGCATCTTGCGTCAATATGTTCCAGACGCCGACGCTGAGCCTGCGAAGCGTCGGGTCTTGCAGGAGGGTGACTCGGTGCACTCGATCCGACACTTCGGCTGCGTGCGCAGCCTCAGTGTCGGCGTCAAGAACCACACCACGGCGCATGAAACAGGATGGAGCAAGTTGTTCTGTGTAACGAGGCCCGGGTGCAATCCCGGGTCTTTTCTTTCCCGGTTGATTGTAAGAAGACCGCTCCCTGACGGTCGCGGCTCGTTGACCACGTTTTAAAGCCGAAGAGGAGGGTGGAGGAGAGACGGGGTGGAAGTCCATCCTACCGAGGCAAGAAGGGGCTTGAAACGGGTTGGAATGAAGAACCCCCGCTCGCGCCGGGGGCTCGTGAAAAAACCCCCGGCTCGCGCCGGGGGCTCGTTGTGTGGTGTGGTTAGGGGATCGGGTCAGCCGATGCGGCGTCGCATCGCGGAGAAGCCGAGCATGAGGCAGGCGCCCCCGACGGCCATGCCGGCGGTGAGGGTGCCGTGTTCGCCGAGGGCATACGTGGCGTCTCCCTCGTCGAAGTTCATGCCGATGGAATAGCAGTCATACCCGCCGAAGCCGCCCTTGCCCCTGGCGTCCCCGAAGCACCCGCCCTTCTGGAAGAGGGTGACGAACGAGAGCACGTCGGCGAGGTCGAACAGCCCGCTGTTGTCCATGTCGGCGATGGGGTCCTGGTTCGCGAACGCGTTGACGAACGCGAGGATGTCGGCCAGGTCGAGCAGGCCGCAGGGCTCGGCGATGTCCACCCGCGAGCAGACGTTCGAGCCCATGGTGGGGTCGGGGGCCTGGGCGGTGATGTTGATCGTGGTGCCGAGACGGGTCTCGACGAGGGCCGGCTCCCACGGGATGGTGTACTGCATGACGGTGAGCGTGCCGGTGAGGGTGACGGTCTCGCCGTCGGAGGAAACGACGACATTGGTCAGCATCGCGTCGGCGTTGTCCTGCGTGGACAGGTCGATCGGGGGGTCGATCGTGACGGGGGCGAGGCCGATGAAGTCGTAGGACGTGGCCGCGTCTCCGAGCAGCGTGAGCGGGAGATCGGGGAACTCGAACACCCCGGAGCCGCCGAAGCCCCTCGCGTCGACGGAGTCCCCATCGATCGGCGGCTCGCTGAGCGGGTACATCACGCCGTCGAGGTTGAGGCTCCACGTGCCGCTGCCGAGGAACTGGCCGGCGTCGAGCGTGCCGGCGAGGGCGACCGACGGGTCGAGCGTGATCGAGAGATCGTGCAGGATGAGCATCGTCGGGGCCGAGACGTCGTCGGTCTCGATGGTGATGGTGCCCATCGCACTATCCGCGGCCCCGCTGTCGTTGTCGGTGCCGAGGAAGGTGAAATACTCGGCCGAGGCGTCGCCGTCGGACGGGGGCACGAGGTCGAGTGTCAGCACGGTATTCTGGGCCGACGCGAACGAAGCGGCGGCGGCGAGGGAGATCGCCGCGATGGACTTTCTGCGCATGTCTGAACCTCTCTGCTTATGGACGCCGTGACAGATCGGCGTACCCTCCATAGACGAGTGTAGCACGATTTGCTCACATCGCATTGTCTTTTTCAGCGCATGAAAACGCCCGGGTGCGCGTGGGGCACCAGAAACACCCCCGGCGACCGTTTTCGGACGCTCACGGGTCGTTATGGGCGGCTTCGCACGCCGGCGGACGTTCAGGGGCAGCCGGCCGAGAACGCGGTGACGAACGCCTGGAGGTCGGCCAGGTCGAACACGCCCGTCGGTGGGGCGATGTCCGCGGCCGGGTCCTGGGCGAGGAACGCGTTGACGAAGGCCTGGATGTCGGCCAGATCGAGGACGCCGAACGGCTCGGCGATGTCGGCTGCGTTGCAGCCCGCGGGCGGGGGCACATCGCCCGTGGCGATGAGGGTGGCGGTGCCGACGAGGGTGAGGTCGGCGACGCCGTCGATGACGGTCTGCGTGGTGTTGATGTCGAGTGTGCCGGAGAGGGTGACGGTCGAGCCGTCGCTGATGACATCGCCCGCGATGGGGGTGTTGGAGGTGCCGAACTCGGAGAGGTCGCCCGAGCCGCTGTCCGAGCCGACGAGGAAGAAGGAGTAGTCGTAGGTATAGGTCCCGGCGAGATCGCTGGGCACGTTCGGGAAGGAGAACGAAGCTCCCGCGACGGGGACCGGCCCGGTGGGCGTGCCGGGTGTGGCGTACATCGCCATCGCGTTGTTCAGCGTCGAGGTGGCGCTGCCGGCGAAGCCGTAGTCGAAGTTCATGGTGATGTCGTTGTCGAGCACGATGAGGAAGTCGTGCAGCGTGATGGCGGTGGGGGTGCCGTAGTCGTCGAGCTCGATCTCGATGGTCCCGCTGACGGGGGTGAAGGCGGTGTCCGTGTCGTCGCCGACGGGTGTCGAGAGCGTCGCGTCGATGTCGATGTTGGACTGGGTGTTGTCGATGGTGAGCACGACGGTTTCGGCCGAGGCGAGCCCGGCGATGGCGAGCAGGCACGCGATGGATGTGCGGATCATGGTCTCTCCTTCAGGGTCTACAGGAATTCACTGTTTCGTTCCCACGACGAACAGAGCGTTCGTATGTAGAGAGCATACAGCAACCTCGGCTTTTTTCAAGCCGCGTTGGGGGAGAAGCATGAAGGCCGCGGGGCCATTCATGTGTGCGCGTGTTTTCTGAAGAGGCTCAGGGGCACCCGGCGGTGAACGAGGAAACAAACACGGAAATGTCGGCAAGATCCAGCACACCGAACGGTTCGGCGACGTCCGCCGCGCTGTCGCCCGCGATGAAGGCCGAGACGAAGATGCCGATGTCGGCCAGGTCGAGCACGCCGAACGGTTCGGCGATATCGGCGGCGTTGCAGCCCGCGGGCGGGCCTTCGACGGTGAAATCGCCCGGTCCCTGCAGGACCCCGCCGTTGGGGACGAGCGCGATATTCACGCTGTCGGCCGCGGTGGAGATCCACGCCGAGGCGTCGGTCCATAGCCCGGCGTTTACGGCCTGCTGCGAACGGGCGTCGGCGCCGGCGTCGCTGACGCCGCCCACGGACCACTGCATGTGGTCGACCATGTCGTCGATCGAGCCGAAGCTGAGCAGACCGCCGTTCGGCCAGAAGAGTTCGAGCGAGAAGGCGTTCTGGTCGAGCGGCAGGGCGAAGAAGCCGCCGATATCGCTGCGGTTGATGTTGTGTGGGTCGGCCGGTGCGTCATCGTTCCAGTAGATAAACAGGGATTCGCCGGGCTGGAGCGTCACGCCGTTGAGGCCCGATGCGGCCGAGTAGCGGAACTGCATGACCGAGTTGTGCGTGCAGATTCGCCAGCCGTCGAGCGGCATCGTGGAATCGCCGTAGTTGTGCAGCTCGACGACCGCGTTCGTGAGGTCGACCGAGGCGTACTGCACCATCCGTTCGTTGGCGGCAACCCCCGCGTTGGCCAAACCCGCGGCGAGTGTAAGTGAAGCGATTGCGATCGTGGGGCGAATCATCTCTTTTTCCTTTATTCGGGTGTGTTTCGTGCGATTCTCGGGGGGGGCATGGTCAACTCTTCGCGGCAAGTTCCCACCCCGCGGCCCCTGTGCCGAGCGGGCGGTCCGGGCGTCGGGGTACACCGGCGGATGTCTGTGTCGTCGCCAGCGCCGACACGAGAAAAATCAACCCGTGCATGACATGAACTCCTCTTTGTCTCACGCGATCCTCCACGCGGCGGAACACCGATTCCGCGTGAGATATTCCCGGGCATGAAAAAGCCGCCCCGGAGGGCGGCTGCGAATTCGATTCGATCGGCTGGTCTGCTTACGGGCAGCCGGCCATGAACGCGTTGACGAAGGCGACGATGTCGGACAGATCCCACACACCGTCGTTGTTGAGGTCGGCCGCCGGGATGTGGCCCTGGAACGCGTTGACGAAGGCAACGATGTCGGCAAGGTCGAGCAGGCCGTCGTTGTTGAAGTCGACGATGCAGTCGACGATCTGCACGGTGTCGGGGTCGAACGCGGAGTTGTCGCTCAGGTTGTTCTCGTTGGCGCCGCCTTCGACGATCATGCCGATGAAGTAGTTGCCCGGGGCCATGAACAACGGGACGGTGACCGTGCCATTGACGGTGGAGGTACCGCCGACGCCGAGGCTCGGGCGGTTGAACGTGCCGAGCAGGGTGTCGAAGGTCGAGATGATGGTGTTTGTCGAGGCATACACATCGACGTCATAGACCCCCGATGCGATGGTGCCGGTGTTCACGACGGTGAACTGGAC
Organism: Phycisphaerales bacterium; assembly: GCA_027083355.1. Classification (GTDB taxonomy): domain Bacteria; phylum Planctomycetota; class Phycisphaerae; order Phycisphaerales; family UBA1924; genus UBA1926. The sequence continues at coordinate 21,589 of JALWOY010000102.1, read as the reverse complement.
ATCGAGCCCGCTTCCGAGGCTGACCACGGATTCGAGGCTGGTGAAGTCCACGGCCTCCAGATCGGCCCGTCCGTCGACCGTGAGCGCCGTGGCGTCGACGGCGGTGTTGTTGCCGTTGTTGACATCGTCGCTGGCGGAGATGATGTACCCGATGTAGTAATCGCCCATCAGTGTGGACGGGAGATTGACGTTCAGCGTGCCGCTCTTGGTCTGCTGGCCGCTGAAGGTGCCGATGTTGAACGAGCCGAGCAGGGTGTCGAAGGTCGAGATGATGGTGTTGGTCGAGGCGTAGACATCGACGGTGACGGCGTTGGACGGGTCGCCGCCCTGGTTGGTGACGTTGTACCCCACGCCGATGGTATCGCCGTGAAAGAAGGTTCCGCTGGGGGCGGTGGCGGAGTTGGCCACGGGGTCGGCCACGCCGTTGACGGTGATCTGGTGAGCGTCCCACAGATCGGGGTCGTTGTTGGAATTGTCGGCGTCCTGGCCGTCATTGAGGTAGACACCGACCCAGTAGGTCCCGCTGGGCGTGCCGATGGGGACGGTGACGTTGAACATGTTCAGCGTCAGGTTCTGCATCGGGGCGTAGTCCCATGTGTACGACCCCGCCCCGATGTTCGTGTCGGAGGTGGAGATGTTGTTGTTCGTCGAGAGGTAGACCGTGATGCCGTATGTGTCGCTGCCCGGGTCGTTGTTGGTCGGGTTGGGTATCTGGGCGGTGCCGCCGGTGAGCTGGTCGCCCGCGGTCACGACGCTCTCGGCGTAGCGGGTCTGGAGCGACTGGAGGTCGAGCGCCGAGCCCCGTGCGCTCGGTTTGAACGTGTCCTCCATGTAGTTCTTGAACGACTCCCACATCTTGGCGTAGTTGCCGCTGGTGGTGCGATTGGAGTTCGACGCCACGCCGTGGGCCACCCGGGTGTTGCCCACGAAGTAGTAGGCGTTGGACCCGCTCATCCCGCCCCACAGGGCGGTGAAGCAGCCCGGGCTGGTGTTGATGTGCATCTGGTTGCCGGGGCAGCTGTCGAAGTTGCCGTTCCAGTTGTACATGTCGCGCCCGGTGTGCAGACTGCCGGAGCCGCAGGGTTCGGCCGGGTACGACGGGTTGTTGTAGAAGTTGGTGGTGCAGTCGCCGCCCCACGCCCAGCCGTACCAGCCGGTGAGCATGCCGACGGCGCGGGTGATGCGGACGAGGCCCATGTCCCAGTCGAAGTTGCCGTCGACAGACCATCCGGTGAAGGTGCCGAGGCCGCTGCTGACGCCCCAGCCGTAATACTGGAGGACATCGGGGTTGCCGAGGGTTAGGCCGTTGCCGTCCCACCCGGGATAGATCCAGACGCGGTCGGCGAAGCCGAAGTCGCTCCCGGTCGAGTCGTTGTCGCGCTTGTAGACGCAGTGGCCGGCGGTGAGCACCACCTCGGCGTCCTGCATGCCGCCGGAACAGACGAAATACGACGCGGCGCCGGTGCCCGCGTCGATGTATTCATTGACGAGTTTGACGTTCATGCGGAACGGGAACGTCGAGATCTCGGCGTCGGTGAGCGCGGACATGGTGCCGAACCCGCGCGGGCCGTAGAGGTCCGCGAGCGAATCGAACCCGTCGGCGCCGACGTAGGACGAGCCGCCCACCTCGCCCGTCAGGCCGCTGTTCGACGGCTGGATCGGGATCTCCGTGATCTGGCCCGTGGTCTGGTCATAAAACAGCGCGTTGCCCGGCCCGCCCAGATTGTCCGGGATATCCCATTCCGGGTTCGGCATCGGCAGCGGCGGGATCTGGTCGATCGGCGGGTGGCTCGGCGGCACGACAATGTCGTCCGCCTGGAACGCGTCCATCCGGAAGACCGGGACGGCGTTGCTCGTCTTCGTGGCGGTCACCGTGGCGTTCGGCGCGGGCATGACCTCACCGGCCGCGAACGCGAGCGACGCGGCGGTGGGGATGGCGACGACGCAGCAGCGCCGCGCGAATTTCTCTGTTCTCATTTTTCCTTCTCCTGCACGCGTGTTGTGAGTCGCCCCCCTCGGGCGATCCTCAACCCGCATCCTCTCAGACTGGGGATACCGGGTCAAGACAAAGCGACACTCTTTGGAAGAAGTCACATGGATACGCGAAAATTAGGCAATATCCCCATGCAACACCCCCCGAGGAAACACCACTCAGGCGGGGTTTATGGGAACCGGGAACCCGTTATGGACACCCGCCCGTGAATGCGATGACGAACGCCTGAAGGTCCGCCAGATCCCACACGCCCGCGGGCGGGGCGATGTCCGCGGCCGGGTCGTGGCCCGTGAACGCGACGATGAACGCCGAGATGTCCGCCAGATCAAGCGCCCCGAACGGCTCGGCGAGGTCCGCCGCGTTGCAGCCCGATAACAACGACACCAGCACCGCTCCGTCGCCCTGCGGCGCGGGCAGCACGAACCGCGTCCCCGCCGCGTCCATCGCCATCGCCGACGGGGCGACGTCCAGCGGGATCGTGTCGACGATCGCCGGGATGGACGTGTCGATCACCGCGATCGCACCGCTCTCGGTGTGCGCATAGCCCGCGGCCCCGCCCAGCGTCGTGATCGAGTCCGACTGGGCCGCGTAGAGCAGCCCCGAGCCCGCGTCGAGCCGCAATCCCGTGCAGACGTTCACCAGCGGGATGACCGACGTCTGCGTGTTGGTGGTCAGGTCGATCACACCGATCGCGGTGTCGCCGAAGTTGTTGACATACAGCCGGTTGTTGGCGGTATCGGGCACGAGCTGCCACGGCTGGTCGCCGACGGGGATGGACGCGATCACCACCGGTGTGGCGATGGACGTGTCGATGACCTGCACGCGGTCGGTGTTCTTGATCGAGACGTACAGCCGCGTGCCGTCGGCGTTGTATCGGACAGTCGTGGGGAAGTCACCCACGGGCACGTTGCGATCGACCGTCCACGAGGCGGTGTCGATGATGGTGACGAGATTGTCGAACGTGCCGGCCACCGCGAGCCTCGACCCGTCGGGGCTCAGGTCGATCCCGCTCACCTGGCTGAAGGCGTAGCCGATGCCGCCCATGTTCCCGGTGATGAGTTTCGGGCCCTCGACGCTCATCGTGTCGAGGTTGATCCGCCAGACGCCGTCGCCGTCGGCCACCACGGGGAGGTAGGCGTATTGACCGTCCGGGCTGATCTCGACCGCGCCGGCCCGACGGGAGATGTTGATGTTGGTGGTCGACGCGGAAGCCAGATCGATCACGCTGGCGAAGTTCGAATCGAGGTTGGCCACGACGGCCCGCGTCCCGTCGGGCGTGATCGCCACACCGCTGGGGCGCTGGCCGAGGGGGGCGAAGCCCGTGACGGCCCCGGTCGCCGCGTCGATGACCGTTGCGGTGTCGCTGAAGATCGAGATGCCCACCGCGGTCGAGCCGTCGGGGCTGATCGCGGCCGTCCGGCAGCGGTCGCCCTCGGGTGCCGGCCCGGAGAGTTGGAATGCTTCGAGCCCCGCGCTCCCGCCGCCGTTGGTGTTGACGACCACGAGGTCGTCGCCGAACGTGGTCGAGCACATCGCCGCGCGATAATCCACCGGCGAGACCGCGCCGATCTCGCACGACACCGCGTTGTTCGTGTTGGTCACGAGCGAGGCGGTGGCGAAGTCGATGATCGAACCTCGATAACCGATGCTGACGGCGTACTGCCCGTCGAACGTGGGGAGCAGGTCGTTGTTGCTCGCGGTGTTGATCGAGAAGCCCACGGGCACCCCCGTGGCCAGGTCGATCGTCTGGGCCGCGTTCTGGATCGCCACGACCGCGCGCGACGCGTCCGTGTTCACCGCGACCGGGCCCGACATGTCGAACGTGGTCGGGAAGGTGCTGCTGATGGTCTCGCTCGCAAGATCGAAGACCGTCAGTGTCCGGGCGGCGAAGCTGTGCACCACGACCGCCGTTGTCCCGTCGCCCGAGAGGCCGACGCCGAACGGGCTGTCGGCGACGGCGACGCGGTGCACCGCGCCCGTCGCGGCGTTGATGAACTCCACCTCGTCGTTGCCGAAATCGGCGTTGATCAACCGCGTGTTGTCGATGAACTCGGGTCCGCCGTACTGCACGCTCGTCGCGGGGGCCTCGCCGGAAAACGAGAAACGCGACCAGGTGTCGATGCCGGGAATGGTGCGTTCGACGCTCGCCGAGGCGATGTCGATGATGTACGTCGTGCCGTCGAACGCCGCGTGCACCGCCGCCCGCGTCCCGTCCGGGCTGATCGACACCGACCCCGGCACCTGCCCGACGGGGATCACCGCCGTCTCGGTCAGCGTGCCCAGATCGACGATCGAGACGCTGTTGTTGCCGAGGCACGCGACCACCGCGGTCGACCCGTCCGGCGTCACATCGACGGCCTGGGCCAGCCCCGACAGCGGCACCTCGCCCACGAACGCCCGCGTGTCGGCGTCCCACAGAATCAGGTTCTCGCTCTCGCGGTGCGCGATGATGATCGTCTGCCCGTCCGGCGTGAAAACCACATCGCTCGGCGCGTCGCCCTCCGGGTCGCTCCCCGTGAACACGAACACGCCCGCGCCGGCCCCGCGGGGGGCGCGGTTGAACACGGGCGCGGGCACCTGCGACGCGACCTCGACACGGGTGATGAAATCAGGATCGCCGTCCGGATTGGGCGTGTCGGCGGCGAACACCGCCGAGGCGGCGACAGCAACGGCGAGAACGAAGACCTGTGTGCGCATGACGACCTCTCTCTCGGCTCGCGGACTTTCCGCGGGGCACCGATTGTACAGCAGAGCGGTCCGGGCACAAAGTGAATCCGAGCCTTTGCTCGAAGACTCACTCAGAATCGGAGTCCCCGTACACGAACCGGGTTGTGAGACGCCGAGGCTGCGTCCTCGGAGCCTCGGATCAGTTGCAGCCCGCCGTGAACGACGCGACGAACGCGGAAAGATCCGCCAGATCCCACACGCCGAACGGGTCCGCCAGATCCGCGATCGGGTCCGACGCCTTGAACCCGTTGATGAACACACCGATATCCACCAGATCGAGCACCCCGAACGGCTCGGCCAGGTCCGCCGGGCAATCGGGCAGGCCGATCGTCGCGGTGGCCTGGGCCTCGACAGGCTCGCCCCCGCCCGAGTGCGTCATCGAGACGCGGATCTGGTATTGCCCCGGCGCGACCGCGGCCGTGTCCCACTCCGCCAGCACACCGCCCGGCATCGGTTCGCCCACCGGCCCGTCGATCAGGCTCCAGCCGGCCCCGTCCGAGAACGCCACGTCGTACGACACGAAGTCGATCGGGCTTTCCGGCCCCCGGATCACCCGGGCCGAGCCCATGACGGGCACCGTGTCGCCCCGCGTCGCTTCCAGCGGCTCGATCGCGACATCGAAGATCGTCGCCGCGTCGTGGGCGCGCGGGTCGCCGAACGTCGGCGTGTTGTAGAACGCGATCACCGCGCCGTCCGTCGCGTCGATGATCGGGCTGAGGAACGAGGAACTCGCCACGACCACGAGCGAGTCGTCCAGCGAGGTCAACTGCGTCAGGCACAGCGAATGGAGGAAGAACAGCTGGCCCTGCCCGGAGGTCTCGATGTGCCCGCCGGACCCATCGCAGACCGATTGTTCTACGGTGACGATCGCCTGATCCTCGGAGAAGATCTCGCCCACCACGCTCGTGCGGATGGTCAGGTCGGTCTGCTGCCACGCGTACAGGTTCCACGACATCACCGACGTGTTCACGAACCGGTGCCGGAGTCGGCCCCACTGGAAGGTGCTGTCGGCGAGCACCGCCCCGTTGGCCAGCCCCACGATCTCGATGACGTCGTCGTGCTCGAAGATGCTGCCCACGACGCGCAGCTGCGAATCGCGGATCGTCGAATCCGCCCCGTCCCGCGCCATCACCGCCCACATCACCTGCGTGCAGTCCTCGATGTGCGTTGTGTAGGGGATCCCGCTCGCCCACGGCGTCTGGTCGTTCAGCTCGAACAAGGCCACGTCGCCCGGCGGCGGCAACGCCGTGTCGACCACCGACCCGTCGGGCAGTGTCAGCCAGAACAGCACGAAGTCGCACCGCGTCATCGACAGCGACGAGGTGCCCAGCTGGAGGAACTCGCCCGTATTGACGACATCCGAGAGCGCGACATCCCCGCCGTCGAATATGGCCCACGTCGCGAACCCGTCGACGACCTCCACGTTGTTGAACACGACGGACGCGCCCACGGCGACCGAGAACGAACGCCCCCCGCCGTCGATGATCGTCCCGGAGAGATCGAGCGTGCCCCGGTCCCACACGAGGAACTGCGATTCATAGTCGTAGGTCTGCGGGAACTCGATCCGACCGCCGGTCCCGATCAGCGCCCCGTCGCCGGCCAGCTGGATCTCGTCGGTCACGCGCAGCACGCCGTTCGTTCCGAGCTCCACCCGCCCGTCATTGACGACGACCAGCGATCCGTCGATCGTGAGCGGCGAATCAACCACCAGCACCTCGCCCGGGGTGTCGCCGATCACAAGGTCGGCCCCGGAAGCGAAGGCGGGAATCGTCAGCAGTATCGTCGCCGTGAGGCTTCTGGTTCGCATTTCGGGGTCCTCCTGCGTCGTCGGCGGAATCGCCTGGACAGGAGTGTCCTTCGGATGCCACGGCCCGCGATTTCACGCGCATCTCACGGATCGCCCGCCGCCGGGGTCCGGTCACCCCGCGTGGTCCGCTCGTCGGACTCGATCCGCCCGTCTCGCAGCCGGACGATGCGGTGGCAATGCTCGGCGATATTGTCCTCGTGCGTCACCATGATGATCGTCAGACCCGCCTTGTGCAGCGAATCGAACAACGCGAGCACCGAAGCCCCGGTTGTGCTGTCGAGGTTCCCCGTCGGCTCGTCGGCCATCAGGATCACGGGCCGTGTGACCAACGCCCGCGCGATGGCGACGCGCTGCTGCTGCCCGCCCGAGAGCTCCCGGGGGCGGTGCCCCAGTCGCTCGCCGAGCCCGACCTGTTCGAGCGCCTCGACCGCCCGCCGACGGCGTTCCTTCGCCGGCGTCGATTGATAAAACAGCGGCACCTCGACATTTTCCTCGACCGTCAACTGCGGGATCAGGTTGAACGCCTGAAAGACGAACCCGATCTTCTCGCCGCGGAACCTGCTCAGCGATTCGTCGTCCATCCCCCGCGCGTCGAGCCCGTCGAGGATGTATTCACCCTTCGTGGGCTGATCCAGGCAGCCCAGGATGTTCATCATCGTGCTCTTGCCCGAACCCGAAGCGCCCATGATCGCGACATATTCGCCACGCATGATGCGAAGATCGACCCCCCGGACGGCCTCGACCATCACCGACCCGTCGGGCTTGAAATACGTCTTGTGCACGCCACGCAATTCAACCGCCGGGGTTGAGATCGCTCGGTCGGGTTGTGTCTGGAGAGTTGTCATTTCTTGGAGCATAGACCCGCCCGGATCGGTGCCGGTATGTGTTGTACCGCGTTCGCCGGGCGGCGTTGCATGCACCCCCGCCGGGCCGCGACTGTCTGCGAGCGGTGTTTCCTGTTGCCCTCCGGGACCCGGTGTGATCCTGGACGCCGACACCGGGGCTGCGCACGCAGCCGGAGTATCGGATCAAGTGCGCCGAGCAATCCCCGGCAAGATCCGACGCTTGGCGGGGGCAGCGTCGGCGTTCGGAATAGCTTCGCGCAAGATGCGCTATGCATGCTGGAGCACCTCGCGGATCTGCTCCTCCCGGCCGTACACCGTCAGCACGTCCCCGGCGAGGATCGTACTGTCCTTGTGCGGCGTGCCGAGGTATTCGCCGGACTCTCGATAGATCCCCAATACCAGCACCCCCCTCGAGCTGAGCCGGAGCTCCATGAGCGACTTGCCGATGAACGGGTGCCCGGGGTCGATCTCGAACTCGGAAACGACATACCCGGCGTGCGCGCGCAGCAGGGTCTCGTAATCCATCGCACGCACCGCGCCCGAGTGCTCCAGCGTGTACCGGATCACCGTCTCGAACAATCGGCGGACGATCACGACCCGGAAGAAAAGAAAGATCAGCCCCAACCCGATCACGGCGACGAGCAGGCGGATCAGGATCGACGAGGCGCCGCCGGTGCTCGCCAGGAACCGGTCGAACCATTCCGTTTCGGTGTCCATCAGTGTGACGACCAACGCGCCCAGCGCACTGGTCAGCCCCACGTTGCCCGCGATGATCAGATACTTGACGATCTTCCGGCGGACCGGGTGCGTCGTGACCATCTCGGCCTCGGACGTCGTGAACCCCACCCCGAAGAACGCCGACACCGACTGGAAATCGGCCACGTCCCGGCTCAGTCCCGTCATCATCAGCGCCGTCGCGCCGATGCGGACGATCACCAGCGACACCGCCGCGATCACGAACAGGGCAATCACCGGCATCCGTCGCCCCCGCTCAGGATTCGGAACCCGCGGGATCGCCCGCGTCGTCGAGTTGCAGGCCCGCCAACGCCGTCATCGTGTCGGGCGCGAACCGGAAGACCTTGTCCAGACCGGTCACCATCATCACCGACCAGACCTCGTCGCCCATCGCGCACAGCCGCAGCTGCCGGCCCGATTGTTCGAGCAGCCTCTTGAGACGCAGCAGCTGGGCGATGTTCGAGCTGTTGACGTACGAAACGCCCGCGAAGTCGAGCACGACATGCGGCACAGGACCGCCCGAAGACGCCGCCGATTCCAGCCGCTCGGCAAGCCCGTTCAGCTCCTCCGAAAGCAGCGGTTCGTCGCCGAGCTGCGCGAGCACGATGTTGTCCGACCAGTCCATCGCCATGACGCCCCCGAGTCTACCCGGGATCGCCCGGTGCTGTTCCGCCGGCGGGCTCGCCCGCGGCATCCCCGGCGGTGTCGCCGGTTTCGGCTTCGGTCGGTTGTGCGTCGTCGTCGCCCTTGTCGACCACGCGCGTCGCCGCGATCACCGCGTCCCCCGGCTTCAGGCCCGCCACACGCACCCCCTGCGCCCCGCGACCATAACGGCTGATCGACGACGCCTCGACACGCACCAGCTGACCCCCGCGGGAGATCACCACCACGTCGTCCGTCTCACCCACGGCGAACGCCGACACGGGCTTGCCGTTCTTCTCGCTCAACTTCATGTCGATCCGGCCCTTGCCGCCCCGGTTCTGGCTCCGCGCCGGCCCGGTTTCGCTCTGGACGCGGTACTCGTCCACGTCCGTCCGCTTGCCGTACCCCTTGTCCGTGATCGTCAGCAGATCCGTCGGCCGGCCCTCGCGCTGCCGATCCGTGATCCAGGGCCGGTCCTCCTCGCTCTCGCCGGGGCCGGGGGTCCAGTCCGGATCGGGCTTCATCGGCACGATCGCCGTGCCCACGATCCGGGCGTCGCCCGAGAGCTCGATGCCCTTGACCCCCGCGGCGCTGCGGCCCATGTCCCGCAACCCGCCCCGCTCGGCGTGCTCGTTGAACCGGATCGCCATCCCCGTGCTCGTCACGAGAATGATGTCGTCCTGCCCGCTCGTCAGCCGCACGTCGAACAACGCGTCGCCGTCCTTCAGGCCCACCGCGATCAGCCCGCTCTTGTTCACGTTCGCGTACGCCTTCAGAGGTGTCCGCTTCACGACCCCGCCCCGGCTGACAAACAGCAGGTGCTCGCTGCCAGACTCGAAGTTCTTCACCGCCCGGTAGGCGCACGTCCGCTCGCCCGGCCTGAGCTGGATGTAGTTCTGGATCGCCCGCCCCCGGCTCGTCCGGCTCATCTCGGGCAGCTCGTACACCTTGATCTTGAACACCCGGCCACGGTCCGTGAAGCACAGCAGGTCGTCGTGCGTCGAGGCCACGAAAAGATGGCTCACCACGTCGTCCTCGCCCCCGCCCGAGGCGCGGATCCCCTTGCCGCCACGACCCTGCGCCTGGTACGTCGCCGCCGGCACACGCTTGACGAAACCGCCCCGCGTGATCGTGACGACAACCTCCTCCTCGCGGATCAACGCCTCGATGTCGATGTCGCCCGCGGCCTCCTCGATCGCCGTCAGACGCTTGCCCGCCTCGCCCGATCCGTACCGGGCCTTCATCTCGGCGCAGTCGTCCTTGATGATCGAGAACACACGCTGATCGTCGGCGAGGATCGACTCGTAGTCCTCGATCTGCCCGACAACCTCGTTGTACTCGTTGATCAGACGCTCGATCTCCAGCCCCACGAGCTGGATCAGACGCATCGACCCGATCTGCTCGGCCTGCACCCGCGTCAACGCCACCCCGCCCGCGGCCTCGGCCAACGCGAGCCGATCCACCAGCCGCGACGGCAGCTTGTCGAAATGCTGATGGCCCCGCGGGATGCGGTACCGCCTTTCCATCAGCTTCTCGATCGCCTCGGGCCGGGTCCGGCTCGACCGGATCAGCGCGATCACCTCGTCGATGTCGCACACCGCGTAGATCATCCCCTCGAGCACGTGCGCACGCTTCTTCGCCTCCCGGAGCAGGTGCGCCGTCCGCCGGCGGATCACGTCCACCCGGTGGTCGATATACAGCCCGATCAACGCCTTCAGGCCCAGCGTCCGCGGCTGGCGGTTCACCAACGCGATGTTGATGATGCTGAATGTCTGCTGCAGCGGCGTGTGCTGGTAAAGCTGGTTCTCCACAACCGCCGGGTCGGCGCCCTTCTTCAGCTCGACCACGATCCGCGTGCGCGCGCTGCGGCCCGATTCGTTCCGGACGTCCGCGATGTCCTTGATCCGGTCGTCCTTGACCGCCTGGACGATCTTCTCGACCAGCGTGTTCTGCACCAGCGAGTACGGGATCGAATCGATCACCAGCTGCTGCCGCCCGTTCTTCATCTCCTCGGTGTGCACCTCGCCGCGGACCGTCACGCGCCCGCGCCCGTGCTCGTAGGCCTCGAGGATGCCCCGCCGGCCCAGAATCACCCCCCCCGTCGGGAAGTCCGGGCCCTTGATCCCCAGACGCACGACGTTCCCGTCCTCGTCGGTCTCGTCGCTCATCAGCTCGGCCAGCGAGATGTCGGGGTTCTCGATCGTGCGCACGATGCCGTCGAAAATCTCCGCGGGGTTGTGCGGCGGCAGGCTGGTGGCCATCCCCACCGCGATGCCCATGCCCCCGTTGATCAGCAGATTGGGGAACTTGCCCGGAAGCACCGTCGGCTCCTGCAGCCGGTCGTCGTAGTTGGGCTGGAAATCGACCGTGTCGAGCTTGAGGTCGGCGAGCATGTCGACCGCGGCGTGGTGCATCCGCGCCTCGGTGTACCGCATCGCCGCCGGCGGGTCGCCGTCGATCGAGCCGAAGTTGCCCTGAGGGTCGACCAGAGGCACGCGCATCTTCCAGGGCTGCGCCATCCCCACCATCGTGGGATAGATCACGCTCTCGCCGTGCGGGTGATAGTTGCCCGACGTGTCGCCGCAGATCTTGGCGCACTTGAGGTGCTTCTTGCCCGGCCGAAGGTTCAGATCATTCATCGCGACGAGGATCCGCCGCTGGCTGGGCTTGAGACCGTCGCGGACGTCGGGCAGCGCCCGGTCCATGATCGTGCTCATCGCGTAGGTCAGGTACGAGTCCTGCAGCTCGGACTCGATTTTGATATCGATCAGCCGGCCCGCTTCGTTGTCCGGCGCGGCCGCGTCGCCCCCCTCCACGGGGGTGGACGCATCACGCGGTGAGTCAGAGTCGGACATGCGCGACATTCCTCGGGAAAGCGATCCAACACACAGCGCAGCAGGGACATACGGGACCCCGCACAGGCGTCCGGATCGTGGCCGAAATTATAGGCTCGCCGGCCTCTCAATCCCGGCGACGCCGCCGACCGCTTCTCCCCACCGAGACGCCGCGAAAGCCCCGGAAATCGGCAGCAGCCCGTTCACAAAACCCCCGGCCGTGTCGATCGCGAGCATCGACCCGCTTTGTGCGCTCAGGGCGTACCCGCGGTCGGCGGGGACCGCTTCGAGATCCGCTCCATGCTGTCGAGCGTCTCGCACAACGCCGATAGCCCGGCCGCCGACGCCGTCAACGGCATGTGCTGGTCCCACAGCGACACCCGCACGCCCCCGAGCGCCGCCGCCGGGTCGGCGTACATGTGCCCAAGCCGCGGCTCGGCCGTCAGCTGAATCAAAAAGCGTGAGATATCCAGCACCTCGATCAGCTGCCGCGGCACCTCGCCCGAGCCGATCGTCCCCGGCGTCAGCTGCTCGTCCCCCAGCATCATCGCCAGCAGACCGAGCGGGCGGAGTGTCTGCCACGTCGGGAGCGGGCTGCCCCCCGTGTCCAACACCAAACCGCCCGCCAGATCGCGGTCCACGGCGAGCAGGTCATCGGGCTTCAGCTTGAGCGCCAGCACGCTCCGGCGGAGCGAAATCAGCGCCGGGGCCGCGGGCGGCCGGACGCCCGTCTCCCGGGCCAGCTCGATCTCCGCCCACCCCAGATCGGGCATCAACCCGAGCAGCTGCGAAGGCGGCACGTCCCGGAATGCGGCCCGGATCGCGCCCCCCGCCAGCAGCAGCCGCGCGTCGCGATCCCAAGGCTCAAGCCCCGCCGACGCGATCAGGCCCCGCGCGACCACCCCGCGGGCGGCCGCGGGGATCATCGGGTCGAACCCGCTCTGCGGGTCGTACGCGCCGCGGACCTGTTCGAGGCAACGGTCCCGCAGGGCGCGCAGTTCGTCGGATCGCTCGATTTCGAGCTTGTCGATCCGGTTCAGTGCGCTCAGGCACGCCGACGCGGAGACCGGGTCGCCCCACGGCGCCCGCTCGGCGGTCTCGACCACCGAGAGCGCCGCCAGGACGGCACGCGCCGCCGATCGGGCTTTCGCGGCCCGGTCCGCCTCGATCCCGGGCGCCCCGGCATACCGCAGCAACGCCTCGGCCGCGAACGCCTGATCGAAAGGCGACGCGGGGCGGTCGTCGAATCGGCCCGTCAGCGGGTCATACGTCCCCCGCAGCCCCAGCCGCTCGACCCCCGGCCACGCCCGCGAGATCAGATTCGCCGCGATCGAGTCCGCGAGTGTGCGCAGTTCCGCGGTGCTCCGCACCGGCGGGGCGATCCGGCCGCCGCGGTGCAGGATCAGCGGTGCGGCGCCGGGCTCGATCTGTGCGACCTCGACCGTGTTGAACAGTGACAGCGAAAACCCCTGCGCGAACAGCTCGTCGGCCGGCTGCAACGCCTTGGAAGGATCATCGGCCAGCTGCGAAACGAGCGTCACGAACGTGTTCGAGGGAGATCGGCCCAACGCGAGCATCAGCCCCGGCGTGCTCGCCGCGACATCCTCACCGCGACGCACCAGCATCCCCTCCACCCCGGGGCGCACCCAATCGTCCAGGTCGGCCCGGCCCGCGTCCTCGGGAACCGGCACCGCCCGGTGGGGTGTCAACTCGATCGTCAGCCGCGACCCGAGCAGGCCCTCTCGGACACGTTGGGACCGCAACGCGTCCGGATCACCCTCGATCCGGGCGATCGCCCGCCGCAGCGCGCGCGCCGCGGCTCGCTGGAGGGTCATCGATGTATCACCGGCTTCCTTGGCGATCGACGTGTCCCGCCCGATGATCTGCCCGCCTCGGCGGAGGACGACCGTGCTGATCCACGACCGGGGAAGTCCCGCCACGGGGGTCTCGGGCACCCGGCCCTGATCGATCCAGCCGCGGACAGTCTCGAAGGCCGAGAGCGCCCGATCCGGCGGGATCCGGTCGCCCCCGGTCGCATCCGGGCCGACGGCTTGAACAGCACGCGGTTCGGGTGCGGGGGCTTCGCTCTCGGCGGGGGTGTGCACCGGTGCATCCGCCGGGGTCTCGGGCCTGATGGGCTGCGATCCGGCAAGGACGGGGGCCGTCAGCACCACCAGCAATGATGCCGCGGCGCGACAACGGGTGTTGATTCTGGTCAACCGACCGGCGGTCTCTCCGATCCCGCGGCGTCCGAAAACTCGGCCGAACGCCTTTTTTGAGCGCACAACGGGGGTCGTGTTCATCGGGCCTCCCTCCCGGCACGCGGGTTGAACCTCTCCGGGCACAACCAAAGAGGAGTGTGCCTTGAGGAGATTGCTGACCATCACGGCGAACGAACGGCGGGTGCTGTACCTCTCGCTCATCTGCTACCTCGTGCTCTGCTGAGCCGCCCCGCGTCCTGTACGAAAACAGACCCCGGCGCGGTTGCCGGGGTCTGTGTCGTGGGTCGGTGGTGCATGATCAGAAACTGATCTTGTCGGTCCCCATCGAGCCGTGCTCGTCCATGCCGCCGCGCGAGGGGGTGTCGGGGGCCTTGAAGTGGTGCTCGTCGCCGCCGCCCCCGCCGGAGGAATCGCCCCACTGGGCCCGCTTGAGGCTCAGCCCGATCTTGCGGTCGGCGATATCCACGCGGAGGATCTTGACGTCGATCTCGTCGCCCGCCTGGACGACATCCTGCGGGTTCTCGACCTTGTGGTCGGCCAGCTCGGAGATGTGCAGCAGTCCTTCGAGATCCTCTTCCAGCTCGACGAAGACGCCGAAGTTGGTGATCTTGGTGACCTTGCCGCGGACGACCATGCCGGGCTGGTAAGCGCTCGGGATGGCCTCGAGCCACGGGTCCTCGGTGAGCTGCTTGACGCCGAGGCTGACGCGTTGTTTCTCCTGGTCGACGTCGAGCACGACGCACTTGACGACGTCGCCCTTCTTGTACAGCTCGTTGGGGTGCGTGACCTTCTTGGTCCACGACATATCCGAGATGTGCAGCAGCCCGTCGATGCCCGGCTCGATCTCGATGAACGCGCCGTAGTTGGCCAGGTTCCGCACCTCGCCCTCGACCATGGTGCCGGGGGGGTATTTCTCGCTGACGAGCTCCCACGGGTTCACCTCGGTCTGCTTCATGCCGAGGCTGATCTCCTGCTTGTTCTTGTCGATCTCGAGGACGACGACATCGACCTCCTGCCCCGGCTCGACGATCTCGGACGGGTGGTTGATCCGCCGCGTCCACGACATCTCGGAGATGTGCACCAGCCCCTCGATGCCGTCCTCGAGCCGGACGAACGCGCCGTAGGACATGAGGTTGACGATCGTGCCCTTGACCCGGCTCCCGACGGGGTAGCGGGCCTCGATCTCCTCCCACGGGCTGGCTTCCTTCTGCTTGAGCCCGAGGGCGATCTTCTCTTTCTCGAGGTCGATGTTGAGCACCTTGACCTCGATCTGCTCGTTGATCTTGACGATCTCCGACGGGTGGTTCACCCGGCCCCACGACATGTCCGTGATGTGCAGGAGCCCGTCGATGCCGCCCAGGTCGACGAACGCCCCGAACTCGGCGATGTTCTTGACCGTGCCCTTGACGAGGTCGCCCTCCTTGAGCGTCTCGAGCAGCCGCTTCTTCGCCTCGCCCCGCTCGTGCTCGATGAGCTTGCGGCGGCTGATGACGATGTTGCGGCGCTCCGTGTCGATCTTCAGGATCTCCGCCCGGATCGAACGCCCGATGAACTCGCCGATGTCGTGCGGCCGGCGAACGTCCACCTGCGACGCGGGCAGGAAGACCGGCACGCCGATGTCGACGAGCAGCCCGCCCTTGATCTTCCGCATGCAGACGCCCTCGACCGGGTCGCCCTCCTTGGTGGTGTCGACGATGCGCTGCCAGGCGATCTGCCGGTCGGCCTTGCGCTTGGAGAGCTGGATCAGCCCGCCCTCGCCCTCCATCGATTCGAGCAGCACGTCGACGGTGTCGCCGACCTTCAACTCGGAGAGATTCTGGAACTCTTCTTTCGGGATCAGCCCCTCGCTCTTGAGCCCCACCTCGACGACGACGTCGTCGCCGGAGAACCCGATGATCTTGCCCTTGATCAGTTTGCCCGGGCTGAGCTCCTCGATCCGCGAGTCGAGCAGGCTGTCCATCCCCGCGTCCGCGCGATCACCCAGTGCCTCGGCCAGCAGCGCCTCGGCGTCGGCGTCCTCGACCCCGAGGGACGCGATCAGTGTTTCATCAATCATGGATGTCCTTTGCTCCCACCGCCCTCATGGCGGTGTGTCCGGGGGTCGCGGTCGTCGGCGGCCCGGCCGGGCGAGGACGCCGATCCGCATACTCCCGCCGGCGCCGAACCGGGAACCGACGCGGCGCCTTCGCCTCTCCTGAGGCGGTTCGGGTTTGTCGCAAGCCACCCGCGGCGCGCGCCGCGGCGTGGTCCGGCCTGTGTTCCGACGCCGGATGCGTGCGCCGGGCCTCAAGATTAGCACCGCCACGGCCCGGAATGAAGTGCGGGGCCGAAAATCCGCCGTCAATCGCCCTCGAGCCTCGCCAGCAGATCCGGCAATACCGAGGCGAACGCGCCCCGGGTCATCACCTCGTCGGCCCCCAGCGCGCGGGCCTCGGCCAGCAGGTCGGCCTCGACATGCGGGCCCCACGCCACGACCCGCACCGCCCGCTCACGCTCGCCCGCGTCCGCCCCGCGGAGCACACCGAGCAGCGCCCGGGCCCGGTCCGGGGCCTCCAGATCCAGCAACACACCACGAACATCGGAATCGGACAACCTCGCCCGGAGCATCCCCGCGTCGCGGACCGGGCGGCACGGGATGCCCAGAGCATCGGCGGTGGACTTGATCCGGGTCGCCCAGAGCAGGTCGCCGGCGGAATACGCGATCATGCTCGCTCCTCGGGTTGCGGCACGGCCGAAAAATAGATCGCTGTAAAAGAAGAACCGCGGGACGAACCACTGTACCATCACAGCCGTACTCGCATTCTCAATATTTCGAGGTTTTCCGTCCCGAGGTGGAAAGCCCGGGCCGACCTTGAGAAGATTGCGATTCTCGCGCCCCACGCCACCGGGCGCGGCGGTCCGGAAACTGTCGTTTCAGTGTGAGGCAGATCGGGCCGATCGCGGTGGCAGACCCCGAGCCGGGGACCGGTTCCCCGCTCCATTCCCGAGGCTTTGTCAGATGAGCACCGCAACGCCCGCGACCGGATCGGATGTCCTCCCCCGCAACGCGATCTTCGACGAGTTGGGGTTCCCGACCGACCCCGATAACCTTTATACCCAGACCGTGGGGCAGATGCTCAACGCGGCTGAACAGATGGACCTCCAGCACCGCGTGAAGGTCATCCTCGCCCAGCCCAAGAACGAGGTGATGGTGCACTTCCCCGTGCGCATGGACGACGGCCATTTCAAGCTGTTCAAGGGGTACCGCATCCAGCACAACAACGTGCTCGGTCCGTACAAGGGCGGGTTCCGTTATCACGAGAACGTGCATCTCGACGACGTCAAGAGCCTCGCCCTGCTCATGACGTTCAAGTGTGCGCTGGCACGCATCCCCTTCGGCGGGGGCAAGGGCGGGGTCAAGGTCAACCCGCGTTCGCTCTCCGAGGGCGAGCTCCAGCGCGTCACCCGGCGATACTGCGCGGCGATCAGTCACATGATCGGCCCGGACCACGACATCCCCGCGCCCGACGTCGGGACAAACGCCCAGATCATGGCGTGGTTCGCGGATACCTACATGCTGTCGAGCGAGCACGCCGACAACAACGCCCTGCGCGTGGTGACGGGCAAGCCCGTCGAGTTCGGCGGCTCGCTGGGCCGCGAGAAGGCGACCGGTCAGGGCGTCGCGGACGTGCTGGCCGAGATGCTCCCCGGCATCGGCATCCCGCTGCAGGGGATGACCGTCGCCCTGCTCGGGTTCGGCAACGTGAACTCGTGGGCCGGACGCATCCTCCAGGACATGGGCGCGAAAGTCATCGCCGTCATGGACCACACCGGGGCCTTCCGCAACGACAACGGGATCGACTGCCACGCGCTGGCGGCGTATTCCGAAGAAAACTACGGCATCGCGGGCTACGAGAAGCAGCCGACGGCGACGGGGTCCGGGACGAACGCCGCCGCGGGCGTCGAGGTGATCGGCGAGGACGAGTTCTACCAGACGAAGTGCGACGTGTTCATCCCCGGTGCTCTCGAGCAGATGATCCAGCCCAAGCAGGCGAACATGATGGACTGCAAGGTGATGGCCGAGGCCGCCAACGCCCCGTGCACGCCCGCGGGCGACCGCGTGCTCCAGGACAAGGGTGTCGAGGTCATCCCGGCGATCCTCGCCAACGCGGGCGGCGTGACGGTGTCCTACTTCGAGTGGCTCCAGAACAAATCCTGTGTGACGTGGGACGCCGACCAGGTCGACCGCGAACTGAACCGCCACATGGTCTTCGCGGCCCGTCGGTCGATGGTCGCCCGCGAGAAGTACGGCTGCGACCTCCGCACCGCCGCCTTCGCCGCGGCCCTCGAACACCTCGGCGCGGTCTACAAGGTCCGCGGGATCTTCCCGTAAACCAAACACCCCATCCGAATCGAACACAAGCCCCGGGCGAGCCCGGGGTTTTTTGTTGCACCCTTCAGCCGCGGGTCATGGTAAGCTCTACAAGAAGTGCGTATGGCAACCGCCATAACGGCTACCGGTTTGGGTGTTCGCGAAAAGCCATTTTCATTCCGTTCAGCTTTTCGCCAGCATTCCTCACGCTTGCCTCTTTATTACTTGTCCCTTCCCCGGGAACAGGCATCAACACATTTGTAATGCCAAGCAAGGGGGGAATTCTCTTGTTGATCCATTTCCTGTTGATCTTCGATGCTTTTCTCGGGAAAGCCTTGTCGATGCTTGGCTTCGCGTGGTTTGTGTACCCCCTGTGCCGGGGGATTGCGACGGTGCCCCGGCATGAGCGGGAACGCGCGGGCAACACGAAAAGACTTGCACTCATGGCTTTGGTGCCGCTTCTTGTTGTGCCCCGGGCCGTCTCGGCCGCCCCGTCCGATGGCGACGGCCCGATCGTCGAGGCGGTAAAGCAACGATTGTCGCTCGCCGAACGTCTCACGCTCGGGACACCGCTCTACATCGTTGTCGAAGAGCAGATGCTCTACGTACCGCCGCCGCGGAGACTCCGACGGATCGCGGCGGAGGTCGCCAAAGCCCCCGAGCACCCCGACCGCGATCGGTTGGAGGTTTGGCAACGCCGACTCCGCGGCGAAGGGGAACGGATCCGCCACGAGATCTGGGTCGCGGACAACGAAACGATCCGGTTGGCCAATACATACCCCGAGCCGGGCCACTTTTCCGACCAGGCTTCGGGCAAAGACGGTGTCTGGATGCTCGGGCCAACCCGGCTGATGACCGCCGAAGCGGGGACGCTTTCCCGATCCATGGCCGGCGGGATCGTCGACGGCATTTTCAATCACCTGTTCTACGGGAGTGCCCGCGGTCTGGCGCGCAGCGGCGGGCTGCGCGTCGAGGTCATCTCCCGGGAGGGCCGAACCGCGACCGTCGCCCTCAAGGCCGACGGGAAGCCGACGATTCTGTGGACACTCGAGCATCGCCCCGGCCAAGGCTGGACCCTCGTGCGCTCGACATACGACGATGATGCACGATCCATGCTCGGCGACGAGGCCACGGCGTTGATCGAGTATGAAGGTGACGAGCAGGTGCCGGGGACCGATCTCTCTTTGCCGAAGACCGTGTCGCTGTACGCGAACGACGGGCAGCCGAGCCGGCGGTACACCCTTGTGCATGCCGAGGTCGTCAGCGAAGCCGAGGTTGAAGACCTCGCGGCGATCCCGTCGGCGGACCGACCCGACCCGATCCGCGGCTGGGCCGGTCAGGCTTCGACGCCGATGCTGGTGGCGCCGGCTTCACCTGAACAGAGCAGCCGAAAACCCGGCCGCGCATACCCGAAGCCGAGCCCCCGAGGTGCCGGGACGGTTATGCTTTTTTCGATTCTTGTGGTGTCCGCCGTTTGCCTGACGGGCGTTGTTGTCCTGCTGAAACGCAGGGCGGGATAGTACCAGCGAGAGGAAAACACCATGCCCGTTCCTTCGGCGTACTTGCCACGTCGTCGACCGCCGGTGTTCAGGAACGGGAACAACAGCACCGCCACCCGGAGGTTCGGCTCCATGACCGGCAGCAACCCCCACATGCCGAAAAGGGCGAACGCCCCGTCTGGGTTCAGCCTTCTCGAAATGATCGTGACGATCTCGATCATCGCTGTTCTTCTTTCGCTTGTCCTGCCGGCGTTGTCGGCGGTCCGCCGGGCGCAGATGAAGTCTCGGAATCTCGCCAATCTCCGGGGGATCGCGCAGGTCGCCGCGGTCTATTCGACCGACAACGAGGACCGCTGGATGGGCGCGACCGATTGGGATGCGGACGGGAACGCGTCTTTCGGAACGGACAAGACATTCCGGTTCTTTGAATACGACTACAGCTGGCCGTTCCACGCGATCGCGGCGGGGTATGCCGATGCGTCGCTTCTGGACCTGCATTCGCCGTATGTCCCCGAGGCACCCACGCCCTATGCGCTGTCGTGCACCATGATGACCGATCCCGCGTTCTGGAGGCTCGAAACGAGAACGGGCATCGAGCAGTACGGCAGCCCCGCGGTCTATCAGATCGCCTATCCGTCGGAAAAAACAACATTCGTCGATACCGTGGCCCCCGCGAACGTCCCGCCCCGGTCGGATGGCAACGTCTGGCTCGCGGACTATCTACCGATCTTCCAGACGGCCGGCGCCGATGGCAGCGTCAAAGCCGCCCGTTTCATGCGTGGCGAAGAGGTTTCCAGCGGCGACGGGGGGTATTCCCCGGGCGCGGTCCATTTGGTCCCGTTCGGCGACGCGAGGCACTCCGTCGGTGGGATTTTGGCCCGCGATCGATAGACCCCGGTGCGCGGCCGGTCCGCGTATCAGGCGGACGGGTTGCGTGTGTGCCGCTCTTGCCATCAAGACATCCGGGGCTTCTTCAGCCCTTCTTCCCGAACAACCCGAAGCGTTTTTTCCCGCCTTCGTCGTCGGCACCCGAGGCCGCGAGGCGGAGCGACTCGGCGAACGACTGGGCTGATGCCGGGCGCTCGGCCGGGTCGCGGTGCAGAGCCGCCATGATCGCCGCGCCGGCGTTCTCGCTGATCGCCTCGTCCACCTCGTGCGGCGGCGCGATGGTTTTCGTCACGATGTCGAACAGCGGCTGCGAGGAGGAAAACGGCGAGCGGCCCGTCAGCAACGTCAACCCGAGCAGGCCGAGCGACCACAGATCGGCCGGCGCGGGGTCCACGACCGGGGTCCCCGATGCGAGCGCCGCGACACGTTCCGGGGCGAGAGTCTCGATCACGTCCGGGCCCGGCTTCAAGACGGCCGACGGATCGAACCTGCCGAGCCAGCACAGGACGAGCAGGCCGTGCCGGTCGATGTGGACGGTTGAAGGCCCGATGCCGCCGTGGGCGAGGCCCGCGTCGTGCGCGAGCTGGACGGCCTCGGCGATGTCGGCGATCCAGTGCAGGACGATGCGTTCGTAGACCCGCCGCCCACTCGACACGATCTCCGTGATCCACGGCGCCGTCGCGTCGAGGCCGAGGACGCGGAGCACGCGCTCGCCTTCGAGCGAAGCCGGCGGTTCGAGCGAGAGCCGCTCGAGTGTGTCCGAGATCGTGCCCGCCCCGTCGTCGCCGATGACGAGGAAGCCGAGGTTATCGATGCCGGCCGGTCCCGTGTCGAGCACACGTGCGAGGTTGCGGTGCGACAGTGTCGCGGCTCGGCCGGCACGGTCGGCATCGCACAGGGCGATGAGCACGCGCTGGCCCGTGGTGCTGTCGCGGCCCCGGAACACGCCGTCGCCGCGGGCCGACTCGATCTCATAACCGGGGATCTCGGGACGATCGGACTCGGTACAAGGAGTGGGGGCCGGAGTGGGGGCCGGAGTGGGGGCC
>JALWOY010000101.1 GCA_027083355.1 Phycisphaerales bacterium | reverse complement strand
CCCTCGAAGGCCGCCCCCGACGCCTCCCCCTGGCCCTTCATCTTCTTCCTCCTCCTCCACATGCTCTGCTACATGCCCACCCTCGGGCTCACGAACACGCTCGCGTTCCACCACCTCCCGAACCGCGAGAAACAGTTCCCCATCGTCCGCGTCTTCGGCACCGCGGGCTGGATCGTCGCCAACATCACCGTCAGCAAAGGGCTCAACGCCGACAAATCCATCGAGATGTTCTACCTCGCCGGCACCTCGGCGGTCCTGTTCGGCCTCGTCAGCTTCTTCCTCCCGCACACCCCCGCACCCGCCAAGGGAAAGAAAATCTCGCCACGCGACGTCCTCGGTCTCGACTCGCTCGTCCTCATGAAAAAGCGGTCCTTCGCCGTCTTCATCATCAGCTCGTTCCTCATCTGCATCCCGCTCGCGGCCTACTACAACTACGCACCCGTCTACGCCGACGCCGCGGGTTTCCGCAACGTCGCGTACGCCATGTCCTTCGGACAGATGGCCGAAGTCCTCTTCATGATCCTCATGCCCCTCTTCTTCCGGGCGCTCGGCGTCAAGTGGATGCTCCTCATCGGAATGCTCGCATGGGTCATCCGTTACGGCCTCTTCGCCGCCGCCGCAACAAACGGCATCCTCTGGATGATCTTCATCGGTTTCCTCCTCCACGGCATCTGCTACGACTTCTTCTTCGTCACGGGCTTCATCTACGTCGACCAGGCCGCCAACGAAAAAATCCGAGGCCAGGCCCAGGGCTTCCTCGTTCTCATCACCCAGGGGCTCGGCATGCTCATCGGCGCACAACTCATGGGCCGCATCGTCAACGCGAACAAAGCGCCCAACTTCGACGAACTCACCGCCAAGGCCGAGTCCCTCCGCGTGCAGGCCGACCAACTCACCGGCCCCGAAGCACAGAAACTCTGGCATCAGGCCGCCGAACTCCTCCTCGACGCCCACAACTGGCAGACCATCTGGCTCATCCCCTGCCTCATGGCCGCCGCCATCTTCATCGCCTTCTTCGTCCTCTTCAAGCAACCCGCGCGGGAGACCGACACCCCGACCGCCTGAACAACAAACACGCCCTCCCGCCGGGGATGGTTTTCGTCGCGCCCGACGCGCCCCGCCCCGTACTTATGCCTCCGAATCCAGCCAGATCGTCACCGGGCCGTCATTCTCCAGCGACACATGCATGTGCGCCCCGAACACGCCCGTCTCCACCAAGACGCCCGGCGCTCCCGCCGCCACGTTCTCCACAAGCCGCTCGAACGCCGCCGAGGCCTCCGGAGGCGCCATCGCCCGCGTGAAATCGGGCCGACGCCCCCGACGAGTCCGACCCGCGACCGTGAAGTTCGGCACCAGCAACAC
>JALWOY010000100.1 GCA_027083355.1 Phycisphaerales bacterium | reverse complement strand
CGCGCTCCGGCTGGCGATCACGGGGCAGTTGGGCGGGGGCGCGATCTGGGCCGACGCCGAGACGATGGCGACGCTGGACCTGTGCCTGTCGTGCAAGGCGTGCAAGAGCGAATGCCCGAGCAACGTGGATGTTGCGAAGCTGAAGGCGGAGTATCTGGCGCAGGGGTACCGGGCGGCGGGCCGGGTGCCGCTGCGGGCGCGGGTGTTCGGGCATGTGCACGAATTGAACCGGCTCGCGGGGGTGTGGCCGGGGCTGGCGAATGTCGGGGTGCGATTGGGGCGGCCTCTGCTTGATCGCGTGCTGGAGCTGGCCCCGCGACGGAGCCTGCCGGGGTTTGAGCGTCCTTTGCACAGGCGGTGGGGAACCGCGCGCTCGCGCCTCCTTCCCGAGCGTTCTTCTTCGCCTGCTGTTCTTCTCTATGCCGACACGTTTACAACCTACAACGAGCCTGCCGTCGGGTTGGCCGCCCGGCGTGTGCTCGAAGCGTTCGGCTACCGGGTCGAGCTGTTCCGAGGCTCGGACGCGGGGCGGGCGATGATTTCGACGGGGCTGCTTGGGGACGCGATCCGGCGGGCGGACCGTGAGACTCGGGTGTTGTTGCCGAGGCTCGACGATGTCGAGGCGGTGCTGTTTCTTGAGCCGTCGTGCTTGTCGGCGGTGCGGGATGACTGGCTGTCGCTGAAGTGTCAATCGCCGATTGCGGACCGGCAACGGTTGGCGGAGAAGTCACTGCTGATCGAGCAGTTTCTCGACGAGCGGTGGGGGGAACATCCGCGCACACCCGAGGTCACGGAGCCGGGGGGGAATGTTCTGGTTCACGCCCACTGCCACCAGCGGGCGTTGTGGGGAGCGGGCGGCTCGACGGGCCTGCTCGATCGGCTTTTCCCGGGGCGGGTCCGCGTGCTCGATTCGACATGCTGCGGGCTGGCGGGGAGTTTCGGCTACGCGAAGGAACGGTTCGACCTGAGCATGCGGATAGGTGAGCTGGGCGTCCTGCCGGCGGCTCGGGAGATGGATTCCGGCGATGTGCTGGTCGCGTCGGGGACGAGTTGTCGGCATCAGATCAGGGACGGGGCGGGTGTGCGTGCGCTGCATCCGGTGGAGCAGATCGAGTCTTGTCTGCAAGAGCCCGGCGCGTGAGCGACGGGCCGGGGGGGCGCGTGCTTTTGTCATTGACCCGACCCTTGGCCCCGCGCTCACGCGCCGGGCTCTTTGAGCACGGGTCGGGGCTCTTTATTGTGTTTCGTTTTCCTCCCGCACCTCGACGACTTTCGTCCGCGTCTTGTCGTAGACGTAGACCTTCCCCGATTCCTCGGCCGCGCACAGATTGTGCCGGCCGTCGCAGTGGGGGAGGTTCTGGCTCAGGCCGCAGGCGCAGATGAACACGGGCTTGTCCTGTGGGTCGATACGGATCGGGCGGTCGGCGTCGTGGGGGATGAGTCGGGCCATTGGGTCTCCTTCCTACAGAGCCTCGTAGGACGGGCTTCCAGCCCGTCGCTCCATCCTCTCATTTTCTCCACACCAGTACATAGCAACCTCCTCGGCAAGCAGAAACACAGAGACTCAGAGGCGGACTTCAATCCCGTCCAGCCGGGATGAGGAGGAAGAAGGAGAGACGGGCTGGAAGCCCGTCCCACGAGGAGGGGTGGCAGGAGAAGAGAGTCAGAGCTTCGCCGCCACCGCTTCGGCCATCTGCGTCGTTGTCGCGGCGCCCGGCGAACCGGCGCGGACACCCATCATGTCGTACGTCCGCACCTTGCCCTCGGCGATCACGGCCGCGACGGCGTTCTCCAGCCGGGCGGCCATGTCCTTCTCGCCCAGCCAGTCGAGCATCATCTTCGCCGTCAGGATCATCGCCATCGGGTTGACCACGTCCTTGCCGTCGTACTTCGGGGCCGACCCGTGGGTAGGCTCGAAGACGGCGTAGTCGTCGCCGATGTTCGCGGCGCAGGCGAAGCCCAGCCCGCCGACGAGGCCCGCGGCCAGGTCGCTGATGACGTCCCCGAACATGTTCTCGGCCACGAGCACGTCGTAGTCCTGCGGGTTCTTGATCAGCCACATGCACATCGCGTCGATGTTGGCCTCCCACGCCTCGATACCCGGGTAGTCCTTGGCGATCTGCCGGAACACACGCGTGATCAGCCCGCCCGTTTCACGCAGCACGTTCGGCTTCTCGACCAGCGTGACGCTCTTGCGGCCGAACTCCTTGGCGTATTCGAACGCCCCGCGGCAGATGCTCTCGCATCCCTGCCTGCTCATGATCCGCGTCGAGACCGCGACGTTTTCGAGGCCGCGCTCGTACCAGCGCTTCATGCGGTCGGGGTGGCCCACCTCGGGGTCGGCCATCGCGTCGGCGATCTTCTCGGGCAGGGGGAACCACTCGATGCCGCCGTACATGCCTTCGGTGTTCTCGCGGAAGACGACCAGGTCGATATCGTCGCCCAGTTTGTTGAGCGGGTTGCCGGGGTACGCCTTGCAGGGGCGGAGGTTGGTGTGCAGGTTGAACACCTGACGCAGTTTGACGATGGGTGAGAAGTAGGACAAACCCTTGTCACGGAGCGACGGGTCGAGCTCGTCGTTGGCCTCGTCGCGCGGCTTGCTGGTGATCGCCCCGAACAGAGCACAGTCGGTCTTTTTCAGGGTCTCGATGGTGCGGTCCGGCAGCGGGTTGCCCTCTTTGCACCAGAACTCCCAGCCGATGTCGGCGTGGACGTATTCGGCGTCGAAACCGAGGGCGTCGAGGACGAGACGGGTCGCTTTCATGACGTCGTTCCCGACGCCGTCTCCGGGCATCCACGCGATTGTGTGCTTGGCCATGTCGGCTCCTTCTGACTGGTCCGCGGCGGGGTGGCTTTGAGCATCGATTCTAGCGCCGACCGGATGAGCCGAGCCACCGGGAACAAGGGATATCGTGGCGAACATGCCGGAGAACCGGGCGCGGTTCAGGAAAAGGATTGAAACTATCCCGGGGTGTCTGCAATACCGCGGCGGACGACGGGCGACCCCTCGCCCCAGTTATAGGGTTTCACTTTCGGTATTCGGGTTCAGTGTTCCGTGTGTGCGTCCGATCATCGCATTGGATCCACCGGACAACTGGCATCCGAATCGAGCAGCGTCATGCGGCAGGCCCGTTCCGAGATCTCGATAGCGTTGCCTCTCTTGGGGGCGGTGATCCTGCTGGTTTTCATGGCAGAGGCCGCGGTGATGTTGCTTTTGCCCGTCATCGCACCCGGTGTGAGCGGCTGGCACGAGGCGTTGCTGGATTCGTCCCTTCTCTCGCTGATTTCGGGCCCGATGCTGTGGTTTGTCGTCGTGCGTCCGGTTCGCGAGAAGATGGCGGCGGAGGGTGCCAACGAGGCCAAGTCGGCGTTCCTGGCGTGCATGAGCCACGAGATCAGGACACCAATGACCGCAATCCTGGGCAGTGCGGATCTGCTTCTCGACAGGGAATGCACACCCAGCGATCGATACGAGCACATCCGTGTGATCCACCGCAACGGCGAGCACCTGCTCAAACTCATCAACGACATCCTCGACATGTCCCGGATCGAGAACGGACAGATCGAGATCGAACGGATCGAGTCGGACCTGCGGCGGATCCTGTTGGACGTGTGCAGCATGATGCGCGTCGGCGCGCTGGAAAAAGGCCTCGACTTCGGCATCACCCTGGAAACACCCATCCCGGACCGGATCCTGACCGATCCGACACGCCTGCGCCAGATCCTCGTAAACCTCATCGGGAACTCGATCAAGTTCACGCACGAGGGCGGCGTCACGATGTCGCTCGCCTATGACGAAGAAAACGAAACCCCGACGCTCACGATCAGGATCATCGACACCGGGATCGGGATCGACGAGGAAGGATTGAGCCGGCTGTTCACCCCGTTCAGTCAAGCCGACCCCTCGACGACACGCACCTTCGGCGGGACCGGGCTCGGGTTGTCGATCTCACGCCGATTCGCCCGGCTGATGGGCGGAGACATCACCGTCGAGTCCGAGGTCGGGCGGGGCACGGTCTTCACCGTGACTGTCCCCGTTGAGACCGCGGAGGGGTCACGGATGATTTCGACCCTCGAACAGGTCGAGACGGAAAACGAAAGTCGTTCAAACGGGATCGACGATCGCCGCGTCGATGGGCGGGTCCTCCTGGCGGAGGACGGCGTCGACAACCAGAGGCTGATCACGCTCATTCTCCGCAAAGCCGGCGCCGAGGTCGAGGTTGTCGAGAACGGCCGCGAGGCGGTGCGGCATGCGCTCGGGGCCGCCGAACGGGGCCGGGCGTTTGATTTGATTCTCATGGATATGCAGATGCCGGAGATGGACGGCCCGACGGCGACGGCTGTTCTCCGGCGGAAGGGGTACAACCGCCCCATCGTGGCGTTGACGGCGAACGCGACGACCGCCGACCGTCGGCGTTGCCTGAGTGCGGGGTGCGACGCGTTCCTGATCAAGCCGATCGACCGATCTTCGTTGATCGATACAGCGTCGAGATTCGTCGAAAAGACTCGCGGTGGAGAGGCCCACGGCGCGGCGGCTTGATCAGAGGCTGCTCGAGATTTTCGCACGGACGAGCGGTTCGCTGCCGCCCGCGATGATGAGCTGCTGGGCCGTCTCGCTGAGGGGGCCGAAGGTGTGGGTCACCCCTTCGCATCGGACGGTCGAGGCCCTGAAATCGACGGTGATCTCTGGGCCGGGGATCGTGCGGAGGCCTGCCTTTGCCTGTTCAGCGAACATCTCGGCGAGCTGATCGGTCAACCCCGGGCACTCGATCACGATGAACCCGTTGTTGAAGGCGTTGCGTTTGTAGGTCTGCCCCGCGGTCGCCGCGATGACCAGACGGATGCCCTTCGACGCGAGCGCCGTCGCCGCTTGCTCCCGGCTCGAACCGGTGCCGAAGTTGCGCCCCCCGACGATGATGTCGCCCTCGGCGGCGATCTGCTGGAAGGCCGGGTCATAGTTGAGCATGGCGTATTGACCCTGCTGCTCGAACGTGATGTCGTCGCGGTAGGTAACGTCCTTGCCGTAGATGCCGTCGGTGTTGAGGTTGTCCATCGGCAGGTAGAGCGCCCGCCCGGTGATCGTCTCCGGGAAGCCGTCGAGGATCGTTTGCTCGCCGGCGGGGGGGCTGGGCAGGTCGTGGATCTCGACCGTGCCGCGGACCTCGCCGCCGAGCACCGTCGGCGAGGCGATATACCCCCTGATCGCCGACTCTGCGACAACGGCGGGGCTGGCGAGATAACACTCGGCATCGCGCGAGCCCATCCGCCCCTGAAAGTTCCTGTTCGTGGCGCTGATGCCCACCTCGCCCGCTTCCAGCGTGCCCGCGCCCAGGCCGATGCACGCCCCGCAGCCGGGCGGCAGCTCGATCGCCCCGGCCTCTTTGAGCCGGGCCCAGATCCCCTTCTCTTCGGCTTGCCGCTGGACGATCGACGAGGCGGCGGCGATATAGAACTCGACCCCCTCGGCGACGCGCCGCGTCGAACCATCGTCGGCGGTGAAAACCCTCGCCGCGGCCTCGAAATCGCTCAGCCGACCGTTGACGCACGACATCAGATAGGCTTTCTGAATCTTGATCTTTTCGCGTTGCACCTCGGCAACGGGCCGCATCACCTTCACCGAGTTCGGGCCCGCGACGTGCGGGGTGACAGTCGCGAGATCGAGCGTCAGCGTTTTCGTGTATCGGGCGTCGGGGTCCGCGCTGATCCGGTCGCGGTGCCCCCACAGATGCTCGATATCGTTGCGGATATACGGGACGTGACCGCCGTCGGCCGGGTCCCGGGCCGCGAAGACGTCGGCGCGTGCGAGCAGCCAGTCCCGCAGGGTTTCATCGAACGGGAAGTAGCCGGTCAGGGCGCCCCATTCCGTGGTCATGTTGGCGATGGTCATCCGGTCTTCGATCGAGAGCTGCGCGACGCCTTCGCCCGCAAACTCGACGCAGCAGTTGAGCACCTCGTCGTTGTTGAAATGCCCGCAGAGGGTGATGATGACGTCCTTGCCCGAGGCGCCCTCGGGCAATCGGCCCTCGAGCACGACGCGGACCTGCGGCGGGATCTGCCACCATGTCTGGCCCGTCGCCCAGATCGCGGCGGCGTCGGTGCGGACGACCGGGGTGCCGCACGCGGCGATCGCCCCGTAGATATTCGAATGCGAGTCGGAGCCGACACACATCGACCCCGGCGTAACGTAGCCCTCCTCCATCATGACCTGATGGGCGATGCCGCGGCCCGGGGGGTAGTAATCGACCCCCTGCCGGCGGGCGAAGGACTCGATTTTCGAATACTTGGCGAGATTCTCGGGGCTGGTGTTCTGGATGTCGTGGTCCATCGCGAAGACGGGCTGCTGCGGGTCGTGGATTTTCCCGTTCTCGCCCACGATCGAGATAAATTTGCCGATGACGGCCCCGGTATTGTCGTGCGTCATCAGGTGACGGGGCCGGATGGTCACGTAATCACCGGCGTGTACGGTCCTGCCCGCCCGCAGATCCACGGCGTGGCGATTGACGATTTTTTCGATAGCGGTCTGGGACATGCCCAGAGGATATCGGTGTCGATAGGCGTGTTCCCTTGCGGCATACTATTTCCGGTCGCCGGAGCCGGGAGGGCCGGATCGTTCCGGGGGACCCATTCGAACGGAGGAACACCATGACGCTGCATATCGGAGACACCGCGCCGGACTTTACGCAGGAATCGACCGAGGGCCCGATCAATCTCTACTCGTATCTGGGCGATTCCTGGGGCATCCTGTTCAGCCACCCCGCCGATTTCACGCCCGTCTGCACGACCGAGCTCGGCACCGTCGCCCGTCTCAAGCCCGAATTCGACAAGCGGAATGTCAAGCCGATCGGGCTGAGCGTCGACACCCTCGAATCGCACATGGGGTGGATCGGGGATATCGCAGAGACGCAGGGCACGGCCCTGAATTTCCCTCTGCTCGCCGACGCCGACAAGACGGTCGCCGAACTGTACGACATGATCCCCCCGGCCGCGGAGGATTCGCTGACCGTCCGCTCGGTGTTCATCATCGACCCGGCCAAGAAGATCCGCCTGATTATGACTTATCCGGCGAGCACGGGGCGGAACTTCGACGAGATCCTGCGTGTGATCGATTCGCTCCAGCTCACGGACAAGTACAAGCTGGCGACCCCCGCGGACTGGAAGAAAGGCCAGGACTGCGTGATCGTCCCCGCCGTGAGCAATGAAGAGGCGAAGACGCTCTTCCCCAAGGGGTTCACCGAGGTCAAGCCCTATCTCCGCACGACACCGATGCCCGAGACGGTGTAAGCAGCGCCCCGTGCCTCGGTCGGGGGGGGCGTGTCTGCCGCGGAGGGATCATGGAGCGTTGTCGTTGAACGCGGGGTAGTCCGGATACCACATCGCTTCGTCGACGTCGGCCTCGATCTGGCGGTCGTTCCTGTTCCGCCCCAAGCCTTGATCGCGTGCCTCGCGGGCGACCGCGACGGCTATTTTGCGCGAGATGACCCGCAGTTCGCTCTGGTCGGGGTAGAGCGAGCCGCCCTCGGTGCCGTTTTCATTGACGTGATCGGCCAACGTTCTCGCAGCGATGAGGAACATCGAATCGGTGATCTGCCGTGTCTCGCTGACGATTGCGCCGAGCCCGACACCGGGAAAGATATACACGTTGTTCGATTGACCGATGGTGTAGGATTTGCCACCGATGGTCACCGGCTCGAACGGGCTGCCCGTCGCGACCAGCGCCCGCCCGCCCGTCCATTCGAGCGCCTCGCGGGCGGTGCATTCCGATTTGCTCGTCGGGTTTGAGAGCGGCATGATGACGGGGCGTTCGACGTTCTCGGCCATCAGCCGGATGATGGTTTCGCTGAAGCTCCCCGGTGTCGCGCTCGTGCCGATCAGGACGGTCGGTTTCACCCGACGCACAACCTCCAGCAGATCGAACGTCCCACCGGGCTCGAACCCGTAATGCGCCATGACCGACGGGGGGCAGGCCAGCGCGATCTTGTGCGGGTCCTTGATCATCCTGCCTTCATAGATCAAGCCGCGTGAATCGAGGAACAACTGGGCTCGTCGGATCTTTTCCTCGTCGGCACCTTCGTCCGCCATCGCCCGAGCAACGAGTGTGCCGATCCCCGATCCGGCGGCACCGGCGCCGAGGTACACGATCCGCTGGTCACTGAGCCTCTGCCCGAGCCGGCCCATCGCCGAGAGCAGCCCCGCGAGCGTGACGGCCGACGTGCCCTGGATATCGTCGTTGAAGCAGGTGAGCCGGAGGCGATATTTTTCGAGCACGCGGAAAGCGATGTCTTTGTGGAAATCCTCCCATTGGAGGACACAGTGCGGGAAAACTTCGATAACCGCTTCGACGAACGCCTCGATGAATCGGTCGTAGGCCTCGCCCCGGATGCGCCGGTGACGCCAACCCATGTAATACGGATCGCTCAGCAGTTCGGCGTTGTCGGTGCCCACGTCCAGGCTCACCGGGAGGCACAGCGATGGATGGATGCCCGAGCCGGCGGTGTAGAGCGCCAGCTTGCCCACCGGGATGCCCATGCCCCCCGCGCCCTGATCGCCCAGGCCGAGGATACGCTCGTTGTCCGTCGCAACGATCAGGCGGACATTGTCATTGGGGGCGTTGCGGAGCAGGCTCGGGATACGGTCGATATCGTCCGGCGTGATCCACAGCCCGCGCGGGCTCCGCATGATGTGGCTGTACCGCTGGCACGCCAGCCCGACCGTTGGCGTATAGACGATCGGCATCATCGTCCGCAGGTTCTCGACCAGCAGCCGATAGAAAAGGGTTTCGTTGCGGTCCTGCAACGCCGCCAGCCCGATGTATTTTTCAAGATCGGTCTTCTTTTCAGCGAGTTTTTCGAGCTCGAGCGCCACCTGTTCTTCGATCGACAGGTGCCCGGGCGGGATCAACCCCCTCAGACCGAGTGCGTCGCGTTCCCGGTCGGTAAACGCGACGCCCTTGTTGAGACCGGGGCAATGCAGGAGCCGCACACCCGTTGGAAGGTCCGTTGCATGTGATGGTTGTGCGTGAGGCGGTGTGTCTGCGGTTCCCATTCTGCATGCCCTGTCAATCCGGGGAGATTCGGTCGCCGCAGAATCCTATGCGTGATCCGTGGGTGAACCGGTTGATCGTCTGCGGCCGGGAATGCAACACGCGGCGGAGAACGCACGGAATACGACAAACAGGCACACCGCGGGCACAAAGCCCACCCGGCGTGACCTTGAACGTCGTGCTATGAAGCCAACCGGGCGTGCCTGCCTGTGTCGTAACGGCCGTAACGGTCGACGGTCCTGACCAACGCCGCGATCGCTTCGGGCGTCACGTCGAACGGGATCTCGGGCCCCTGGTTGGCCAGTGCGAACCCGTAGCCCGGCATCCCCGCCTTGAGCGCGCCCTTGGCTTGCAACTCAACCCGCGCCGGCGACCACCGCCGCATCTTCATGTTGTTCACGTTGCCGATGACGGCCGCCTTGCCCCCGAGCCGACGCTTGCACGTCGCGATGTCGTCCTCTTCGCCGATCAGGATCGCCACCGCGCCGAGATCGCCCGTGAGCTCGACGAACGGCTCGATGACCCCGACCGGCTCGTAGGCGACCAGCCCGCCGATCGCCGCGATGGTTCGTTTCGTCACCGGGGCGGCGTATTTCGAGAACATCCGACGCGGGATGATCGTCGCCGACGCCATCCCGTCGGCCAGCACCACCACGTGCGCCCCCGCGGCCTGCTGCGCCTTCGCCCACGAGATCACGAACCGCGAGCACACGTCCATCACGCGGTCGAAATACCGGCTCCGCAGCTCGTCGCTGTAGAGCAGCCGCATCCATTTCGCCGTGCCCATCAGCATGCTCGGCAGGCTGAACGGCGCGATCGCGGCCCCGATGACCACCTTCTCATCGCCGATGCGCCGGCGGAGCGACCGGATCACGTCGAGCGTCTTGCACAGCTGCGGCGACGCGGTGGGGTCCGGCGTGCTGAACGTGTCGAGATCGGCGAAATCCCGGATGAGCATCCCGCCGACGGTGGGCGACGAATTCTCGTAGTCGTACTTGAGCGGCACGCCGAACCCGGTGACATCCTCGACGACATGCGGGAAGCCCGCGACGCCGTCGGGGATACCGTCGAGCATCTCGTTGAGCGCGATCTGGGCATCGGCGAGTTTTTCCACCGGCATCTGGAAGTAATCGCGGGCCGTGCAATCGTGCACCAGCGCCCCCTGCATCAGCGGCACCGGCAACACCGGCACCCGGTCCGGCGTGCCCGCCTTGCCGAACGTCAACGCCCCGAGGACCCGCTCGATCGAGTTCATGCCGCGGCCCTCCCGCGGTCGGAACCGCTCTGGTAGACGCCGCGGACGATGCTGACCATGTCGCTGGCGGCCGTGGCGGTGTAGTCCGCCCCGACTTCGGTGCCGAAGTCGGGATCGATCACGAAGCAGGCCCCGCCCGCGACGATCTTCACGTCGTTCATGCCGCGTTCGTCGAGCAAGCGGCGGATCGTGCTGATCTGTTTGCCCGATTCGATCAGCAGCGACGAGACCCCGATGACCCGTGCCCCGCTCCGCACGACGGCCTCGACGAACGCCGACGCCTCGGCGCCGAGCCCGACGTCGATCACCTCGATGCCCGAGGCCTTGAGGAAGAGCCCGACCATCTCGCGCCCGAGGCTGTGATAATCGCCCCTGGCATTCCCGATCACGACGGGCATCGACAGGGAAAGCCCGCCGTCGATCGACGCCTCGACCGTCTTCATCGCCCGTTCGACAAGCAGGAAGTTCAGGTAGTAATCCCCCACGGAAACATGGCGGCGTTTCTGCTGCATATTCGCCGCCTCGACGGCCCGGCCGATCGCCGTCAGGCAGTGCTCGGGTTTCGCCCCGTCGCGGAGGAGGTTGTTCAGCATCGATTCAACGGGGATGTTCGCCCCGTTGACGAGCGCGCCTGTCATCCGTTCCGTGAACCCGGTGAGGCCGCCCGCGCTGTCCGCTCCTCGCTCGGGTTCGCAGATCTGCTCGTGGATCCGCGAGACATTCCTGAGCAGATTGCCGGTCGTGACACCGATCATCCGGTTCACCGACGCCGCCCGCCTCGCGTCGTTGAGCGGTTCGAGGAACCCGTCGAGCCGCTCGACCATCTCCGGCAGTTTCGAGGCATGCCCGCCCAGGCCCTCCGTCATCTCGACCACCGAAGCCACGGCGACGTGGTGCCCGTCGAGACGCCGTTTCTCCTCGGCCGTCAGTGCGGCCACATCGTCGACGTTCCGGCCCACATCCCCGATTGATTCCCGGATCGTCATCGATTGCTTCTCGATGTGTCTGGCGAGCGACGCCACCTGGTCGGCCACGACCGCGAACCCCATCCCCGCCTCCCCGGCCCGGGCCGCCTCGATCCGCGCGTTCAACGCAAGCAACGAGGTCTGTTTGGCGAAATCATCGATCGTCTCGGCCACGTCGCCGATGGCCTTGTTCGCCTCGATGAGGGCCCGCAGTTTTTCGTCGATCTGCTCGAACGCCCGTATCGATTCGTCGAGTGAAGCGACCAGCCCCCGGCACGCTTCGAGTGTCCGGCGCGACGTCGCCGCGATCTCCTTCGCCGTCGCGAGCAACTCGCCGTCGACTTGCGCGAACGTGTCGTCGAGCCCGTCCGATTCCAGCGTGTGCAGCAGATCACCCAACGCCATCGAAGAAGCGATCACGTCGTGGATGTAGTTCAACTGGTGATACAGATCGCGGGCGATCTCCCCGGACGGCCCGCCGGCCGCAACTCCCGGGTTATTCGGATCCGACACTGTCATGGAGAACACCCCTCGGGTCGCCCCGGTCTTCAACCGATCGGCACAATCCCGGGATGACTTTCGGCAAAGCACACCTATTGATCTTGTGATAGATCATCACTGACGGATCGCACAAAGTGGACCGCGGCTGTTCAGAATCTGGAACGCCAGGCGTAGAGCATCCACTCGAGCAACATAAGAACGCCCGCCGCGAGCACGAACCACCACCAGATTTCGCGCTGATCCAGAGCGGCCCGAGACGCCCCGTTCCCGGCGGCGTCGCCGGGCGCAGAGGCAGACCACGAAAGCGAAGATTCATCCGCGTCGAGAAGATTCACGGCGATCGAAACGGACGCTTCACCCGCGGGCGACTCGAGTGTGTACCAACCCGCACGTTCAAGCACGCCGAGCGGGATGCTCGCCGATCCCGCCGGGCGAGAAACCTCTCGCGTGATGGGGCCGAGGAGTTCGAGCGTCGAAGGCGCAGGCCCACCGAAGCGGACGACCACGGGGCTGCCCGTGTCGTACCACACCCCCGATGTCGCGCCGGGTGTCAGGTGATCGAACGCGGCCAGCACGAAGATCGGGAAACTGAAATCGAGCGGCCAGTTCGATTGGTCCAACGCGAACCCGACGACGATCCGGCCGATCCCGTCGTCGTCGATCTCGACGATCAGCGGGCCGTCCTCGCCACGTGCCAGCGTCTTGCGGCGGGCTTCGAATCCGGGGATTACCGCGTCGTCCTCGGGCAGCACGAGACGATCCGCGACGACGACCGAATCGAGCACCGTTTCACGCATCACGGGCGAAGCGCGGTCCCACGAGATCACCGGCGTCCGCCCCGAACGCGACGCCTCCACTCGGCCGAGGTCCGGCAGCCCGGGCCACGGCGCCCCGAAACTGATCGACGGGACAGGCGGCGCGACCGCCGGCGAAACGCGGTCGAACACGATCAATCCGTACCCGGCCAAGTCCCCCTCACCGGCACGCAGGTAGCGGTCGATCCCGATGACGCGCAGGCCGGACGTGCCGATGGCTTCCAGCACGTTGAGCAGGAACGGGTCGGCCCGGTTTCGTGCATCGCCGCGGTCTTCAACGGATACCGCGCGAGGGACAACAAGTAGCGTTGAAGGGCGAAGGTGGGGGGGCAGCACCGCGCGGGCGGCGTTGTCCGCATCGAGCAGGTCGTCGACTTCGAGTCTCGCTTCGAGCAGACCGCCGCCGAGACGGTCGAACGACACGCTCACGATCCGCTCACCGGGGCCTTTTTCGTCGGCGGCGGGGATTCTCGCCGCGGTGCGCAACACTTCTTCACCGTCCACCGTCACCACGAGCGGGGCCGCGACGAGGGACTCCCCCGCGTTGAGCAGCCGCATGAAGACGCGAACAGTCTCCGGCTTCTCCGAATCGCGGTCGACAGAGAACGACACGATGCCCGCGTTCCGTGGGTGGATTTGGGCCGGTTCGATCAACGCGGCACGCCACGGGACCGACCGTGTATCCAGCCCCGCGCCATCCGAAACAAGCACCATCCTCGGCGTGGGCTGATCCTCGCTGATGCCGCTGATCAGCGAACGCACGAGCCGCTCGGCTTCGTCCAACCGGCCGGGCTGGTCTGTCGGCGTCACCGACCCGATAGCCGCTCGGAGACGACGGACTTCGGTCGTCGGCGGCGTCAGCACGACCGGCTCGGCGGCGAACGCGATCAGTGTGAACTCAGGTGGGTCCGCCCCGCGGGACATCGACTCGATCAGATCGACCGCACGCTTCTTCGCGGATTCGAGCCGGGTCGAGCCGTCCGGCATATCCGCCGCGGCCATCGAAGCCGAGCGGTCCAGCAACACGAACACCCGCCCCGCGCCCCCGCCCATGCCCTCGACCGCGGGCCGGCCCAGCGCGATCAGCAAAGACGCCAGGATCAGCCCGTGCAGAAGAATCAGCAGGCCCGGCCTGAGCCAGCGGAACGGCACGTTCACCTGCAGATCATGCACCGCCTGCTCCCATAGCATCGTCGATGTCACCCGCAGCGGCCGCCGGCGCAGCTTCAGCAGATAAAAAAACACCAGCGGCGGCACCGTCAGCAACGCGCCGATGAGCAACGCGCCCGGGGCCAGAAGCGTCAAGACGCACTCCCCTTCCCCGGCGTGTGCTTCGCCCCGCGTCCGCCCGATTCGGAGTTGTCACCCGTTTCCTGTTCCCGCGGGGGGCGATACCGTTTGGCCGTGATGTATGTTTCCCGCGACATCTCACGCGTCGCCCGGGGCTTGATGGTCTTGACGTCACGGAACAGCACGCGGACCTCGGCGAGCAGCGGCGGGAACGCTTCGCCCTCGAACACTTTCATCACGAGCGAGCCCCCGGGCCGCAGCAGCACGGGGAGCGTCGCGACGATCCGCTCGCAAAGCCGAACCGAATGAAAATGATCCCCGTGGCCCGACGTCTTCGGGGCCATGTCCGAGAGCACCACGTTCGCCGGGCGCCCGTCGTCGAGAAGATCGGCCGGGTCGATCTCGGTGAAATCACCCACGATCGTGCGCACGTTCGGGCCGAATGAACCCGCCACTGGGTTCAGGTCGATCCCCACGACCCGTCCCCTCGGCCCGACCCGCTGGGCGGCGACCTGGAGCCACGAACCGGGGGCGCAGCCCAGATCGAGCACCGTATCGCCGGGCCGGAGCAGCCGGCGTCGATCGTCGAGCTCGATGAGTTTGTACGCCGACCGCGCGAGGTAGCCTTCTCTCTTAGCCTGCTTGAAGTACTTGTCGTGCAGTTTGCGTCTGGCCATCGGATGCCCGAGCCTAGGTTCCATCCACCGGCTCTGATTCTGACAAGCCCCGTCCGTGCGGGAGCGGGCCCCTTCCGCAAAGACACCCCCCTCATCCACCCCGAGCCATGCCTCACGAAATCGCCGACCCGCTGGCAGCCAACCCCGCATCGGATCAGGCCCGCAACGCGAGGATCAGCTCGACCTGGCCCGTCGGTTTGCCGGTCTGCCGGGCGATCTCGACCGCGTCCATCCCCGCGTCCGCGAGCCGGTAGATCCGTTCGTGCTCGTCCGGGGTGGGGGGATCAGTTGATGGCGCTCGCGGCCCCGGCGACGGCACCGGCGAGGACGGGGCGGATCGCTCCGCCGTGGCGAGCCTCGAGAGTCGATCGTCGGCATCCCGGATGAGCTGTTCCAGCCGGGCGGCTTTCGTGTCGAGGATCGCGGCGAGTTGTCGCGTGAACTCGTGCGCCTCGACCTTGAACGCCTCGGTCTGCGTCCGGTCGGCCGCACGCGAGCGGATCGCGGCGATCTGCTCCCGGGGTGTCGGGCGATAGCCCGATCGTTTGCGCCGCCCGCGGCGGAGTCGGCCGAGCAGGATCGCGCTCATGAGCAGCACCCCCCCGGCCATGAGAATCCCGGGCAGCCCCCCGATGTCCTCCAACCCGTTCAGGCCGAACAGGCCGCCGTGCGGCGTCGCCGCGGGCTCGTCGGGTGATCGCTGAAGCACCACCGGCTGGACCGCCGCAGGTTCTTGTGTTGCCGCACCTTTGCTGAGCGCAGATACGCCGTCCTGCGCTGTCGCGTGGGCTGTTTGCGAGTCGGCGGGGGGCGGCGGACCGATCGGACCGGTCCGGGTGCTGCCTTCGTGCTCGTCCGTGCGCATCGCAGCGTTCATCGGCATCATCATACGATACATCCATGCCGCATGCCCCGGACATCCGCCGACCGAGCCGCAAAGATCCGGTGGTTCGTCGGATCGTGTCGTCGTGGAGACGGTTGACGGGCGGGCGCGGGGTGCGAGACGATCGGCGGGCCACGCTTGTTTCATGCTCGGGTGGCGCGGATTCATCGGCGTTGCTGCTCGCACTCTCGACCGTCTCGCACCGCGCCCGGATCGAAGCGGCGCATATTCTGCACGACATCCGGCCGCCGGCCGAGGCCGGGGCGGATCTGCAGCGGACCGCCGCGTTGTGCGCACAACTCGGTGTGAAATTGCACGAGGGCCGGGCCTCGGTGGCCGGGCTGCGCGGCAACACCGAATCCAACGCCCGTCACTGTCGCTACGAGGAACTCGCCCGGCTTGCACAAGAGGCCGGGTTCGGCATCGTCGCGACGGGTCATCACGCCGACGATCAACTGGAAACGGTGCTCATGCGGATGATCCGCGGGGCCGGCGCCAGGGGGATGTCCGGGATTCATTCCAGACGTGCTCTGGCCGGGTCTGTGCTGGTCCGGCCGATGCTCGGGGTGACGCACGCCGATGCGGAGTCGTTGTGCCGGCGTTGTGGGTGGGAATGGGCCGAGGATCGAACGAACAAGGATGTTTCGCGGCTCCGGGCGGCGTTGCGGAGCCGTGTGCTGCCGGCGATCCGCGAGATCGAACCGCGGGCGGCGTTGCACGCCGTGCGCACGGCCCGGGCGGTCGGCTCGGCTCACGATGTGGTCGCGGCGCGGGCGTCGGCGCTGGAGTCGGGTGCTGATCGGGACGGGAATTCTATCTTTTTTTCTCGTATTATGTTGCGCGATGAAGAGCCGGCGGTACTCGTGGAACTTATTCTTCGAATGCACCACTCCAAATCGGGGGGTGAGCGGCGCGACCGGATCGATCAGCACAGTCTAAACGCCTGTATCGGGGGCATTTCCGATCAATCCGGAGAACCTCGCCATTATGATCTCGGGGGTTTGTTCGTGAGTGTGGATGCACATTTTGTTTCTTTTTCTTAGGGATTCTCCCATATTGACTTGTGCCGGCTTCTCTTCCTGATATCATTTACGGACTCGTCCGAATCGGATCGGCGTGCCGGGGAGCCGGTGGACCGGGGCATGAGCCGAACTCACGCGGACGGGCGTTTCCTTTCTTTGGCACCGAGGACAAGGCGGTCCGCGGCGCCGCCCACAGTCGAGCATCGGACGGAGAGCCCGGCCCGGTTCCCGTCGGTCAGGAGGTCATGCCATGGCGTCCGATCCTCGAGTGCGTATTGTCCTCGACCTTTTCGAATCACACTACGAACGGGTCTACCGGTTCGCCCGCCGTTCTGTCGATGCGGCGACCGCCGAGGACATCGCCCAGGACGTGTTCACGCGGTTGCTCCGGCTCGACAACCTCCACGAGCGTGACATCCAGCCTTCGTATCTGCTGAAGATCGCCGAGAACCTGATCCGCCGGCGTTACTCACGCGAGAAGCGCTTCGCCAAGAACGCCCAAGCCATCGCGGCGACGTTCATCGGGCGGGATCACGACGACGACCGGGAACCCGAAGACAACCCCGCTCGACGGGCGGTGACCCGGCTGGGGGACCACGAACGTCAGGCGGTCGAGTTGACGGTGTGCCGGGGGCTGAGCTACCGGCAAGCGGCGCTCTCCATGGGCGTCAAGGTGAGCGACGTGAACAACTGGCGCTACCGCGGGATGGAACGCGTGCGGCAGCAGATCGAGGGCACCAACCGATGAAGGACGAGCAGAAACAGACCGCCGGCGACCGTGAGATCATGCTGGCCAAGAAGCGTTCGCGGATCGGGGTGATCGACGCGCTGTCGTGCGCCTCGGACGACGAAGAACTGGCCCGCCTGCGCCTCGTGGCGGAGGTCGATCTCGAGCTTTCCGAGATCCCACCGGCCGAGTCGGGTGCCGGGCTTGATTCAGGGCCCGAGCCGGTGGAGCCGCTTGATGAGCAGATCGATCTCGTCCTCTCGCGTGTATGAATACATGCCGAGCACGTGGCGGTCCGGGCCGACGAGGATCAGCCGCGTCGGGTGGTCGATGAAGTCCATCTTCTCGCCGTTCTGCGTCGAGACCTGCCGGCCTTGATCGATCTTGATGCCGAGCTTCAACTGGTTTTCAACGAGTGAGTGCACCTTCTGCGGATCGCCCGTGAGGAACCGCCAGCGTTCGGGGTCGGCCCCGAGCGATTTGGCGTAGGCCGAGATGATCTCGGGCGTGTCGTGCGTGCCGTCGACGCTGATGCTGAGCAGCCGGACGCCGGTGGTTTCGTCCTGCACCCGTTTCATGACCTGCCCCATGACCGGGCAGTAGATCGGGCAGTTGGTGAAGAAGAAATCGAGCACGGTGTAGTGCCCGTCGAGGATCGACTGATCCACGGGCCGGCCGTTCTGATCGATCAGCGAGAACCCGGTGATGATGAAATCCTCGTAGCCGGGGTCGGGGATCGTGGGATCAGGGCCGCAGGCGGACGGGAGCCAGAGCAGGAGCGAGGCCGACACGACGCGGACGATTCGGCTCAGAGCGGTTTTCATCTCATCCGACGGTAGGCGGACGGTTCGGCGGGGTTCATTTCGGTTGATCCGTTCTGCATCCCGTGCCGCGGGGAGGGGGCGGCATGCACGGCGGCTCCCTACCCTCCGGGCATGTTCGTCGACCAGGTTTCCATCACGGTGCAGGCCGGCAACGGCGGGGACGGGTGTGTCTCCTTCCGCCGGGCGAAGTACATCCCCAAGGGCGGGCCGGACGGCGGCGACGGCGGCAAGGGCGGCGACGTCATCTTCTACGCCGACCCGGGTCTCAACACGCTGATCGACTTCCGCGGTGTCCGGCTGTGGGCCGCGAAAAACGGTGAGCCCGGCCGGGGCAAGCAGCAGTACGGGCGTGCCGGCGACGACCGGGTGATCAAGATCCCCCCCGGCACCCTGATCTACAACGAAGAAACGGGCGAACTCATCCACGACATCGCCCCCGACGAGCGGTTCGTCATCGCCCGCGGCGGGCGGGGCGGGTTCGGCAACGAACACTTCAAGAGCCCGACGAACCAGGCCCCGCGCAAAGCCACGCCCGGCGAGCCCGGCGAGCGGCTCGACCTCCGCCTCGAACTGAAACTGATCGCGGAGGTGGGGCTGGTCGGCCTGCCCAACGCGGGCAAGAGCACGCTGCTCAAGGCCCTGACGCGGGCGGACCCGAAGATCGCGGATTACCCGTTCACGACGCTCAGCCCGCAACTGGGCATCGCCGAGATCGAGCCCTCGCGCCGGCTCGTGTTCGCGGATATCCCGGGGCTGATCGAGGGCGCCGCCGGGGGCGCGGGGCTGGGGCACGACTTCCTGAGGCACATCGAGCGGACGCAGGTCATCCTGCACCTGCTCGACGCGTCGCCGATCGACGGGACGACGCCCGCGGAGAACTACCGCACGATCCGGGCCGAGCTGGCGGGCTACTCGCCGCTGCTGGCCGAGAAGCGCGAGCTGATTGCGCTCAACAAGACGGACCTGTTCGCCGACGAGGCCGAGACGCAGGAGGCGGTGCGTTCGCTGCGTTCCGAGCTCCGGCTCGGCACCGAGACGGACGTGGTGCCGATCTCCGGCGCGGCGGGGACGGGGATGATCCCGCTGCTCGAGGCGCTCTGGTCGATGGTGCACCCGTCGGGCGAGAAGGTGGAGGGGTGGAAGCCGGCGTAACTCGGCAGATTCAGTTCGGCACCTCCGAGGCGTGAATAGCATTCTTCTTCCAGTTCACAGCCCTCTCCCATTCCTGTTCACCGCGTGGAAAGGAAGGCGACACGGAGATGTTCAATGAAGCTGAGTTGGAGAGTGGAGCCGCGCGACCAAGGTGAATCACTGCCGAGGACGGGCAGTCGGGGGAGAATTGGGCAGATCAATATTTATAGATAACCCTTCCAAATGGTTGGGAAATATTTGTTTTCGAGTGGTTTTCCGCATTCGGGACAAGGCCTGTCCAGTCGGCCAAGGTTGCTGATATCATACAGGCACCATGGGCACAAGAAACCCTTTGTTTTCTGGGCTTGCTTTCGTACTCTTGACGTCATTTTGATCGTTCTGAACGAGACGAGGACCATCAAAAAAAGCCCCGGAAGAACGGACAGCTGGGGGAGAATTCCATGCGGTTGGAGCGCCAACAGGTTGTAGATAGGCGAAGACAAGAACCAGAACACGATAAACGGAAAGCCGAGCGCAAACAGGCATACATTCAGTGCAATTGCACGATATACAAATGGCGGATGATTATGCTTTAGTGCTAATCTATCTAGATACAGCATGTGGTAAACAGATGATAATGGCGCCCAGGATTATATAGAATCCTCACGCACCTCTGGTATTTGGGCCTGCAGAGAATCATATCGTGCCAATGCGAAAGGGTCAAAGCGGTATCTGTCAGTTGGTTTCCGGGAACAGGCGTCGCCCGAGCCGCAGCGAGACGCCGACGAGCGTGATCAGCACGGGGACCTCGACGAGCGGGCCGACGACGGTGGCGAACGCGACGCCCGAGCCGATGCCGAAGACGGCGATCGCGACGGCGATGGCGAGTTCGAAGTTGTTGCCCGAGGCTGTGAACGCGAGCGTGGCC
Source organism: Phycisphaerales bacterium (assembly GCA_027083355.1). Classification (GTDB taxonomy): domain Bacteria; phylum Planctomycetota; class Phycisphaerae; order Phycisphaerales; family UBA1924; genus UBA1926. The sequence continues at coordinate 875 of JALWOY010000100.1, read as the reverse complement.
GACCGCTCGTAGTCCGCCCCGACGCGTTTGGACATGAAGAACGTGACGAGGAACATGATGACGAAGTAGCACGTCAGCGGGATAGCGATGCGCAGGATGTCCAGCGGCAGCGCGACGATGCGGTCGCCCTTCAGGCTGAACATGACGATGATGGTCCCCAGCAGGGCGATGAGCGTGATCGGGGCGATCGTCGGGATGAACCGGGAGGTGTACCACGCGTCGCCCTTGATGGGCCTGAGGATGAACCGCGTCAGCATCCCCGCGAAGAACGGGATGCCGAGATAGATCATCACGCTCTGGAAAACCTGCCCGATGCTGATATCCACGACGGCCCCCTCCAGCCCGAGCAGGGGCGGCAACTTCGTGATGAACACCCACGCGTACACGCCGAAGAAGAGCACCTGGAAGATGCTGTTGAACGCGACCAGCCCGGCGGCGTAATCGCTGCTACCGCGGGCCAGGTCGTTCCACACCAGCACCATCGCGATGCAGCGGGCCAGCCCGACGAGGATCAGCCCGATCATGTAGTCCGGGTGATCACGGAGGAAGACAACCGCCAGCAGGAACATGAGCACCGGGCCGACGATCCAGTTCTGCACCAGCGAGAGCGCGAGGATCTTCCAGTCCTTGAACACCTCTGGCAGTTCTTCGTATCGCACCTTCGCCAGCGGGGGGTACATCATCAGGATCAGCCCGATGGCGATCGGGATATTCGTCGTGCCCACCGAGACCGAGTCCAGCGCCCCGGCGACACCCGGAAAGAAGCGCCCGATGAGCACGCCGAGCGCCATCGCGAGGAAGATCCAGAGCGTGAGGAACCGGTCGAGCAGGCCGAGCCGGCGGGGGGCCGGGCACGCTGTCGGGCACGCGGGGGC
>JALWOY010000099.1 GCA_027083355.1 Phycisphaerales bacterium | reverse complement strand
CCCCCATGCAACCCCACCTCATCGGCCCCACAACCTCCCGCCTCCACCACCGCGCCCTCGCCCCCGTTGACGCCGAGGCCTTCTTCGCGCTCAACAGCCATCCCGATGTCATGCGCCACACGGGCGAGCCACCGCTCGAATCCGTCGAGCAGGCCAGGCAGGCGATCATCGACTACCCCGACTTCCACACCCGCGGCTTCGGCCGCTGGGGCTGCTTCCTCCGCGACACCGACGAACTCATCGGCTTCTGCGGCCTGAAGTACCTCGACGACCTCGACGCCGTCGACATCGGCTACCGCTTCCTGCCCGAGCACTGGGGCAGGGGCTACGCCACCGAGGCCGCGACGGCGAGCCTCGCGTTCGGCTTCGAGACGATCGGCCTCGACCGCATCATCGCCCTGGTCCTGCCCGAGAACGCCGCGTCGATCCGCGTGATCGAGAAGATCGGGATGCGTTTCGTCGGCGACGAGATGTGCGAGGGGCTCTCCGCCCGGCGGTATCAGGTCTGCAGGGGAGACTGGTCCGGCGTCGCGGCCGAATAGGTTTTCGTCGAGATTTGCTTTGGCCCCCTGTTGGTCTGTTGTATAGTCCGGTCGGATTGATCCCGAAATGCAGTCCGATACGGAGACGAGACAAATGTGTAAGAAGACGACCTGTGTGATCCGTTTTTCTCTGGTCGGGTTGATGCTGCATGTCATCCCCGCCGCGGCCCTCGGGGGCGGGATCATCGGCGACGACCTCAAACTCCTGCCCGGTGACGGAGCGGCGTTCGACCAGTTCGGCTACTCGATCGACATCGACGGGCCTCGCGTCGCCGTCGGGGCGATCTTCGGCGGCACGGGCGGGGCCGCGTATGTCTTCGACGCCGCGACCGGGACGCAGACCGCCGAGCTCGTCCCGGCCGACGGGGTTTCGGGCGATGCCTTCGGCACCTCGATCGCGATCGACGGCGGGTTCGTCGCCGTCGGGTCGCCCGGGCACGATGCCTCGGCCGGGTCGGTGTATATCTTCGACGCCGACACCGGGGCGCAGATCGCCGAGCTCGTCGCGGGCGATCGCGTCGCGGGCGACAACTTCGGCACCTCGGTCGCGATGGCGGGCGGGTTCGTTGCCGTCGGGGCCCCGTTCGACGGCGACATGGGTTTCTTCTCGGGGGCGGTCTATGTCTTCGAGACGGCGACCTGGACGCAGGTGGGCAAGTTCGTCCCCGCCGACGGTGAATCGGGCGACCGGCTGGGCGTATCCGTCGCCATCGACGGCGGACGCGTCACCGCCGGGGCCTATCTGGACGACGACGCCGGCAACAACACCGGGGCGGCGTATGTCTTCGACGCGGCGACCGCGGCACAGGTGTCCAAACTTCTGCCCGACGACGGCGCGACGGACGACTGGTTCGGCACCTCGGTCGCCATCGAAAACGGCGTGGTCGCCGTCGGGTCGTATCAGGACGACGACAACGGGACCGACTCGGGTTCCGTGTATCTGTACGACGCCGACACCGGCGCCCAGATCGCCAAGCTCACCGCGGGCGACGGGGCCGAGTTTGACCAGTTCGGGTTCACCGTCGCGCTCGACCGCGGGGTCGTGGTCGTGGGCACCCCCGGCGACGACGATAACGGGCCGGACTCGGGGTCGGCCTACCTGTTCGACGCCTCCAACGGCGATCCGCTGGGCAAACTTCTTCCCGGCGACGGCACATTCAATGATTTCTTCGGTTGGGCCGTCGCCGCCGACAACGGGCGAGCCGCGGGCGGGGCGGTGTTCGACGGCGACAACGGCAGCTGGTCCGGGTCGGCGTATGTCTTCACGCTGCCCGGCTGCCCGGCGGACCTCAACGACGACGGCGTGCTCGACCTGCTCGATGTCAACGCCTTCATCGCGGGGTTCATCGCCCACGATCCCATCGCCGACCTGGCCGAACCGTTCGGGGTGTTCGATCTGGCGGACCTCGGGGTGTTCGTGTCGAGTTTCCTCGCCGGGTGTCCGTGAGGCCCGGTGCCGGCGTGTGGGCGTTATGCAAGTGTGTCCGGTGTCCCCATCCACACCGTCGCGTCGTGCCCGCCCCAGTAGTCGTGCCGGAGCACCACCAGGGGCGTGCGGTCCAGCGCCCAGCCAACCAACCGGTGCGTGTCGAATCGACTCGCCGGGCCCGTCGGCTCGCGTGATCGCCGGCTCCGGTCGCTCAGAAAGTTGAACACCAGCTGCCCGCCCCGCACACGCGACACCGCGTCCCACGCGCGGTCGAGCACCCGCTCGGCGTCGGACTGTTCCAGCGTGTTGAGCGACCCGCTGAAGGCGAACACCTCCGCCCGGTCGTGCTTGACCAGCCGATCGAACAGCGTTGCGTCGGCGACGAAATCGCCCGATCGGATCTCGCACTCGGGCAGGTCCGCCAGCCGACGCCGGGCCTCGGCCGCGAGCGGGTCGACGCCCTCGACGCCGATGTACCGGCCGTACTCGACGCCCCGTTCGTGCATCCGGCGTGCGAGGTCGCCCAGCCCCGCGCCGAGATCGACCACGACGCGGCCGAGCAGTTCGCAGCAGTCGATCATCACGTCGAAGCGTTTCTGCTGCGCCTCCGGGCTGTGCCAGAGCAGCGATTCGAACCGGGCGCCGCCGTCGCGGACGGCTCGGCGGTAGGGGTCGAGATAGTCGCTCTGGTGTTGTTCGTTCGTCATGGCGCGTGTCTTCAAAGAGCCCCGAGCTCACGCTCGGGGCTCCTTTCGGGAGATGACTCAGTCCAGTTTCAGCATCGCCGCAAACGCCCTGTAGCGTTCCTCGATCTGCGCCGGCGTGATCGCCGCGAGCCGATCGAGGCTGAATGTCTCGATCGTGAAACTCGCGATGATCGTTCCGTGCGCCATCGCCCGGCGGATGCCGTCGTTGGACGTGTCGCCCGTTTTCGCGATCTGGGCCATCATGCCGCCGGCAAAGGTATCGCCCGCGCCGGTCGGGTCGACGACGTGCTCGGTCGGGTACGCGGGCAGGGCGCTCAGCCCGTCGCGGTGCACGAGGATCGCCCCGTGCTCACCCTTTTTGATCACGACGAACTCGGGGCCTTGGGCGAGCATCTTCTGCCCCGCCGTCACCGGGTTGCGGTACCCCGTGAATTGCTCGGCTTCCTCGTAATTCAACACCAGCCCCGTGACGCGCCCCAGAAGCCGCGTCAGGTCGTCCCTCGCCGTGTTGATCCACAGGTCCATCGTGTCCGCCACCACGAACGACGCGTTCGGCAGCCGATCGAGGAAATCCATCTGCACCGCGGGGTGGCTGTTGGCCAGGAACACGCAGTCGCTGTCGGCGAAAGCCTCGGGGATCGGCGGCGGGGCCTCTTCGAGCACGCCCAGCTCGGTGAACAGCGTCTCGCGCTCGTCCATGTTTTGTCGGTATTTCCCGCCCCAGCGGAACGTCTTGGACCCTGCGCGGACTTCAAGACCGCTCGCGTCGATGTTGGGGAACTTCGCCAGCGTGCCGCGGTGCTCGTCGGGGAAATCGTCGCCCACCGCCGCGACGAGCCGCACCGGGCCGTAATGGCTCGCCGCCGCCGCGAAGTAGGCGCACGAACCGCCGAGCACGCCCTCACGGTGTTCGCCCGCGGGAGTTTCGATGGTGTCGATGCCGATGGTGCCTGTGACGAGGAGATTCATGCCCGCATGGTAGACCCGGCCCCCGAGGACCCTCCGTGGCTCACCCGATCACACCGGGCATTCCCAACGCCCGACGCAGATCGGCGATCTGACCGGAGTGAACCCCGTTGTGAACAATCACCCGCTGCACCAGCGCCCCGGCCTCCAGTGTTCTGGAGCCCCATCGGACCTCGCGTGTCAGCGATGCTTCCGACGCCGACGCGACCTCAGAACCCAGCCGGTCGATCCCCGCCTCGAAGATCTCGACGGCGCGACGCATCCGCGGATACGCCCCCGCGTCAGAGATCGGCCTGGAACCGAGCCGCACCGATTCGGTGTCGTACCGGCTCGGGTCCCCCGCGGTGCCGTCGCCGTGCACCCAGTCGTTCGTCGGGAGCGTCTGCGGTTCGTTGAACCCCGCGATCACGTCCGCGGCCCGGTGCATCGTCAACGCCAGGTGCCCGAGCGTCCACGAGACATGGTTCGGCAGCCCGGGCGCCTGCCGGGTGCGGTTCTCATCGTCGAAGCCCTGAAGAAAGACCATCAGCAACGGGGACGTGGCCCGGAGTGTCGATTCGAGCGTGAGCGGGTCGTACATGAGATTCTCCCTGTGATCGGTGGGCCGGGCTCCACGACCGATTCTAACGGACAACAATACAACGCGCATGCCGGACCCCGCCGTGGACAACACCCTCTACCGCGACGCGATGATCTACGACATCCTCCACACGCCGGGCACGGCCGAGGAACTCGACGCACTCGAAAGGATCGCCGCCAGGTTCGCGCCGGCCGACGCGAACCGATCCCGAAGGCGATGGGTCGAGCCCGCTTGCGGCAGCGGTCGGCTCGTCCGGCTCGCCTCGTCGCGGGGCATCCCCGCCCATGGCTTCGACCTCAACGAGGGCATGATCGCCTACGCCCGCGGACGCGCCGCAAGCCGTGCGGAGGCCGCGCGATACAGAGTCGCCGATATGCGCACATTCGTGGACGACGGTGCGTGCAGGCCGGGCTCGGTCTCGTTCATGTTCAACACGATCAATACCTTCCGTCACCTCATGACCGACGACGACGCCTTAGCGCATTTCGAACAGGTCCGCGCCGCCCTGCGCACCGGTGGGGCCTGCGCCATCGGGATCAACACCACAATGTACGGCTGCGAGCAGCCCGTCGAAGACGTCTGGTCCGCACGCCGGGGCTCCATCGGTGTGACCCAGACCGTTCAATACATCCCTCCAACCGGAAAGCACGGCGGCGCGCGCATCGAACGTGTCATCAGCCACCTCGTCATCGACCGCCCATCGGGCGAATCGCACGTCGATTCGACGTATGCCCTCCGTACCTACAGCCTGAAACAATGGCTCGGCCTGATCGAGAAATCACCTCTGCGCCTCGTCGGCGCCACCGATTACGCCGGACACCCGACCCCGCCCGCTGCGACCGGTTACCGGTTCTATATCCTCGCCGGGCGCTGACTGCCCCGATGAGGGGACCCGAGCGAAACCGTAGACCGAGGCTCTCGGTCTTTGCACGGCAGCCCTGATATGGATTGCCGGAAGCACGAGAATCTTCTGGAATCCGCCATGATGTCCGGCAATGCAGCCCCGCCGCGGTCGCCGAACGTGAGCGCAACCTTTCATGCTGGTAGGTATCGGCGATCGATGAACGCGTGGCGTTCGTGCACCGAGTGGGGGCTTGTTTCCTGTGTGTGGTCTCTTACCGTGGTGGTCGGCGTGCGCACTGTCGGTGCGGGTTTCGGGCGGTGCGCGGCCGGGCGGGTGTTGTGGGATGGTTCGTCGGGGCTGTTGTCGGATCGGCCGCCGGGGGTGGATGTCTCGGGTTGAGGCCCCCCGGGCGGGCGGCGCGTTCTCAGGAGATTACCGGTCCAGCCAGGCGAGGCGGGCCAGTTCGCGGATGAGTTTCGCGGAGGGTTTGCCCGGGCCGGCGGGGTGTTCGGTGGCGGTGTCGCGGCCGCGTTCGAAGATTTCGAGCAGGACGACCCGGCGGTCCGTCGGCGGGGCGTAGACATCGACGCCGGGGACGGTGGGGGCGTCCGGCTCGTCGGCGCGGAGTTGGCGGGCGAGGGCGTGGAGCCGATCGATCTCGGCCGGCTCGAGGCGTCGGGCGCTGGGCGGGAAGCCGGGCTTGCCGACGCCGGGCCCGGTCT
>JALWOY010000098.1 GCA_027083355.1 Phycisphaerales bacterium | reverse complement strand
TGACTGGCCTCCTTCCAATGAAGCCAAACATGCTACTTACCAACCGTCACCCATCTGTACGAACGGGTGTTACCTATGTCCCAAGTCTGAACACTCACCTCGCGGGGAGAGGGCCGGGGTGAGGGGCATCATTCTCTCCTCACTCTTACACACCCTGATCGCCGAGAATTGAAGAACAAGAAGAAGTTGTTGCCCCTCAACCGCCGATGCCGACGCGAGAGTCGTTCACCCGTTGTAGATCGTCCCGCCACCGCCGGCGTAATCGCGCAGCACCGCCGCGGCTTCCTCACGCCCGACGCCGCGGACGATCTCGACGCCCCGGTCCTCCAGATACCGATACGACGCGTCGAACACCGGGCCCTCGTCGAACCCGCACGACATCGCGTCGTCCCGCGTCGCACCGCACACCAGCCGCTTGACGCCGCTCCACAGCGTCGCCCCCAGGCACATCGCGCACGGCTCGCACGACGTCACCAACTCGCACGCCGGCCCGTCCGCGAGCGTGTACGTCCCGCGCGCCCTCTGGGCGAACATCAACGCGACCACCTCGGCGTGCAGCACGCAGTTGCCGCAGGGCACGACAAGGTTCATCCCGGGCGCCACCAGCCGGCCCGTGCCGATCTCGAAGACCGCCGCCCCGAAAGGCCCCCCGCCGTGGCGGATGTTCTCGCGTGAGAGCGCCACCGCCAGCGCCATGCGCTCGTCGGCCGATCCGAGCACAGTCCCCGGCGCGGCGACCTCGCACGCCCAGCCCGGCATCTCGATCTCGACGCGTCCGTATCCGTCCGGTGCGGTGCACATACCGTCACTGTACCGCATGCCGTCGCCGGCGGTCGCGGGGGGGAAGAAGATTCGATTGAAACCCGGGCCTTCGCTCGAAGACTCGGCAAAACCCGATCCCAACGCAAGACGCCGACGCTGAGTCCGCAAAGCGTCGGCTCGTCCCGTTGCCTTATTGATCAGAAGTCGTACGCCAGGCCCGCGTAGAGCTTCAGGTCGCTGTTCTCGATCCCCGGGTCCACGTCGCTGACATACTCGTGCAGCAGGTTCACCGTCAGCGAAAGCCCGTCGGCCTTGTCGATCTTCATGTTCCAGCCCGCCGTCGTCAGCATGCGGTATTCCCCGCCCTGGCTCAGGTCCGGGTAGAACCGGTGCGTCAGCTCGAACCCCTGGTTCTCGGTGATCTGCCACGAGAAGTCCGCCCCGAGCATCGCCTCGGGCACGATCTCGTTCCGGCCCGACCCGAATTCCTTGAAGAAGCCGCCGCCGGCCCGGAGCGTCAGATTGATCTTGTCCTTCTCGATCAGCTTGTATCCCACGCCCGCGTGCGCCGAGACACGGTGGTCGTAGCTCTTGAAATCGTCGAAGTCGTACCGCGCGTCGGCCGACAGGATCCACGGCGAGTTCTTGAACAGCCAGTCATGCAGCACGCCCGCCGTGAACTGGTTGGCCGTCTTCTTGCTGTTCTCGTTGGCGAAGTAATACCCCGCGTCGAGCGTCAGGGCGCTCGTCTCGGTCGTCCGCTTCGTGACGATCGTCGCCGCCAGGCCCGACTGGTCCGTGTTGCCGGCGGAGAAGTTCAGCCCGATGTTCAGCTTCGTGTCCCACTCCGCGGCCTTCTGCTCGGGGATCACCTCCGGCGCCGGGGCGGCTTCCTCCTCGGCCGCCGGCGGCGCGGGCAGGCTCACGCTCCCGTCATCGTTGGCGACAAACCCCTCCGGGATCTCGACCCCCGCCGCCCGCAGTTGCTCGAGCAGCTCGGCCGCGTTCGACGCCTTCGGCGCGTCCTGGGCCATCACGACGGAACCGGCCAGCATCGGGAGCATGAACAAACGCAGTCTCATCTCGACCTCCTGTTTCTCGAATCGTCAATGACGGGGGTGCCCCTTCCGGACCCGGCGAGCCCGGAACAGCCGACGGCGGCGTCGGCGGTGGGACCGGCGGCGCCGTCGGGGCGGGCACCATAGCGCACCCCGCGCCGACCGGCAACGGCCCGGGTAATCTTGAACGGATGCTCTCCGACCCGCTCACCCCCGAATCGCCGACTCCCGCGGTTTTTCTCGACCGCGACGACACCCTCATCCACAACGCCGACCTCCCCGCCGACGCCTTCCCCCAAACCCCCGGCGACCTCTATCTCCCCGAACACGTCCGCCTGATGCCCGGCGTGCTCGACGCCTGCACCCGCCTTGCCGACGCGGGCTACACACTCGTCGTCGTCACAAACCAGGGCTGCGTCGCCCGCGGCTCGGCCTCGATCGCCGACGTCGAGGCCACCAACGACCGCCTCCGCTCGCTGCTGACCGTCAACGGCCGGCCCCTGCTCGCCGCCGTCTACGCCGCCCCGCACCATCCCGAGGCCGTCGTCGATCACCTCCGCGCCGCCCATCCCTGGCGCAAGCCCGGCCCGGGCATGATCCTCGCCGCCGCCCGCGAACTGAACCTCAACCTCGCCCGATCCTGGCTCGTCGGCGACGCCGAGCGGGATATCGAGGCCGGCATCAACGCCGGGATCGCCCCCGATCGCTGCCTCCGCGTCGGTGGTGGGGGCATTGACGGCCTCGCCGCGGCCGCCGATCTGATCCTCGACCACCCGAACCGGGCCCCGGCCCAGAACCCCGCCGCCGCCTCGACGATCACGCTCACCGCCGGGACCGCCGCCCCGCTCGCCGACCGCGACACCCGTCGCACCGTCGAGGCCGCCGCCCGCGCCATCGCCGAGCGCACGGGTGTGCCGCTCATCGCGCTGCAGCTCGACGATCATTCCGTGACCGCGACACTCGCCGCCCACCGCCTCGCCGCGATGGGGTTCATGGCCGAGCTGCGCCGGACAACCAACGACTGGTACGCCCACCGCCACGGGGGCCGACCGCTCTGGCCCCAGACCGACCCACCCGCCGGCGAAGACGATGACCGAGCATGACACCCGCCTGCTGATCGTTCTGCCCTCGTGGGTCGGCGACGCCGTCATGGCGACACCCGCCCTCGTGCGCATCCGCCGGGCGCTGCCCGGGGCCTTCATCGGCGCCCTCGCCCGCCCCGGCATCGATCGCCTGCTCGAAGGGCTGACGACCCCCGGGGGCCACGCTGTCATCGACGAGTTCCACATCGGCCGGCCCACCGGCGTGCTCGGGCCCAAGTTCACCGCCGCGAAGATCAGGCCCCGCCGCTACACCGCCGCGCTCCTACTCACCGGGTCGTTCTCCACCGCGCTCACGACGCGCATCGCCGGCATCCCCCGCCGCGTCGGCTACGACCGCGACGCCCGCGGCTTCCTGCTGACGCACCGCCTCCGCCCCCCCCGCACCGGATCGAAATGGGCCGTCATCCCCGCCGTCTCTTATTACTGGCACGCCGCCGCCGCCCTGCTCGACCCGTCCACCCCGCCCGAGCCGGACACGCCCCCGTTGCACGACCTCCGCCGCGTCGAAACGGGCCTGCCGCCCGGCGTGACGATGACCCTGCCCGTCTCGCCGCGGGACGAGCGCGAGGCCGACGCCGTGCGCACCATGCTCGATCTCCCGCGCGACGAGCCGACCGCCATCCTCAACCCCGGCGGCAACAACCCCGCCAAACGCTGGCCCGCCGACCGCTTCGCCGCCCTCGCCGATCACCTCGCCGGTGCGCACGGGCTGACCGTCCTCGTCAACGGCTCGCCCGCCGAGGCCGAGCTTTGTGCTTCGATCGTCCGGCAGGCCCGGACCGACCGCGTCCACGCCCTGCCCGGCACGGGCCACACCATCGGCTCGCTCAAGGCCCTCTGCCGCGACGCCCGGCTCATGGTCACCAACGACACCGGCCCGCGACACATCGCCGCCGCTCTCGGCTGCCCGCTCGTCTCCCTTTTCGGCCCCACCGATCCGCGCTGGACGACCATCCCCGTGCGCACGCTCGCGGACGGCACACCGTCCGAGACGATCCTTGTTGCAGACGAATCGCTCCCGGTCGATCAGATCGCCAACGACCACCCGGACCGCTGCCGGATCGACCGGATCACGCTCGACGCGGTGGCACGGGCCGCCGACACGTTGCTCGCGGCGGTGGATGCAGATCGCACGCAGGAATGAAGGCAGGCTTTGTTTGTTGTTCCGGGAGACATCCGCACGCAAGCGCCGGCAGTGCCCCGTGACCTGCCTTTGCATCCGGTGATGATCGCATCGACCCGAGCCCTCGCTTCCGCTCGGGCCTCTGATGCGTCACGGGATGACTGGAAAAGGAGGCCCGAGCGGAAGCGAGGGCTCCGCGATGAATTCAGATCGATCCAGAAAAAGGTTGCACGCACGAGAATGAAACGGGATGCTCTCATTCCCTGATCTGCACGAGGCTTTCGCCCTCGACGAGGCATTCGTACAGCAACGCGATGTCGTCGGGCAGCAGCCGGACGCAGCCCATCGAGCGTGATTCGCCGATCGAGCCGGGGTCGATGGTGCCGTGCAGGCCGTAGCCCGCGTAGGCGGCCGCGTCGCCCAGCCCTTCGAGCCCGATCCAGAATTCGCCGATCGGGTTGTTCGGATCGTCACCGGCGTATTTTTCGCTCGGGTTGCGGGGGTTCACCCACGCGGGGTTTTCGAGTTTGCTGTCGGGGCGGACGATGAAATGTCCGATCGGGGTGGAGTTGCCCTCGCCCAGCCCGACCTCGAACGAGCGGATGTAGACCCACGTCTCGGGTTTCTCGGTTTCGCCCCGGAACAGGTCGAGGCGGTAGTCGCTCTTGTCGACGATCGCGTGGAACGGGCCGCGGACGAGTTTGAGTTTCTGCCCGACGCGGATCCGCTCGGGGCTGGACAGCCTGTTGACGCGCTGGATGAGCCGCCAGTGCGTGTGCACTTTCTGCGCGCGCGCGATCCGCGAGAGCGCATCGCCCGGCTTGACCGTGTAGAGCGTGCTCAGCGGGTCGCCCGCGATGTACGTCGGGCCGAAAACGAGTTCTTCATTCATCGACCCGAGTCGGCCCCGCAGCACGCTCAGTTCCAGCTCGTCCAGCCCCGGCACACGCATCGCATCCCACAGCGCCTGCCGCGCCGCCAGCGGGTCGTTCTGCTCGATCAGGCGGTCGGCCGCGTCGAGATACATCCGGATCGCCCGGGCCGGGTCGTTCTGGTCGGGCGGGTTCGTTGCATCGCTCCCGATGGCGGGTCGAACCGGGGCCGATCCGTCCGCGAGCGCCTCGTCCAGAATCCCGCGGTCATGCAGCGGCGGGGGTGGGCGGAGCCCGTCATCCGGTTTGTCCGCTCCCGGCACCTCGGCCCGTGATCGATCGTCGCCCTGCGTGATCACCAGCGGGCCGGACCGGTCACGCCCGCCCGGGCTCGCCGAGCCGTTCGGTTGCGGGTCCGGCAGCGGCTCGGTCAGCAGCGCGTCGACGGCGTCGTCATCCGCGGGCGCGGATTCAACCCCCTTGCCGGGCCCGAACATCGAGATCCCCAGCACGATCAGCGCCGTCGCGGCGACCGCACCCCCGAGCAGCACCAGCGGCGAGGCACGACGCCGACGCTTGCGATAACTGAATGTCCGCCCGGCGGGGCTGCTGCGCGCGGTCTGGCTCGGCAAACTCATCGGGTCCCTCCGTGATCCTGTTCTACATCGGCTCGGCACCGGGGGCGTCACGAAAGACCCGGCCCGATCCTCCTTTTATCCGGCTTCGCCCGCGGCGCACCGGACAACCCCGTCCTCCGTCACGAGCATATGGACGCGCACATCGTGCGGTTCGGCCGGGACGGCGTCCACAATCTGCCCGGACCAGCACACCCCGATCCGCACCGCCCGGGGCGCCCCGGGCGGTGCGGATCGGGGTGTGCT
>JALWOY010000097.1 GCA_027083355.1 Phycisphaerales bacterium | reverse complement strand
CTAGATCCTGTCTCATAAGATATAATGTTTCATGGGATGGTGGTGAGGAATTTGCCCGTATCATTGCAGAGGCGATTGTTTATAACAATAGTGGAAACTGGCAGATAAACTACACTTTAATCAGTTTTGATATACTTAACAACTACAGCACTCCTGTGAATGATTTTGAGCTCGAGCTTTACAATTCAAGTTCAAACCAAATTACTCCTGATGACATATACGACTACTACCATGGATGGTGGGCGCCGCCTGAAATAAATAATATGAGTAATGGCGTTGAGCTAATATGGAGAGGGGAGCCAATTGAGGCAGGGCAGTGGATGCATTTCGGATTGAATATAAGCAAGTATATCGATGATAGTGTTTTGAGCAATGTTAGATATAACTGGACAACACACTGCGGAGTTGGAAGTTATGAGATATATTATCGCATATGGAATGGAACAGAATGGAGTCCATGGTATAATGTAGGTAAAAATGAGAGCGTTATGTTTAATCTTTCAAGTAAAGGATATGATAACAGCGGTGAATATTACATTGAATACTATGCTGTAGATGACCTTGGCAATAATTACACAACGCCATTGAATGAAACAGTTTGTGTTGATAACAGCCCGCCAGAAAGCTATGTTGATGTAGAAGAACCATCATATTATAAGAGCAGCGAGGCAATATGGTATGTAACAACTCATACTCCAATATGGATAAATACAACCGATTCCAATGCCTGTGATTCAGGTTGCCAGTATTTGCATTGGGAAGCTTATATTGATTTTGCTGGAATGTGGATTCCATGTAATGTTTCTGTATGGAATGGAACTGGCTTTGAGAATAGAAGCAGTGGAAATGAGACAAGTAATAAGCTTTTATTCCACTTCAATGAAGAGTGTCATCATCTTATTGTCTATTATGGCGTAGATAATGTAAGCAATATTGAGACAATGCATGAGATTGAGTTTAAAGTGGATGACAGTCCACCAGACTTCTCAGTTAATGTACCAAATGGCTCATATGTGAGATCTGATACTGATATTACAATATCCCCTTATGATACAGGGGCATGTCCAGTAGGCAGTTATCATCTCATATACAATGTATGGAATGAGAGCAGTGGATGGAAATACGATATAACTGATCAGGGCACATGGCCATCATCGACGTATCCAGTGACAATAAATCTTGAAGGTGAGTGCATACATTATATCAACTTGACTATATGGGATGAACTTGGCAATACCGCATACTATAACCTTACATACATAGTTGACAACAGTCCACCAGTGAGCCATGTTGACCATGATAATAATTCATATGTTAGTTTATCAGAAAAATTGAGATTGTGGGCAGATGATATGCCGGAGAAATGCCCTGT
>JALWOY010000096.1 GCA_027083355.1 Phycisphaerales bacterium | reverse complement strand
AGAGACTGCTCCCGCCAAGGCATGACTGGCCTCCTTCCAATGAAGCCAAACATGCTACTTACCAACCGTCACCCATCTGTACGAACGGGTGTTACCTATGTCCCAAGTCTGAACAGCGGGGAGAGGGAGGCGAGAACACCCGTCTCTTTCTCCAGAAAACACGAGCATCGCATGGAAGCCGCGTCGGGGCGATCAGCGATCCCGAAAAACCTCAGCAGGCCGGAGAATCAGGCATGCGGAGATGATGCCGAACCGATCTGTCCTGCCTGTTCAATCATCGACCGGCGAGTAATCAACCCCAAGGCGGCTGTACAGGAACGAGTGGACATCCACCGCCTCCTCGATGCGCTCATTCAGCGGTGTTCCGCCCCCGTGGCCCGTGTTGCTGCTGGTGCGCAAAAGGATGGGGTTGGGGTGTTCAAGCCCACGCACGGCGGCCTGGAGCATCGCGGTCATCTTCCGGCTCTGCATCGGGTTGACGCGCGGGTCATTCGCCCCGGTCAGGAAGAGCACCGCCGGGTAATCCGTCCCGGGCACGACATGGTGATACGGCGAATAGGCGTACAAAGCCCTGAACTGATCGGGGTCTTTCACGGTGCCGAACTCGGTGATGTTGAACACGCCGTTGGGGCTGAGCTCGGTCCGCAGCATGTCATAGATGCCGACGTATGAGACGACGGTGCGGGCGAGGTCGGGGCGTTGGGTGAGCGTGGCCCCCATGAGAAGCCCGCCATTGGACCCACCGATCAGGGCAAGCTTGTCGGAATTCGTGAACCGCCGTTTGATGAGATATTCGGCGGCGGCCTGGAAATCATCGAACACGTTCTGCTTGTTGGTGAGGTTGCCGGCGCGGTGCCAGGCCTCGCCGTATTCGCCCCCGCCGCGGATGTTGGCGATGGCATAGATGACCCCCTGTTCGAGCAGGTCGGCCCGGGCGGCGGAGTAGTAGGGGGTCAGGCTGATGCCGTAACCGCCGTAGCCCGAGAGGATGCAGGGGTTGTCGCCCGTGCGGGTGACGCCCGGGGGCACCATGATGTTGACGGGGATCTTCGTGCCGTCCTTGCTGGTGGCGTACTCACGCAGGACGGTGACGCCGGTGAGGTCCGCCGGGGCGTCGGCGTGCAAGGCGGTGGGGGCCGTCTCGCCCGATTCCGGGTCGTAACGCATCCACGAGGTCGGGCGGGTGTAGGACGAGAGCGAGAAGAGCACGCCGGCTTTCGTCGGGGTCATCTGCCCGACCGCGGACACGGGCGGGGTCTCGGGCTTGCCGATCGGGTTGCCGTCGAGGTCATAGATACGGATCTCGCTCGGCCCGCCGACCTGATACTGCACGAGGATGCGTCCGCCGGCTTCGACAAGGCTCTGCGGGCCCCAGAAATTCGAGACGATCGTGCCGTCGGATTCGGGGATGAGCGGCCGGGCGTTTTCCAGCGCGGGCTGCTCGGGGTCGAGGCGGAGGACCTTCCCCCGCGGCGCGTCGGCGTTGGAGATCAGGTAGATCGCCCCGGATTCACCGAAATAGGCCTCGGTCACGCCGTCCTTGAACCCGCAAATACGGTCCCATCGGCCGCCGGGCCGGCGGACGAAATGGGCGAACTCGCCCCCGTCGCCGTCCTGGACGGTGCAGATGACCCGCCCGGTCTTGTTGTCTGTTTTCAGCTCGATCTCGCCGATCTTGGGGAAATCCCGGCCGATCTCGTAGGTGTCGTCTTCGGGTGGCGAGCCGATGGTGTGCTTGTAGACATCGACGTAGAAGAGCATGTCTTCTTCGGGCCGTTCTCCGACGCGGGGGTATCGGGTGTAGTAGAAGCCCGAGCCGTCGGGGAACCAGGTGAGGCTGCCGCCGGCGGTGCCGCCGTTGACGCGTTCGATGACGTCGCCGACGCGTCGGCCCGTGTCGGTCTCGATGACGTAGAGGTCGCCCGATTCGCTCCCGCCGCGCGAGAGCGAGGCGGCGACGAGCGAGCCGTCCGGGCTGGGGGCGTACCAGTCGATCGAGAACGAGCCGGCGGCGTCGAACGTCTCGGGGTCGAGCACGGTCCGGGCGGTTCCGGGCGCGTCGGCCGAATCCATGACCGCGATATAGGGCTGCTGTTTGGGCGGCTTGTTGACCTTGGCGAACAGCCGGCCGCCGGCCTCGTGCAGATCGCTCCACCGCGTGAC
Organism: Phycisphaerales bacterium; assembly: GCA_027083355.1. Classification (GTDB taxonomy): domain Bacteria; phylum Planctomycetota; class Phycisphaerae; order Phycisphaerales; family UBA1924; genus UBA1926. Next base: position 3,669 of record JALWOY010000096.1, on the reverse strand, counting down.
GGGGGCGCTGAGCAGGGCGGTGAGCCGGCGGCGGATCTCGTCGCGGTGGGGGAGTTTGTCGAGATAGGCCCGGGCGTATTCGTTCTGGGCGTCGCTCCACGCCTTGACCGCCGGGTCGGACCAGTCTTCGAGCCAGCGGTAGGGGTCCGTCACGGTCACGCCGTGGTAGGTGTCGGTGACGGGGCGGACGGGTGTTTCCGGCGGAGCGGACGGGCCGGCAAGCGCCGGCGCGGCGCAGGCGGCGATGACGGCGAGCAGGGCGGGTGCGTATCGCATATAAGGTGCCTCCGTATGTGATCTGCTTCGAGCATAGCGGGCTTGCGCGTGCGAGCGAAACCCGCGGCCCATGCCCCCATAGCATGACCGCATGTCCGATCTCGTGCGCATCACCGACGTCGCCCCGCGTGACGGGCTCCAGAACGAGCCGGGGGTGATCGCGACGGCCGACAAGGCCGCGCTGGTCCGGCTGCTGGCGGCGTCGGGCGTCGACGAGGTCGAGATAACGAGTCTCGTCAGCCCGAAGTGGGTGCCGCAACTGGGCGACGCCGAGGCGTTGCTGGATCTGCTGGCGAAGGCGAAGCCCGAGGGCGCGTGCTACTCGGTGCTTGTTCCAAACGAAAAAGGCATGGCCCGGGCGATGGCCGCCGACGAGCGGGCGGGCGGGTCGCTCATCGACAAGGTCGCGGTGTTCACGGCCGCGAGCGAGACATTCAGCGAAAAGAACACCAACGCCTCGGTCGCCGAGACGATCGAACGGTTCGGCCCCGTCGTCGAATCGGCCAGGCGGCACAACAAACAGGTCCGCGGCTACATCTCCTGCGTCGTGCGCTGCCCGTACGAGGGCGATATCGAGCCGCGGCGCGTGGGCGAGGTGGCGCGCATGCTGCTCGATATCGGTGTCGACGAGATCGACCTGGGCGACACCATCGGGGCCGCCACGCCCGAGACGATCGAGCCGCTGCTCTTCGAGTTGATCGAAGTGCTCGACGGACGACCCACCAACACATTCGGCAACCCCACGCTCACGCTGCACCTGCACGACACGTTCGGCCGCGCGGCGGACTGCGTGCGCGAGGCGCTCGCGCTGGGGGTGCGGTCGTTCGACGGGTCGGCCGGGGGGCTGGGCGGGTGCCCGTTCGCGTCGGTCGACGGCGAGCGCGCGCCGGCGAACATCTCGACGTCGCTGCTCGTGCGCACGATCGAGGACGCGGGCTATCGAACCAACGTCAACCGGGCCAAACTCGCCCACGCCGGGGCGTTCGCCGAGCGGATCGTCATGGCGGCGCGGCTTTCGGAGGGTTCGGCATGATCCGCGTGGAAGACGACGGGCCGGTGCGCATCGTCACGCTCGACCGGCCCGCCAAGCGCAACGCGTTGACGCCGGGGGCGCTCGACGAACTCGCCCGCGTGTTCGGCGCGGGGACAGAATCATCGGATTGCCGCGCGTATCTGTTGCGGGGCACGGGGCGGGTGTTCTGTTCCGGGTTCGATCTGGACCTGTGCCGGGACGACGGGCCGGAACAGAACATCATGCGGTCGTTCCTGGAGGGGTTGAGCCGGGCGATTCTGGCGATGCGTTCGTCGGACCGGCCCGTGGTGCTCGCGGCCCACGGGGCGGCGATCGCGGGCGGGTGCGCGCTGCTCGGCGGGGCGGACGTGGTGGTCGCGGATCGCGGGGCGAAGCTGGGCTACCCGGTCGTCCGGCTCGGGATCTCGCCGGCGGTGTCGGCGCCGTTCCTGCTCGAGAGCGCGGGGGCCGGGGCGACGCGTCGGCGTCTGCTCGACCCGGCGTTGTTCGACGGGGCGGAGGGCGCGCGGATCGGGTTGGTGCACGAGCTGGTGGAGGGGCGCGAGGATGTCGGGCCGCGTGCGCACGAGATCGCACGTTCGCTGGCGGCCAAGCCGGCGTTGGCGATGAAGGCGACGAAGAAGTGGGCGATGGAAGTGGGGGGGGAGAAGAAGATGCCGGGGCGCGCGGGTCGTGCCCTGGAGGCGTCGCTGTCGCTGGTGTCGGGGGATGAGGCGGTGGAGAGATTGGTTGGGTTGTGGAAGAAGTGATAGAGACTGAGGAACGACGGGCTGGAAGCCCGTCCCACGAGGGGATGGAGAGGAGAGAGACAGGCGGGACACCTGTCCCACCTGAGGTGGAATGATGAATGAACTCGCGACAATCGATATCGACGGGCCGGTGGCGACGCTGGTGCTGAACCGGCCCGAGCAGCGCAACGCGCTCTCGATCGAGCTGCTCGACGCGTTGCACGAACAGGTCGATCGGCTTGCCGACGCGGAGGGCGTGGTCGTGACGGTTATCACCGGCGCGGGGCGGGCGTTCTGCGCGGGGATGGACCTCAAGCAGGTCATCATCGACGCGGACGCCGGGGGTTCGGGTGATCCACAGTTGCCGCGCCGCTTGCTGTCGAGTTTGGGTCGGCTGACGGTCAAGATCCGCGCATTGCCGAGCGTGGTGGTGGCGAAGGTCAACGGGGCGGCGATCGGGGGCGGGTGCGGGCTGGCGTGCGTGTGCGACGCGGTCGTGACGCACGCGGACGCGAAACTCGGGTTTCCCGAGGTCGATCTGGGGCTGTGCCCGGCGGTGGTGGCGCCGTGGCTTGTGCGCAAGATCGGTGCGGGCCCGGCCCGGGCGGTGCTGCTGCAGGGCGGGGTGATGCGCGGCGAGCGGGCCGGCGAGATCGGCATCGCGGACATCGTGTGTCCGGATCGGGATTCGCTCGACGCGGCGACGGCGGAGCTCGTCGGGCGGTACACGGATTCGGGGGCGGCCGCGCTGGCGGCGACCAAGTCGCTGCTGAATGATCTGGACCGCTCGCGGGATGAATCGGTTGTGCTGCGGGGAGCGGAACTGTCGGCGGGTGTGCTGGCGACGGAACAGGCACAGGCGAGCCTTATCGCACGGATAAAATAGGACGCGTCGCACGGGTCCCTGGGCGGGTCCCTCGGTTCTCCGAGCCGAGCACTTCTGAGAGCACGGTTGTTGATGGCCGGGCCACAATAATGGAGGGGAGCGCGGTTCGGAGAACCGCGGTACCCAAGGCCGCGGTACCCGCGGAAGACACGCAGACAGGCGGGGCGCCTGTCCCACCGGGAACAGAAACATGACCATCGAACCACTCCCCATTCATTACGGCCAGGGCGAGCACGCAGGGATCCACATCATCGTGCTTGAACAGCCGGGCCGGCCCGTGGTGGTGCTCGATCTGGAGTTGATCCAGCGGCTCGAGGCGGCGCTGGACGCCCTGCCCGCGGACGCGCGGGGGCTGGTGCTCGCGTCGGCGTCCGAGCGCTCGTTCGTCGCGGGGGCCGACCTCAAGGCGATCTCGTCGCTCGACGACGCCCAGCTGCACAAGTACCTCGAATACGGGGCCTCGGTCTTCGGCAAGATCGCCCGGTTGCCATACCCGACGGCCGCCGCGATCAACGGCGCGGCACTCGGCGGCGGGCTCGAGCTGGCGATGCACTGCGACGGGCTGATCGGGGCACCATCGCCGAGCGGCAAGCCGTACCCGATCGGGCTGCCCGAGGCGGGGCTTTCGATCTGCCCGGGGTGGGGGGTGACGAACCTGCTGCCGGCCCGGATCGATCCGGAAGCCGCGATAGAGATGACCGCGACCGGGCGGCCGATGAAGTTTGACGAGGCGTGCGCCGCGGGTC
>JALWOY010000095.1 GCA_027083355.1 Phycisphaerales bacterium | reverse complement strand
CGCCCGTGTCGCCCCCAACACCCCCACTATCACCGTCGCCCGGCTCCGTCACGGGGATCCGCAGGATCACCTCACGCACCCGGCGGAGATCCAGCCCGTCACGGGGACGCACGGTGATCTTGCTCCGCAGCGGCTGCTGCTCGTCCGGCTCGACCCGAGAGATGACCCCGATCGTCAGCATCTGCGCCGACTCGGGCCACGCCGGGTCGTCGAGCACAACCTCCATCCCCGGCTCGATCGCGGGCGACGGTTCCCCGCCCGGCTTCGGGTCGGGGAACTCGACATCCCCGCGCAGCGAACCCAGCCCGGTCGGGGCCAGCTGGCACAGCAGCCAATGATCACCCAGCGGATCGAGCAACACCCGCCCGCGGATCAGCCCCGATTCCGGCTCGGTGATCGGCATCACGATGCACTCGAGCCGATCCACCGAAACAACCTGCCCGTGCAGCTGCACCCCGGCGACGGTCGTGATCGTGCTCTTGGCCGTCACACCGTCACGCCGACCCGCCTTGACACGCAGCAGCCCGCTCGACGGATCGCTCGACCCCCCCACGACCGGACGCGTCAGCTGCAACACCGGGACATCGGGCGTCCGGCTCCGGCCCGCCTCGAGATCCGCGATCCGCGCCTCGAGCGCCGCGACCCGGCGACGCTCGATCAGCAAGCGACGCTTCAACTCGTCGCGGTCGTGCTGGAGCGTCACGATCCGCTTGTCGTCCTCGACCGCCCGGCTCGCCGGCGCCAGCCACCGCGCCACCCGGACCATCGGGTCGCTGATCGGCGTGAACACCGTCGCCGCCAGACCCCCGAACCAGCCCACCCATTCGAGGTACGCCACCGGCGTGACCGACGTCACCACAAGCAACAGGATCGTCGCCGGCATCGACATACGGAGCAGTGGGTGCTGGTGCTGGTGTCTGGACATCGGCGCCGTCTGGCCCGAGCGGGCCGGGGGGGACCGCCTCGGCCCCGGTTACAGGTCCATGTCGCTCTCAAGCGTCTGCTTCCAGTCCTCGATGTTCTCGAGGTAGATCGCCGTCCCGCGGGCGACACACGTCAGCGGGTCGTCGGCCATCCGGACCTCGAGCCCCGTCGCCTTCTGGATCACGATCCCGAGCCCCCGCAGCAGCGAACCCCCGCCCGCGAGCATGATCCCGTTCTCCACAAGATCCGCCGCCAACTCGGGCTCCGCCTTCTCCAGCGTGCTCGTCACCGTGTCGATGATCGCGCCTACCGGCTCCTGCAAAGCCTCGCGGACCTCCTCGCTCGTGATCACCGTCTTGCGGGGCAAACCCGAGATCATGTCCCGGCCCCGCACCTCCATCGACGTCTCCTCACCCACCGGCGCCGCCGAACCGATCTCGATCTTGATCCGCTCGGCCGTCTGCTCACCGATCATCAGGTTGTACGTCCGCTTCATGTGGCTGATGATCGCCTCGTCCATGTCGTCGCCCGCCACGCGCACGGACTGGCACGTCGCGATGTCCGCCAGCGACATGATCGCAACCTCCGTCGTCCCCCCGCCGATGTCCACGATCATGCTCGCCGTCGGCTCCGCAAACGGAAGCCCCGCGCCGATCGCCGCCGCGATCGGCTCCTCCAGCAGATACGTCCGGCTCGCCCCCGCCCGGTCGGCCGAGTCGAACACAGCCCGCCGCTCCACCGCCGTGATCCCCGACGGGATCGAGATGACAACCCGAGGCCCCACCCAGCGCATCCGCCCGGTGACCTTGGTGATGAAGTAGTTCAGCATCGCCTCGGTGATCTCGAAATCGGAAATCACCCCGTCCTTGAGCGGACGCACCGCCGAGATGCTCCCGGGCGTCTTGCCCAGCATCTCCTTGGCGACCCACCCCACGGCTAGACCGTTTTTCAGGACCTGGTTGGTCCCTTTTTTCACCGCCACCACGCTTGGCTCGTTCAGCACGATGCCCTGCCCGCGCACCGCCACCAGCGTGTTGCAGGTGCCCAGGTCGATCCCCATATCAACCGTGAACAGTTGGCTCAGTCGTTCCCAGATCACGGGCCGATGGTCTCCGATCGCGCAAAGCACCCCCGCCCATCCGTAGGCGGACCCGCATGCGCTGTAACAACTTATCGGGTTTCACGCGCCCCGGCCACCAGAGGCGAAAAAAGACCGGTTCAGGGGAGACCCTCCCCGACAACATCCCGACACGCGGCCGATGCACACTTGCCTGGCATCCGTGTTCTTTTCAACTGATTGTTTGTATTATTATTGTATTCTTTTTGGGTTTCTTTGAGCCTTGAACAATTTGCCGATATCTTCAGTATCAACCACACACGACTCGAAAGGAAACAGCATGGGCGCTTCATCACACGCCTCCCGTCGTTTCGTTTCGTTCATCGCCGTGGCCTCCGTCGTCGGGCTTTCAATCGCGGCCTCGGTGGCGATCGGTCAACAAGGCAACGGGGATTCTCCGAACCCCGGCGGGGTCATCGTCGCACCCGAGAGCATCCATGTGCTCGACGACGGCAGCGGGCTCGCGGAGTTCCCCGGCGCGCCTGACATCGCGTTCCAGATGTTCGATGAAGGGGTCCACCCCGACATGAACACGCTCGCCGCACTCTCGGCGGTGGTCACGATGACCGAAACACGGTTCGCGCCCGACGGCTCCGTCGCGTCCGTGACGTTCAAGCCCAAGGGCGGGCTCCCGCCGTTCTGGAACAACACGCCCTTCCGGTTCGAACGGCTGAGGCTCAACGCGCTGGGCGAAATCAGCGGGGTCGATCTCGTCACCAGCCAGACCGATCCGGCGTGCGTCCCGATCCTGGAACCCCAGCCCGACGGCACCATGAAGATCCGGTGCAGCGGCGCAGATCGCGACAGGCGGCATCAATTGTTGATCACCCCGAACCCGACCGGCGGGTTCACGATCTCGTGCGCGCGCCGATTGGACCTCTCGGAATGATGCCCCGAAGCATCTCGAACCCCACGCAAAGGGCTTGAAAACAAGCCGGGACTATTTGCACGGGTACCCACCCGCGCCCTTCCTCTCTCCATCCTTCATCCTCAAAAAGAGGCCCGAGCGGAAGCGAGGGCTCTCATCTCCACTCTTCATCTTCAGCAACGAGCCGCGACCGTGAGGAAGCGGTCACCTCGACCGACCAGACGCCGATGCTGAGTCCTCGAAGCGTCGGATTCTCCGCCCGATCCTCTTTCAGTGTGTCATTTTCTTCCCCCCTCTCCCCACCCCAACGCCCCGACGAGATCAACCGCGTGCGCACAGAAAACCCCCCGCGGCCGATCTGTCGCCTGCTGCGGGGGGTCTCGGGATGGTGAAGTCACCCGGACGGATCAGTTGTTCGAGACGACCTGGTCGCTGTTGTCCTTCGTCGGATCAACCTCGATCACCTCGGGGTCGTCCCACACCGCCGGCGCCGGCTCGGGGTTGATCAGCATCCGGGCCCGGTGCTCCTGGTCGACCATCATCTCGGCCTCGGCCACATAATCGTGCTGCCGGTGCACCCGTGACGCCGCCGCCAGCCGCGACTGCTGCTCGCTGCGGACCTTTGCGAGCCGATCCTGGAGCTGTTCGAGGCTGTGCGCCTGATACCGGCTGTGCTCGTCGATGGTCTTCTGACGATCTTCCATCATCGCGATCAGCCGGTCGTTGCGTTCGATCGAGTCGATCTGCGTGTCGATCTGGAACAACTGGGCCTGGAACTCCGCCTGCTCGGTTTCGAGCCGGTCGAGCAGGTCGGCCAGCTGCGATTCCTGGTCCTTCAGATAACCGAGCTCGGTGTCGATCTCGGAGATCCGCCCCTTGTACACGTCGCGGGTCTGGGCGATCTGCGCCCGCCGGGCCAGCGCATCCGTCGGGCTGAGGCGCTGCTCGTTGAACGAGATGCGGACGATCGCGCCCCGGTTCGCCTGCGCCGCGGCCCGGGCCCGGGTGATGCCGGTTTCGAGCAGGTCGAGGTCGGACATCGTCAGGTGAACGACCTTCTCGCTGACGCCCCGCTCGTGCTCGAGCTGGGCGATCTGGTCGCGGACCTCGTTCAGATCGGCACGGACCTCGGCGATCTTTTTCGGATACTCGGCCTCGAGATCGCGGATCTGGGCCCGCAACGCGACCGGGTCGTCGATGTTGCGGTCGATCACGCCGCCGATCAACCCCGACGCCTGGTGCACCATCGCGTGCACACTCCCCGGACGAACAGCCTCGGCCACCACCGCCGTCGTCCCGCCGGCGAGCGCCGCCAGCACCCCGAATCGAATCAAGCCCTTGCCCATCATGCAGCATGCCATGGCGTGCTCCTTCCAAAGTTCGTCGCCGCGGACCTCCCCGGCCCGTCCCGGCCGCCGGCACCCGCCGGCTCCCGAAGCACTCTTTGGGAGACCCCTCCGCCCGCTTTCACCCCCCGCAGAGACGAATCCCGCCGCACAAACCCCCGCATCCCCCGAGAACATCTCCCGGATGCTCACAACAACCAAACATCACATCGTTGAACAAACGGGCCGGACGCCGTAGCGTTGCCACTCTCAGGTTTTCCCCGGAGCGATCGCGCCGATGAACGACAGCCACGAGAACCACGATGGCAATAGCCGGACGCTCCGGATGACCCTCCTGGCGCTCGGCGTCGTCTACGGCGACATCGGCACCAGCCCCCTCTACGCCTTCCGCGAGTGTTTCCACGGCGAGCACGCCGTCGCCGTCAACCCCACCAACATCTACGGCGTGCTCTCGCTGATCGTCTGGTCGCTCATCATCATCGTCTCCGTGAAATACCTCGTCTTCGTCCTGCGCGCGCACAACAAGGGCGAGGGGGGCATCCTCGCGCTGATGGCGCTGATCGAGCCGAAACGGGTCACGAAATCCAACCCCTTCCGGTGGACGCTGATGCTGCTGGGTCTGTTCGGGGCGGCCCTGCTCTACGGCGACAGCATGATCACGCCCGCGATCTCCGTGCTCGGGGCCGTCGAGGGCCTGGGCGTCGCCACCCACGCGCTCGACCCCTACATCATCCCCATCACCATCGCCATCCTCGTCGCCCTGTTCGCCATCCAGCACCACGGCACCGCCGCGATCGGGTCGCTCTTCGGGCCCGTCATCTCCGTCTGGTTCATCGTGCTGGCCCTGCTCGGGATCGGGGGGATCATCCACCACCCGGGCGTGTTCCGGGCGCTGAGCCCGCACTACGGGCTGGAGTTTCTGTTTCACGGCGGTGTGCGCAGTTTTCTGGTGCTCGGGTCGGTGTTTCTCGTCGCCACGGGCGGCGAGGCGCTCTACGCCGACATGGGGCATTTCGGCCCCAAACCCATCCGCCTCGGGTGGTTCTCCGTCGTCCTGCCCTCGCTGCTGATCAACTATTTCGGCCAGGGCGCGTGGCTGCTCGCCCATCCCGAAGACACCGCCAACACGTTCTACGGGCTGGCCCCGCACTGGGCGATCTACCCGCTCGTCGCGCTGGCGACGCTCGCCACCGTGATCGCGTCGCAGGCCGTTATCTCCGGCGTGTTCTCGCTGACGATGCAGGCGGTGCAGCTCGGGTTCGCCCCGCGGATGCGCATCGACCACACCTCCGCGTCGCAGTTCGGGCAGATCTACATCGCCCCCATCAACTGGACCCTGCTCATCGCCACCATCGGGCTGGTCCTGGGGTTCAAGAATTCGAGCGGGCTCGCCGCCGCCTACGGCGTCGCGGTCACCATCACCATGGTCATCACCACCGTCCTGTTCGCGGCGCTGGCGTGGAAACGCTGGAAATGGAACCGCCTCGTCATCATTGCGATGACCGCCGCGTTCCTCACGGTCGATCTCTCGTTCTTCGGCGCCAACATCATCAAGATCGAGTACGGCGGGTGGTTCCCGCTGGTCATCGCCGGCCTGGTCTTTACGCTGTTTACGACGTGGAGCCGGGGGCGGATGATCCTCGGGGAGCGCATCCGCGAACAGCTCGTCCCGATCGATGATTTCATCGAGCAGATCGAGAAAGACCCGCCGACGCGCGTCCCGGGCACGGCCGTGTTCATGACCGGCAACCTCCGCAACGCCCCGCCGGCGCTGCGGCACAACCTGCGGCACAACCACGTCCTGCACGAGCAGGTCGTCCTGCTCTCGATCGTGGTCGAGAAGGAGCCGACGATCCCGTACGCCGAACGTGTCGAGATCGAGCACCTGCCGATGGGGATTCACCTTGTGGTCGCCCGCTACGGCTTCATGCAGCGGGCGAACGTGCCGGCGTTGCTGAAACAGGCCGCCTCGATGGGGCTGGAGATCGATCCCGAGGACACGACGTTCTTCCTCGGTCGCGAGACGCTGATCCCCGCCGAGCGCCGCGGCATGGCCAAGTGGAGGAGCAGGCTGTTCGCCATGATGTCGCGCAACGCCCAGCCCGCCACGTTGTATTTCAATATCCCGAGCGACCGCGTGATCGAGGTCGGCATGCAGGTCCGGCTCTGACCGGATCACACCCGGACGGAAATCTTTCGGGCCTGCCCGATGAGCGGGTACACTCGGGGTCGATGGAGGCCCCATGCTGACCCCGATGACGACCGGCTTTCTGAACCGACTCCGCAGCAACGACGAGGCGGCCTGGTTCGAGTTGTGGGAGACGTTCGGGCCGGTGTTGCGCGCACAGCTCACCAAGTGGGGCCGGGGCCGGATCGGGCAGGAGACAGTCCGCGATCTGTCGCAGGAAACGTTGGCGGCGCTGTCCAACTCGATCGACCGTTTCGACCCGGGCCGGGGGGCGAGATTCAGCACCTGGCTGCTGGCGATCGCCAAACACGTCCTGGGCGACGAGATGGACCGCCGGACGGCCCTCAAACGCGGGGGCGGCAAAGGCAACGCGTCGCTGGACGAGAACTGGATGGTCACCGCCGCCGCCGAACGCGCCGACGAGGCCTACGAGGCGGCCATCTTCCGCTCGAAGGTCGAGGCGGCCATCCGCAAGGTCGAAAAACAGTGCGATTTCACGGATTTCTCGATCTACCAGATGCGGGTGTTCGACGGGCTGAGCGGCAAGGAAGTGGCCGCCCAGGTCGGCGTGAGCGAACCGACCGTGAGCCGCCGGCTCGCCAAAGTTCGGGATATGTTGAGGTCCGCCCTGGCCGAGGTCGTCGCGACCTATTCCTTCACGGAGGAAGAGTACAAGGAGGCCGAGCGAAACGGGCTGATCCTCAATCCCAATTCCACTGGTGACAAGCCGGATGATGCCCTCTTCGACGAAGCCATCGGGGAGATCTATCACCGGCAGATGGAACTCAGACGGATGGACGAATCCGGGCTCGTTTGAGCCGGTCGTCCGCCCGGCGGGACGGGCGCGGGCAGCGCGCAGAGGGTGGACATGGCTGGTGGATCATTACTCGGAATCCTGCTGCTGATCCTCGCCGCGGTGGTCGCGGTCGGCCTGGCGATCTTCATCCTGCTCGTGCTCGGGAAGGTGTTCTTCAGGCTGGTCGGCCACGTCTTCGGCGTGCTCGGAGCGATGTTCTCGGATTTCTTCCGCGCCATCGGCGCCCTGATCGTCTCGGTGATCTACATCCCCCTGATCCTGCTGAACATCGTCGTCGGGCGGTGGTCCGCCGCCGCACACTTCGGGCGGGTCTTCACCTCGGAATGCCGAACCGCCGGGGCGTGCATTTATCGGGTGCTCATCGGCCACCCCCTGCGGCTGTTCGGCCTGGGCGGGATGACCGAGGGCCTCGAACAACGGCTCCCGCAGGCCGTCGCAGCGGCGCCGGGACGCGACAAGCCCTCGAAAAGCCACGGCATGTTCGAGGGATACACGATCATCGGCTCGCTGCCCGGCGGCGGTTCGGGCGGCAAGCTGTATATCGCCGAGCCGGACGAGCTCAAACGCGCCGCGTTCAACCGCCAGGGACACCGGGGCGTCGACCGCGTCGTCATCAAGACGTTCAGCCTCAAGGACGGCTCGAGCCTCCCGCAGATCGTCCGCGAGAGCCGGGCGCTCGACGCCGCCAAGAAGATGGGCCTCGTCCTCGAACACGAGCTGGGCGAGGAGCGCTTCTTCTATGTCATGCGGTACGTCCCCGGCGATTCGCTCACGATCGTCACCCAGCGGCTGCACGCGGGCGGCGACGGGCTGAGCGACGAGGGCCTCCGCCTCGCGATGGGCTACGCCTCCGACCTGCTCGAATCGCTCGACCTCTACCACCGCGGCGGGCTGTGGCACAAGGACGTCAAGCCGGACAACCTGATCGTCGACCGCACGCCGGACCCGGCGCTGGGGAGGGGCCGGGCGCACCTGGTCGATTTCGGGCTGATCACCCCGCTGCGCAGCGCGATGACGCTGACGACACACGGGACGGAGTATTTCCGCGACCCCGAGCTGGTGCGCCAGGCGCTGCGCGGGGTGAAGGTGCACCAGATCGACGGCGCCCGGTTCGATATCTACGCCGCCGGGGCGGTGCTCTACTCGATGATCGAGAACTCGTTCCCGGCCCACGGCGGGCTGAGCCGGGTGTCGAAACGGTGCCCCGAGGCGCTGCGGTGGATCATCCGCCGGGCGATGACCGACTACGACAAACGCTACACGACGGCCCACGAGATGCTCGACGATCTGCTCGCGGTCGTCAACGCGCCCGACCCCTTCGCCGTCAAGCCGGCGGACCTGCCGAGCATGCACGGCGAACCGGCACACGCCGAACCGATGGCTCCGATCGAGCCTGCAACATTCGATTTCCCTCGTGCCGGCGAGCCCGTCGCCGCGGCGGCTTCGTCGGTCCCCCCGCGCGATCCGGCTCGTGCCGAGCCGATCTCCCCGCGTTCACCCGCGGAACGGGCATCCCGCCCCAAGATCCGCGTGACGCACTGGTGGTCGGGCCGGTACGAGGTCGAACAGCCGCGCGCGGCAAGGCGTCAAGCAAGAACCCCGGCCGCCCCGTTCCCCGCCGTCGCGAGGCCGCCGCGTGCGCTCGTGCCGCCCGAGTCCCGCGCCAGCGCCGCCGAGCAGCTGGCCAACGCGCGCCGGCGCATCCAGCAGCGCCGCACCAACGCGCGCAAACACCGGGGACACATGCCCGCGCAGGGTCCGACCCGCATCGCCGGCCGCCGGCGTTCGTATGAGCCCGCGGGCATCAACGCCGGCGTCGTCGCCGCGGCCGTGCTCGCGCTCGGCGTCTCGATCGCCATCGTGATCGGGCTCGCCGTGCCGTTCTTTTCGCCGGCGCGCATGACCGTCGGCGCGTCCAGTGCCGGCGATTCCATCACGGCGACCGCCGGGATCGAGCATGCCGCGTCACCCGTTCCCCCGGACGCGCCCACCCCTCCCGCGACGCCGGTGAAGGCCGCGGCCGACATCGCCGTTCCCGCGCCGGACAAACCCCTCGACGGCTTCTCGCTCGTGTTCATCAGCGATTTCCGCCCGCCGCTCGACGGGGCGTACCGGGCCGAGCTCGACTCCGCCGACGCGGTGCTCTCTTCTCGGGGCGTGCGGATCGCGAGCAATGTGAACGACGCCGAGACGCCGGACGCGTCCGGCAGTGAGGACCTCGTCGCCCCCCTGCTCGCGCTGCGGGGCCAGCGGTCGCTCGACAGCACGCTCGGATCGATGATTTCCGCCGCCGTCGCCGAACACCCGGGCATCGACGCGGTCTGGTGGGTCGGCCCCGGGGATCAACCCGGGACACGACGCTACCTGTTCGCCGACGCCGACTCGGTCTCGACGGCCGATGCGTCACACGCCCGGCTCGACGAGATCGCCGCCGCGTTCATCGAGCAGGCTCCCGTCCCCGCTCCTCATCCGAGCAACGCCGAGGATTGATCCACGCAATGCCTTGTTTCAGGCGGATTCCAAGAAAAACTCGTACGGGTTGACCAGGCCCGGACGCAAGGAGCGGGTCATTTCCTGTTCGATGTGTATTCAGCGTCCGGGTTTCGTGGAGTGCGCGAGGGCTGCCGGCCCCACCTCTCCCCGGTCGCCGGGGAGAGGTCGACGACGCGCAGGCGTCGGCGGGTGAGGGGCTTCAACTTCTTCTCCTCCTTCATGCCTCGTCGATCGGCGCGCAAATGAAAGAGCGGAGACATGACGCCCCTCACCCCAGTCCTCTCCCCGCACGCGGGGAGAGGGAGACAAGCATTCCCGGATCTTGTTACAGAAAGAGCGAATTTCTCCTGAATCCCGTTTCTGGCGTTTCGAGGAACGACTTCATCTCGAAGCACGAAGGCATCTCTTTTCGGAGCCCTCGCTCCCGCTCGGGCCTCCTTCACGCCGGGAATCGATCAACGAAGAGGCCCGAGCGGGAGCGAGGGCCCAACGCGATCCACACTGGCTCACGACGAGCCGAGCGGGTCGGGGCGATAGAGCTTGACGCCCAGCGCCCAGTTGCGCTCGGTGAAGTTCCCGCCCAGGTCCGCCGCCGGTGCCTGCTCGGGCCTCGCCGCGTCCAGCGCGATGACGGTCTTGGCGTCGAGCGCGTCGATGTGCGCCACCAGCACGGCCTCGGGCGTCATGGGTTCCTTCGCCGCCCCGTGCTCGGGCAGGTTGTGGTGGCTGAGGATGATGTGTTCGAGCACCATCGCCGCCCCCGCCGGCAGCCGGACGCCCTTCTCGCGCATCAGCACCTCGCACTTGTCGCGAAGCATGTGCGCACCCTCGACGATGTGCCCGATCAGCTCGCCCTGATCGGTGTACGAGAACGCCCGGTCGTACCGCAGCTCGCGCGTCTTGCCGATGTCCTGGAGGAAGCACCCCATCACGACAAGGTCCCGGCTGATCCGCGGGTAGAGCGGGCAGATCCGGTCCGCGATCTGCATGAGCGTGACAGTGTGCTCGAGCAGGCCGCCGAGGTGGCTGTGGTGCAACGCCTTGGCCGCGGGCGCCCGCTTGAACGCCTCGACGAAGTATTCATCTTCGAGGAAAAGCTCGCCCAGCGCCCGCACCGCCGGGTGCTCGATCGAGCCCATGATCCGGACCAACTCGGCCCACATCTCGTCGATGTCCCGGCTCGTCACCGGGAGCAGTTCCTTCATCTGCTCGACCGTCGGCTCGTGGGGCTGGACCTGGTGGATGATGATCTGCAGCTGGCCCTGATAAGCCTGCGCCTCGCCCTCGATCCACACGAACCCGTCAACGGGCAGGCTCTTGAACGTGGCCTCGTCGATCGACCACATCCGCGCCGCCGCCTCGCCGGTCTTGTCGCTGAGCAGACACCGCAGGTACGGCTTGTCCTGCCGGGTCCGCCCCAGCTGGGCGTTCGCGATCGCGAAAACACCCTCGACGCGCTGCGAGGGCTCCATGTCGGCGATGTATCGGCGTGTGCTCATGCAGACAGCGTAGGAGAGCCGGCTTTCGGAGGCTCCCACGCCGCCCCGCAGGAGCGACAAATCAGCAGACCATCGATCGTGGTCGGTTCATCCGAAAGCCCCGACCCGCAACTCGGGCACAGACCGTCCCCCACCCTGGCACGAGTGATCGCATGACGCCAGCGATTCTGCCCCAGCTTGATCCGGATATACAGCAGAGGAAGGGACAGGGGAACCAACACGAACGGAACCAGGAAAAACGAACGCCAGAACGAAACCCGGTACGCCAGGCGCGGATCGAGCCGGGCCAGGTATGCCGCCGTGCCCACCCACAGAACAGCGAAGAGGACGATTAGGACAAGACCCTCCACCCACCGGGAGCGACACACGGCCCGACGCAGCGCCGTCCTGTCTTCATCGCACAGATCGGCGAGCAACCGCACATGCCGGCCGCGGGCGTCCTCGGTGTGCCAGTGCCGCAGCCCATCGATCCCTTCGTGCCATTCGGGTGTTTGCGTCGCCGGCCATTCCCGGGCCCAGAGCGCAAGATCCCATCGCGCCCCGCACTCCGGGCAGGTGCGCAGACCCCCGGGTTCTCCCGGGTCGAGCGGCACGCCGCGAAGGTCATACCCGCAGCACGGGCAGAGCGACCGCTGCATCGCCGGCGCGATCACGTCGAACTCGTGCGGCAAGCGGCCCGACTCCGGATGTCGTCTTATCTTCCGGTTCAGAAAAACCGCACGACCGCGATTCATAATGGCCGAGATGGCGACAATAGAGGCCCAGAAAACCACCGTGCCGACAGAATGCAGCCCGTTCCGAACGACGTCGAGGACCAAAAAAAACAACAGCATGGCCAGAAAACAGAAGTAAAAAACATTCGCACAACCCGAGGACTTCTCATCACCGCCCTTCACCCGCTCGTGTGTTCGGCGTTCATACTTCGTGAGCGCCGGCGGAGAGGGCGCGGTATCGCGAAGCTCACACAACTCGCCCGCGTCATCGCGAACGCACAACCCCCAAGCGGGCAGGCCACCCAACGCGCCGGATTGCGCGGCATTCCGTATCTTCTTCAAAGCGTCCCGCGGCACGACAAGAGCATATCAACGCGATGAACCGGACCGCCTCCGCCGATCATCTTTGTTCAGCTCCACCGACACCCCCCCGTGCAGGTGCACCGCTCGGTGCCCCAGCACGCCGCAAAGGTCGCGCACAAGATCGGGAACGAGCCGCACCCTCGGTCTGGATTCCGGCGACAGCGTCACAAACGCCCGGTCCGTCTCCACCAGCAGATCGAACGGCACGGGCCGCCCCACGCGCTCGTCGGTCACACGGTCCGACCCGTTCGCCCCGGGCTCGTAGCCGGTGAGCAGTTCCTTGATCTCGGCCAGCGCCCGGCTCGACGACCCGTTGAGCACGCGCTCGCGCATCGTGATCACCAGCTTGCCCCGCTCCAGCGGCTGCCCGTCGATCGGCACCAGCTTGTCCACGATCACCTGCGGATCGCCCCGGCTGTGGTCCACCCGGCCCAGCACGAACAGCGGACGGTCGGCCTGCTCGACCAGGTGCCCGAACTGCGTGAACACATTGGCGAACATCACCGCCTCGGCCGTGCCCGTCGTGTCCTCCAGCGTCAGGATGCCCATCTTCTGACCCGCCGATCGGCCCGACCGCGTCACGATCGTGCGTACAGACTGCACCATCGCCGGCAGCACCACCCGCTTGTCCTGCGGCTGTGCCTTGAGATCGGCACACGTCAGCCGGCTGAACACCGCCGTCCAGTCGGCCCACTCGTCCAGCGGGTGGTTCGAGACATAGAAACCGATCGTCTCCTTCTCCTGCCGCAACGTCTCGGCTTCGGTCCACGGCTCGGCGGGCTCGAGCGGGTTCTCGGCCTGCTCGACGGCGGGCCCGTCGTCACCACCGAAGCCGAACAGCTGGCTCTGCCCGCACGCCCGGTCCTTGGCGGCCCGCTGCCCCGCGGCGACGGCCCGGTCGATCGTGGCCACCATCGCCGCCCGCTGCTCACGCCCGTGCACCGAATCGAACGCCCCCGCCTTGATCAACGCCTCGATCGTCGCCTTGTTCACCGCCCCCGGCGGGACACGCTCGGCGAAGTCGAACAGAGAAGAAAAGGGAGAAGCGGCAGAGTGCGCGGCCGAGGTGCCTTCGCTCTTGGCGAGTTCTTCGCCACTTTCCCCGTCCCTTTCCCTGATGATCGCCTCGATCGCCTTGGCCCCCGCCCCCTTGATCGCCTTGAGCCCGAAACGGATATGCCCGTGCGCCGCAGTTCGCGGTTCGCCCTCATCGAACACCACCGTGAAATCAGCCCGCGACAGGTTGATGTCCGGCGGGCGGACCTCGATGCCCCTCTTCAAGACGGGAAAAACCGGCCCCGCGCTCACGCTTGGGGCTTCTTCTGATTCTGCGCCCCCACCCTTCGCCGCTTTGACGTCCAGCACCGCCGTCTTCTTGCAGTCATCCAGATACGGCAGCCAGTCGGCGACCTTCTGCGCCTGGCTCTCGAAACTCAGAAACGCCGCCATGTATTGGGCGGGGAAGTAGGCCTTCAGGTACGCCGTCTGGTACGCGATGATCGCGTAGCCCGTGCTGTGGCTCTTGTTGAACCCGTACCCCGCGAACTTCAAGATCAGATCGAAAAGATCCTCCGCGTCCTTCTTGCTCAACCCTTTCGCTGCCGCCCCCTCGATGAACGTGGGACGGTTGGCGTTGATGACCTTTTCCTTCTTCTTGCTGATCGCCTTGATGAGCGTGTAGGCCTGCCGCAGCGGGATGCCGCCCAGCTCGTGGACGATCTGCATCACCTGTTCCTGATACACCATCACCCCGTAGGTCGGGGCCGTGAACTTGTCGACGATCGGGTGCACCGTCGGCACCGGGGCCTGCCCGTGCTTGCGCCGGTTGTAGTCCGGGATCAGGTCCATCGGCCCGGGACGGAACAACGCGTTGGCGGCGATGAGGTCCTCGAGCCGGTCCGGCTTCATGTCCAGCAGCAACCGCCGCATCCCGCCGGATTCAAACTGGAACACCCCGGTCGTGTCGCCGCGCTGGAACAAGGCGAAAACGTTGGGGTCGTCGTAGGTGAGGCGGTCGAGGTCGAGGGGACCCGGCCCCCCGTCGCCAGACGACCGCCCCACGGCCTCCCAGATCGCCTCCTCCGGCAGCGTCTCGCGGATCAACGCCTTCGCCCGCTCGATGATCGACAGGGTCCGCAGGCCCAGGAAATCCATCTTGAGCAGGCCCATCATCTCGCACGTCGGGCCGTCCCATTGCGTGATGACGTCGTCGCTGCCCGACTGCTTGTAGAGCGGGACGATCGTGTGCAGCGGCTGCGTCGCCACGATCACGCCCGCCGCGTGCACCGACGCGTGCCGCGCCTGGCCTTCCAGCACGCGCGCGGTGTCGAGCACGCGCTTCACGCGCCCGTCCGTGTCGTACCACTTCTTCAGCTCGGGCTCGGCCTCGAGCGCCTTGTCGATCGTGATCTTCAGTTCATCGGGGACGAGCTTCGCCAGCTTGTCCGCCTCATTGAGCGGGATCTCGTGCACACGGCACACGTCCCGGATCGCCGCCCGCGCCTTGAGCGTCCCGAACGTGATGATCTGGGCGACGTGCCCGTACTTCTCGCGGACGTAGTTGATGACCTCGCCCCGCCCGTCCTGGCACAGGTCGATATCGATATCGGGATACTCGGCCCGGTCCGGGTCGGTGAACCGCTCGAACAGCAGGCCGTACCGCACGGGGCACGCGTTCGACAGGCCCAGCACATAACCCACCATCGTGCCCACACCCGAGCCACGCGCGTTGGCGGGGATGCCCCGCTGCCGGCCCCAGTTGACGAAATCCCACACGATCAGGAAGTACGCCGAGATCAGTTTGTCGGCGAGGATCTTCAGCTCGCGGTTGAGCCTCGCCCACTTGTCGAATCCGTCGGCCTCTTCTTCCCCCGCGAGGCGGGCCTCCAGCCCGTCATCCTCTCCTTCTACATACGCATGCCGGCTGTCCAGAATCCCCGGCCCGTACCGCCAGACCATCCCCGCCTCGGCCAGCAGCCGCAACGCCTTGTCGCAATCCTTCTTCAAGGACGCCTGGTCGAGCGAAGGGTCGTTCGCCGGCTCGAGCTCGAACCTTGAGCAGTAATCCTTGAACCACGCCGTCAGGTCGCCCGCGTACCGCTCGTCGGTGTGCTTCGGCAGCCTGTTCTTCGGCGGCGCCTTCACCACCACCACCGGCGCGTGGTTCGCCCCGATCGGCAGCTCGACGTCGCACCGGTCCGCGATCGCCCGCGTGTTCAGCAACGCCTCGCGGCCCGCATCGCCGAACGTCTCGTTGTTGTATTCCGGCGTGTCGAACATGCCCCACATCTGCTCGGGGCTCTTGACGTACAGCTCCGGCGTGTACCGCATCCGGTCCGGGTCGTCCTTCACCTTGCCCGTCGAGATGCAGATCAGCGTGTCGTGCGCGTCGTGGTCTTCTTCGAGCAGGAAGTGGCTGTCGTTGTCGCACACCAGCGGCAGGTCCAGCTCGCGCGCCAGCCGGATCAGGTGCGGGTTGATCGCCAGCTGCTCGCGGACGTGGTGCTGGAGTTCCACATAGAACCGGGGCCCCGTCTCGGTCGGCGCGAACACCCTCCGGTGCCACTGACAGACCTCCACCGCGTTGTCCCAGTGGGCCTTGTCCTTCGTCTGTTCATACTTGAGCAGGTGGAAGGCGAGCTCCGAACCCAGGTGCCCGTTGATCGCGATCAGACCCTCGCCGTGCGTTTCGAGGATCTCCCGGTCCATTCGCGGCTTGAAATAGAACCCCGTCAGGTACGCCTCGCTGCACAGATACAGCAGGTTTTCCCAGCCCGTGTTGTTCTCCGCCAGCAGCACGAGGTGATACCCCCCGTCCTGCACGCCCGTATACGTCCGGTCCCGCCGATCCCCCGGGGCGACGTACGCCTCGACGCCGAGGATCGGCTTGACCCCCGCGGCCTTCGCTTGTCTATAGAAGGAAACCGCCGCGTGCAGGTTGCCGTGGTCGGTCACGGCGACGGCGTCCATGCCCAGCTGCTTGACCCGGGCGATCAGCTTGTCCAGCCGGTTGCCCCCGTCGAGCAGCGAGTACTCCGAGTGCAGGTGGAGATGAACGAAGGGCCGATCGGGGGCCTTTTCACGCTGTCCGTCGTTTTCGGGGTCCATCGTCCGCCAGTGTAGCCGACACCCCGGCCGGAACGTCCGGGAGAAACCCCCGCCGCGACGCACAACCCGCTCCGGCCCCGCACGCCGCTCTCGCGACCCGGACAGACGCCCCAGCCGGCACCCAATTCCCCGCAAAACGCGGCATCGCGTGGCCCCCCCGCCCCCCGGATTGGACCTTGTGGGCAACGCGATCGAATCCGCAAACCAAGGAGAGACACCATGTTCAAGACCGCCACGTGCACCGCCGCCCTGTTCGCCGCCTCGACCGCCGCTGTCGCCGGCCCGGTCAGCTTCGATTACGAGGGCCTCGGCAAGGGCCGCTCCGCCCAGATCCAGGTCGACGGCGGGGCCACCGAGCACGTCTTCATCGGGTCCGTCATGCACCGCGTCGACGGCGAACTGCTCTCGACGTACTGCGTCGACCCCGAGCAGTGGGCCCAGACCGGCGTGCGCAACTTCGAACGGACCGAACTCTGGAAGACATTCCAGAACCGCGACTACGCCCGCGAGAAGGCCAACACCATCGCCGAACTGGCCGACAACGTCGGTGACACGCTCTGGCAGTCCGATGTCAACCGCGACACCGCCGCCGCCTTCCAGCTGGCGGTCTGGGAGATCATCAAGGACTACAACCCGTTCGACGGCGCCGCCTCGTTCGACTTCTCCAGCGGCGCGTTCAAGGCCTCGGGCAACGCCAACATCTTCAACCTGGCGAGCAACATGCTCAGCGGCCTGGACTTCAACCGCGGCAACGATCTGGGCTACGTCGGCTACGCCAACGACACCTACCAGGACTTCATGAGCAAGGCCGTCCCCGCCCCCGGCGCCTTCGCCCTGGGCATGGCTGGTCTGCCGCTGCTCGCCTCCCGCCGCCGCAAGGGCTGATCATTCAGAGCACAGGAAAAACCCGTGTGCATCAACAAACCCCGGGCGCAAGCCCGGGTGTTTTTACTTGATCACCGGCTCTTTCCGTGCCCGGGTGCTCGTGATGTGCGGTTCGGGATGCCGGCCCCACCTCTCCCCGGTCGCCGGGGAGAGGTCGACGACGCGCCAGCGTCGGCGGGTGAGGGGCTTCAACTTCTTCATCCCTCTCCATCCCTCGCCGATCGGTGCGCATGAGAGCGGGGAGAGGGAGGAGGCTATGCCCCGGTTTACGTCTCTCGTTCCAGAAGCACAGGAATCGTCTGCAATCCATATCAGACAACGGGGCGCTACCCTTGCCCCGTGAACGACCCCCGCATCCATTTCTTCAGGATCATCAACGACACGCCGGGCCGATCCCGGCGTGTTTTCATGTGGGCCGCCGAGCAGCCCGGGTGGGTCGCCCGCGCCGCCGCCCTCGCGGCGATGATCGTCCTGACCCTCATCATCCTGCTGCTGGTCATCCCCGCACTGCTGATCGGTATCTTTGTCTTCGCCGTGCTCTCGCTCTACGTCTACGCCCGCCTCGCCTTCGCCCGCTGGAAAGCGGGCCGGCCCACCGGCCGCGGACGCAAAAACGTCCGCGTCATCCGCCGAGACCCGTGAGCGAACGCCACCGCCCGATCATGTCCTCCGCCACCCGGCCGGGCTTGCCCTCCCCGATCGTCGCCCCCTCGACCCGCGTCACCGGCAGCACGCCCCAACTCGAGTTCGTCAGCATCAGCTCGTCCGCGTCGAGCACATCATCCACCGTCATCATCTGACGACGAACATCCAGCCCCATCTCCTCGGCCCACCCCAGCGCGATCGACCGCGTCACGCCCGGCAGCACCGGGCTGGGCACACCCCCGCGAACCTCCTCGCCACGCGCGATCGGCGTCAAAACCGCCTCGCCGTGCACCGCCAGCAGATTGCTCACACACCCGCCCGCGACGTGATTCGACACCTGCAGCACCAGCGACTCGCCCGCCCCCTTCGCCGCGGCCCGCTGCAGCTCACGCAGCCGCCACCAGTAATCCAGCGTCTTGTGCCCCGACGTGGGCGAGAACGGGTTGGCCCGCGCGTCGGCGATCGTCACCAGCACCCCGTTCTCGAACATCGCCCCCGGGTACACCGTCGCCGGCTGACAAACCACCAGCAACGTCGGGCGGTAGTTCGTCTCGCCCCCGGATTCGAGCAGGTTCAGATCCCCCCCCGTCACCGTGAGCCGAATCCTGCCACGCTCCAGCCCGCTCTTCTCGAACGTCCGCGTCACCGCCTCGGCCAGCCCGTCGGCGTGCAGATCCTCGCTCAGCCGCAGCAGCCCGGCCGACTCGCACAGACGCGACATGTGCGCATCGAGAGCGACCACCTCGACCCCGTCACCGCTCCGGAACCCGAGCATCGTTTCGAAAAGCCCGACCCCGTGCTGAAAACCCGCGTCGAACGCGCTGATCCGCGCCTCGCCGCGGTCGACGAACGTGCCGTTGAGAAAGACCTCGGTCATGCGCGGAGGGTAGGGGCAAGCCCCCCCAACGGCACCGTTCGGTGAAGCCGCAAACCCGTTATCCGAATCCGAGGACGGCAGAACAGGCCGTCGGACGCGCTTCACGCCGCGAGGGGCGGTCCCTCACCGCGCAGCCCTCTCGTCGCCCGCGCCAGGATCACCAACCCGAGCACACCGGCAAGGATCGATGCCCCGAGCACACCGAGTTTCGCCGCGTCGAGCAGCACCGCGTCACCCTCGAACGCGAGGTTGGCGATAAACAGTGCCATCGTGAACCCGATGCCGGAAAGCCAGGCCGCGCCGTGCACCCGTCGCCAACTCACACCCGCGGGAAGCCGCGCGACACCCAGTTTGACCGCCAGCCACGAACACAGCATCACACCCAGGGGCTTGCCCAGAAGCAGACCCAGCGCGACACCGAAGAACACCCGGCTCGTCCACACCGGCGCCGTCCCGTCGGCACCGGACGAAATCGCCACCCCCGCGTTCGCCAACGCGAACACGGGCAGGATCAGGAACGCCACCCACGGGATCAACGCGTGTTCGAGCGACCGCAGCGGCGTTTCCACCTTCGCACCGGCGTCCTCGAGCGCCAGCAACGCGCCCTGCTGCTCCCCCGTCGTCCAGCGGAGCCCGCCCTCGGTCCCCTCGGCCCGGAACCGATCGAGCATCTGCTGCGCGAACGCCGCGTACGACGCCCGGTCGACACGCGTCCGCCCGGGGATCGTCAACGCAACCAGCACGCCGGCGATGGTCGCGTGCACGCCCGATTTCAGGAAGCAATACCAGACAACAAGCCCGACGAGCAGATACGGCAGCCGGGCCCGCACGCCGGCGATATTGATCACAACCAACAACACCAGCAACGCCGCCGCCCACCCCAGATATCCGAAGCCGACCTTGTCGGTATAAAAAACCGCGATGATCAGCAGCGCGCCGAGGTCGTCGACGATCGCCAGCGACGTGAGAAAAATTTTCAGCGTCGCGGGCACGCGCGAGCCGAGCAGGGCCATCACACCGAGCGCGAACGCGATGTCCGTCGCCATCGGGATGCCCCAGCCACGCAGGCCCGTGCCGCCCGCGTTCAACGCCGCGTAGATCACCCCGGGAAGCATCATCCCGCCGATCGCCGCGGCGACGGGCAGAGCCGCCGCCTTCGGGTTGCGGAGCTCGCCGATGATGATCTCGCGCTTGATCTCCAAACCGACGAGAAGGAAAAACAACGCCATCAACAGGTCGTTGATCCACAGAAGAAGCGGCTTGGAAAGCGCCCAGCTCCCGAATCCGACGGTCACTTTGGTCTCGTGGAAAAGGCCGAGGTATGAAGACGACGCCGGGCTGTTCGCCCAGATCATCGCCGCCGCTGCGCACGCGATCAGCAGGATCCCGCCCGCGGATTCGAGGCGGGCGAAACGCGCCACCGGGCCGAGCACCACCTCGGCCGGCGCACGCGTCGAAGTCACGATCTTCGGGATGTTGTGTCCTGATGCCATGGCGGACGATTGAAGCACCCGCGGAACAACAAAACCACAAACATGCGCCGAAAACCCGCCATGCCCCGAAACCGCACACCGCCGCCCGATACGCGCCCGGACAAAAACAAGACCGGGCGATCTCTTCTCAGAGACGCCCGGCCGGCGTGGGGAAAGAAGGGCCCGGTATATCCCTCGGGCGGGGGACGCGATCGACGCCATGCCGCACACCACGGCGTCAAGATCAAGCGCCCCCCATGCCCGCGGGACGTGAAAGACAGGCCGCGGCGGAGAACACACACGGCCTGTCTCCGTCGCGCTTCAACAGACACGCGACGGATACTCTCCCCTCCCATCCTCGAAGGACCTCGCCGCCCTCTCGGGCAACGCGGGAAGGTCGCCGGCCCTCCCGAGCCGGCCCGAATCCGTGCCCGGCGCGAGAACCGCCGGACCTCGCAACACCATGCCACGGCATCGGCGCTGCGACGACCCCAATCCCACGAACATCGCGACCACACACCCCATCGCGGTGTCCCAGACCGCATGTTCCCCTTGGGTTTCCTTTTCAACGTCCCAGAACGGGACAGGCAAAGCACCCCGCCGGCTCTCGCCGGGCAACATGCCGATTCACTCGTCCTCCGTCGGGGGCCCTACCCACCCGTTGTCGGACCTCGCCACCGCATCCTCCCAATCCTTCAAGCGCCGGATCGTTCAGATCTTCACGCCGCCCGCGGGCTGAATCGCCCCGTGTACCCGGGCGGCACCAACCGATACGACCAGCCCGGCGACCGGTTCCGGCAAGAACGCGACTTCCCGATTTTCGTGCAACGACCGATCATCCACGCCGCGACGATCAATCCCCGGCAGGATTCCCCCCCGAACC
>JALWOY010000094.1 GCA_027083355.1 Phycisphaerales bacterium | reverse complement strand
ATGGGCAGCCTGAGCAGCCGGACCGAGCGGACCCTCGTCGCGGAAGCAACGATCAAGGTGCTGGCCTACGCGGTCCGCCGCGACGAAGTCGCTGTCTGATATATGGTGTCTACAAAGCAGTGTTCCGCCCGTATCGCTCTTTCTCTCCATGGCGCTCCAAAATGAGGCCCGAACGGAAACGAGGGCTCTACGCGGTGAATTTGGTTCGAATCAGAGAAAACTGCACGCACGAGAACGCACCAGGATGAAAAGAGCCCGGAGCGTCAGCGACGGGCCGTGCGTGCTGTCGTTCTCTCCCCGGTGTTCGGCCCCGCGCTCACGCTTGGGGCTCTCTGCGTATGCGCCGGCCCATGGTTGATGCCGGGGCTGTTCCTCCACAAACGCGGTTCAGTCGATGATGCCGCTCGTGCGCAGCAGCGTCCGGAAGCCCTCGCCGAAGACGAAGTTGTGTTCGGGGTACTCGATGCCGGCCATGTTGCGGTCGAGGTGGCTGAAGAGAAGCTCGATCAGGCCGATGGTTTCCGGCTCAGCAGAAGGCTCGGCGAGCTCCACGGTCCCCGAGACGCCCGCGCCGGCGTGACTGAAC
Source organism: Phycisphaerales bacterium (assembly GCA_027083355.1). GTDB lineage: Bacteria > Planctomycetota > Phycisphaerae > Phycisphaerales > UBA1924 > UBA1926. Next base: position 20,671 of record JALWOY010000094.1, on the reverse strand, counting down.
GATTTGATCTCGGCGGTGTAGCGGAGTTGGCAGCCGGGTGTGGCTTCGCGGGAAAGTTCCGCGCGGCTGACCTTGGCGAGGATGACCTTCTCGCGGAACTCCTCGGCGTGCCCGACGAGGATGCCGCCGGCCTGGGCCATGCCCTCGATGATGAGCGAGGCGGGCATGATCGGCATGGCCGGTCGGACGATACGGCCGTCATCGGTGACGACAGGCTCGAAATGGTCGTGGAGGTGTTCCTCGGCGAGCGAGACGTTCTTGACGGCGACAAGCCGCTGCCTCGGGACGAGCTCGACGACGCGATCGATCCACATCCAGCGCATCAGGACGCCTTGAGCTTGTTCTCGACGAAAGTGGCAAGCGCGTCGACGGTGAAAATGTCGCGGACCTTCTCGAGCCTGGGGTCCGCTTCGAGCGCGGCGAGGTCGATGTGCGGGGCCCGTTGTCGCAGCATGGCAAGGCCGGCCTCCGTGACCTTCCCGTCCTGGACCATCTCCGGGTCGCTGGTGACGCCCTCGGGGAACATCTCGCCCTGCTCGATCTTGAACCCGAAGGCCTGCTCGAGCTGGAACCCGATGTCGAGCATGTCGATGGACTCGGCTCCGAGGTCATTGAAGATCGTGGCATCGGGCGTGACCTCGTCATCGTCGACGGCCAGCGCCTCGACGAGCACGCCCTTGACCTTCTCGAAGATTTCTTCTCGTTGCATGGTGTCGATTCCTCGTGTCACGCGGTCCCGGGCGGGGTGTCCGCGTCGTGCCGCGGCGTTCATGGTAGCCGATCGCGGGCGGGAGATGCCCGATCGAGGGGTTTTCAGCCTGGTGCCCGCACGCGTGCGGGCCTGAGGGTGAGTCGGCCCGTGGCGGCTTTCTGATCGCTCATGCTGCCGTCGGGCTCGCGGACTTCGGCGGTGGCCCGGATGTCGATGGAACCGTCCTCGTCCGGGGGGGCGGCTTCACAACGGACCACGAGGCTGCACCCCGGCGGAACAAACCGACCGTATTTCAGCCCGCGGACCGCCCCAAGAACGAGCGGCGGGGCCGCAGGATCACGGCCCGTCTCGGCGAGCCGACGCCCGGCCTGAACCATCGCCTCCAGCATCATGACGCCCGGCAGGACGGGGAAGCCCGCGAAGTGATCCCGGAGATACTCCTCGGCACCCGAGACGTGCTTGATGGTGGTGATGGATGATTCATCCTGTTGCAGGACAGCGTCGACGAGATCGAAGTGCATCTTTCACGATAGCCGGGTGGGGGGCGTCCGGCCCTACCCTCCGTGCGTGGGCATCACGCACGACGAGGCCGTCTGTCTGCGGCACCGGGACTGGTCGGAGACCAGTCAGACGGTGATCCTGCTGACACGTTCACACGGGTTGCTCAATGGTCTGGCCAAGGGCTCGAAACGCGAACGGGCGGCATTTTCCGGCGGTTTCGAACTGTTGCAACGCGGGCAAGTGGGGTTTATCCGTCGGCCCGACAAGGACTTGCTGACACTGACCGAATGGGATCTTCTCGAAGCCCACGCGGGGCTGCGATCGAGGTACCGACCGACCGTGCTGGCGATGTTCGCCGCGGAAATGACCGCCTCGCTTTTGGCGCCGGGAGACCCGCACCCCCGGGCATTCGAAGCGATGTGCGGGCTGTTGGTTTCGAGCGCGGCGACCGAAAACCTCGGGCCAGGGGCGGATTGTGCGCCGTTCGCCAGATTCATGGTCTCGTTGCTGGACGAGACGGGGCATCTGCCCGACCTGCGCCCCGAGCGATCACGGGATACGGGGGTACGGTATTTCGACCCCGCGCGAGGACGATTCGTCGAACCAACGGCGGATCGAATTCCGGCAAGGGATCCGTTCGGCACCCCGGCACGCAATGAAATCTGGCCGATCCGCCAGGAGACGGCCGCATTGCTTGAAGGTGTGGTTCGGGGAATCTCCGGCGATTCGGATGAAAAGGCCGCGGTCGTTTGGGCACGGGCGAGCCGATTCCTGGCGGCGTGGGGTGTTTATCGGGCCGGTCGACGTCCGTCTTCGTTGTCTTCTTTCCTCAGGATCACCCGGGAATAGGGGAGATTGCTGAAGCCGATATCAAGCGGGCCTGTCGGAATTCCGATTGATGAGGTGAAGGAGTCTCGGCGACCGGCCGGGTGTCCGGGTGGATCAACTATGAACACGGAACTGCTCGAAGAAGTCCTCGCGTGCCCGAATCTGCCATCGCTCCCGGCGATCGCGGTTCGTGTGATCGAGATGACGAGCGACACGAACGTGTCGCTGGACGAGCTCGCGCAGTTGATCCAGACGGACCAGGCGATGTCGGCGAGGATCCTGCGAACAGTCAACTCCAGCTTCTACGGCTTGCGCGAGCGCTGCACAACGATCCGAAAGGCGTTGGTGATGCTGGGCCTGAGCCCGGTGAAAAGCCTCGTGCTCGGGTTCAGTCTGGTGAACTGCATCTCGACCGATGACGAACCCAACTTCGATTATGTGGGGTACTGGCGCCGCGGGCTCTACACCGCGGCTGCCGCGAAGTCGGTGGCGGACGCCGCCCGGCTCGCCGAAGCGGACGAGTGCTTCCTCTCGGGGCTGCTCCAGGATATCGGGATGATCGCCCTGTACCGAACCCTCGGCGACAAGTACCTCTGGGTGATCCAACAGGCCGACAACGACCACAGGAAACTGGTCAAGCAGGAACTGGTCACACTGGAGGCCCAGCACCCGGACATCGGCGCGCTGCTCGCCCAGCGCTGGCGTCTCCCCGACGAGTTGACCGTGCCCATCAAGTATCACGAGCGGCCGACGGCGGCCCCCAACGAGCATCACCGCATCGTCCGGGCCGTGGCGATCGGGAATTATGCGCACGACGCCGTCACCGACGATGAGCCCGCCCCGGCGTTGAAAAAGTATTACGATCGCTGCGAGCAGTGGTTCGGCCTGACAAAGTCGCAGGCGGACGAGGCCTTCACCCGGTTCGCCGAGAGCACGGAAGAGCTCTCGGACCTGTTCAACCTGGACACGGGCACCTGCCGCAGGCCGGACGAGCTGCTGGAAATGGCGGACTCGAACCTGATCAAGCTGGCCGAGGAAGAGCCGAGACAGTCCGCGGGCGTCGATCAGCTGGACCATCTTCTCAACGGCGAAGACAACACGGACCCGCTGACCGGGTTGCTGAACGCGAAAGGGTTCGAGTCGGCGTTGACGGGGATGTTCACGATGATGCGGGAGGCGGGCGAGCCGCTGTGTCTCGCGCAGGTCGTCGTCGACGGGCTCAAAGAGATCCAGGAGAAGGCGGGCGTGCTCGCCAGCGACGCGGCGTTCATCCGCGCGGTCGCGTTCCTCCAGAAGCATTTCGAGCCGATCGGCGGGGTGATCTGCCGGGTCGGTTCGAGCATCATCAGCGTGATCATCCCGCGTGCCACAGCAGAGCAGGTGATCGGGTTGGCCGAGCAGTTCCAGACACAGTACAACTCAAGCCTGGGCGATCTGTCGAGCAAGGTGGGGGTCCCCGCGGGGACGATCAGGCTGAGCGTCGGTGTCGCGAGCACGACGCCGGGATCGGATTCACCGATCGCGAGCGAGGAGAAGTTGATCGCCGCGGCGATCCGTGCGGTGCGAGCCGCACGCAACGCCGGCGGGAATTGCATCAAGTCGTTCGGGACCCGGAACGCGGCGTAAACATCCCGATCCCAAGTTGAGACCCTCTGCATCAACGGGTGCAACAACCAGATCCGGATACCAGCCCGGCCGATTTGTCACGGACGATGCGTTTTTCCGCATCAGGTCTCGTGGCACGGGCTTACCGCACGTGTTGCTCTTTCTCAAGATTACCCATCGAAAAGAGGCCCGAGCGGATGCAAGGGCTTATACGTATCCCAAAGTGTTCTCGTGCATCTGGCGGCTCCGAGGGGATCAACGCGGAGAGCGCGGAGAAATGATCTCAACGCAAAGATCGCAAAGAGCTTGAAGACTTCGAAAGCAGTGTAAAACAGAATCTACTCCGCGGCCCTCCGCGACCTCAGCGGTGAATCCTGACACTCCACACCATGATTTCCAAGAAAAGATCACGCACGAGACTTTATCGTGTTTCGTATTACTGCTTCCTGCTCAAAGCTCCACAACCGGTGCCATGATCCGACTCGTTGGTCGTGCTTCTTGACCCGCAAACGCCGACACCGAGCATGCGAAGCGTTGGGTGCTCCACCCAACCGTGCACAAAGAGCCCCAAGCGTGAGCTCGGGGCCAAGTGTCGGGTGAATAACCAGTGTATTCGCGGCCCGTGGTTGACACTCCGGGGGATTTCTGCGGGTTCTACCAGATGGTTCTTCTCTCAGTCACCCAGAATCACTCCCTCACGGTCGCATCTGTTGTGAGAAGTCACGCCCACGGTGTTCAGTTTGAAACGAATTCAGATCGGAATTGAAAAAGACCGCCCAGCGGACGGGATTCAAGGGGCACCATCGCCGGTGGTTTCCGCCTTGAGCTTCTCGGCGTGTTTGATCAGACCGACAAGCCACATGCCGGCTTCTTCGGTCCGCTGGAGGGCGGATGCGGTGATTTCCTCGACACGGGACCGCAGTTCCTCGAGCTCGGGCGTGCTCTGCTGCGCGAGGGCTTGGCCGAGTGCCTGCGAACGTTTTTCGAGCTGATCGAGACGCAGCCGAAGCCCGGCCGCGGCCCGTTCGATGGGCGAGAGGTCGCCGCCGAGTTCTTCGATCTCGCGTTCGAGCTGCTGGCAGATCGCCTCGCGCCTGCTTTCGAGTTCACGGATTCGGCCTTCCGCGGCGGAGAGCGTCTCTTCAAGCCGACGCTGGCTCGTCTCGGCACGTTCGACATCTTCCATCAGCGTCGGGGCCGTGGTTTCGAGGCCGGTGCGGAGCGCCTCGGCTCGTTCGATGGCCCCGGTGAGCACGCCGGGGCGGTCCTCATTGCCGATGATCGACTCGGCCCGTTCGAGCAAGCCGCGGAATGGCCCGAGACGTTCTTCGAGCGCGGCGGCGTCCTCGTCGGCCGAGGAGGTCAGGTCGGCGGCGAGCGTGCGGAGTTGTTCGATGGCTTCCAGCGCATGCGAAACGGCAAGGTCTGCTTTCTCCTCCGTCTCGCGGACCGTGTCGATGCTCCGACGCCGGATCGCGTCGATATCCCGCTCGGCTTGATCGAGAGAGACCGCACCGGCACGCTTGATGCCCTCGACCGCTTCGTCAACAAGCCCCGCGAGCCGTTCCTGCTCTGACTGCGCGCGAGAGACGGCGTTCTCGAGCGACTCCGTCAGCGTCGACACCGCCTGTTCCGCCTCCTCGATCACACCCCGAACGCGGGCGGAAAGCCCCTCGACACGGGGCTCGAGTTCCGCCAGGCGGCGCTCACCCTCCGCCAGCGCACGCTCGGCCATCGCGGCCCTGAGCTCGGCTTCTTCGGCGCGTCTCTCGGCGTCTTCGTACCGCTTGAGGAGGCCGGCGAGTGAATCACTCACCCGCTGCTCGAAAGCGGCACGCCGTTTCTCAAGAACCTCGTCGGCGAGACGCTCCATCTCCTTTTCGTCGGACATCGAAGACGCGAGCCGATCGATCAGGGTCTCGGCTCGCGAGGTGCGCTCGTCCAGCAGCTCGGCGATCTGGCCCCCGAGCGTGGTCCGTTCCTGCAGTTTCTTGGCGGCCTGACGGATCGTGTCACACAGCTGTTTGGTGCCCGACGCCGTCTCGCTCAGCTTCGATCCCCGTTCGTCGGCGTCGCGGATGAGATTGCGGAGAGACTCGGCGTAGGCCGAGAAGGCACCTTCGTCGAGCACGCGGGGCGTGATGAACACGTCGTCGATGGTGGACTGCGGCATGATCGGCCCTCGGATGGGTCAGGATGTGCTCACCATCGGCGGATTCGCCCGATCGCCTCCACAGGATGCGGCCCTTAGACTCCGGGGTGAACACGGAACACCACGATCTCCGGGACGCCTCGCGGGGCCGAAGGCTCCAACGGGTTCTCGCCGATGCCGGCATCGACTCGCGGCGGGGGTGCGAACGCCTCATCGAACGCGGGCGTGTTCGGGTCAACGGACGCGTCGTGACAGAGCTGCCCGCTTGGGTCGACCCGGCGGTGGACCGGATCGAGGTGAACGGACGCCCCCTGCCGCCCCCGGAACGGCACCTGTACATCCTGCTGAACAAGCCCGTGCGCACGCTGACGAGCACCCGCGACGAACCGGGGGCGGATCGACGGACCGTACTCGATCTGGTGCAACACCCCGCCCGGGCGAAGCTTTTCCCGGTAGGACGGCTGGACTACGACACGACCGGCCTGTTGATCCTCACAAACGACGGCGAACTGGCAAATCGCCTCACGCACCCCCGATATGGGGTGCCCAAGACGTACCGTGCGCTGGTGAAGGGCCGGGTGACGGACGAGGCGATGCACGCGCTTGAGGGCGGGGTCGTGTTGACCGATCGCAGAGATGGGCGGACGGTGGGCGCCAGCCGGACGAATCCTGTGGAATGGAAGATCGTGCACGCGGACGAGGAGAAAACGACGCTGGAGTTGACGATCCGTGAGGGGCGGAATCGGCAGGTCCGCCGGATGCTCGCCAAGGCGGGGTTCGATGTGAAGAAGCTTGAGCGGATCGCGATGGGGCCGTTGCGTCTCAAGGGCGTGGCCCGGGGTGCGTGGCGTGAGTTGACCGCGGGTGAGGTGCGGGCGCTCCGGCGGGCGGCGGCGATGGAGATCCCCTCGTGACCGGGCCGGATCCTGTTCAAAGAGTGGTCGATGCGGCTGCCCGGGAACGGGAGCAGTGGCGGCAGACACTCGGGGTCGTCCGGGTCGGGCTTCGCGGGCTGGCCAAGAGCCAGATCCCCCGGATGGGGGCGGCACTCGCATACCGGACGCTGTTCAGCCTGATCCCGGTTCTGGTGGTGGGGGTCTCGGTGTTGGGCTCGTTCCTGTCCGACGCCGAACTCCGGCAACAGATGGATCGGCTGATCGATTTCGTCGGGCTGGATTCGATCGCAATCGAGCAGGACGCGGGGACGGGCGACGCAGCGGCACCGACCCCGGAGGCAACGACGACACCGGACGCGGGCCACACCAGCAGCGGCACCACGGCAGAGGGCGTGCCGGCATCGCCGCGGCTGGATGAATGGATCGCCGCCTTGGTCGCTCGTGTGAGCAGCCTTCCGTACCGGGCGATCGGTTTCGTGGGCGTGCTTGTGCTGTTGTACGGCGCGATCTCGATGCTGGTCGAGCTGGAGCGATCGTTCAACCAGATCTACGGGGCATCGTCGGGGCGTTCGTGGGTCAAGCGGGTGACAACCTACTGGACGACGCTGACGCTGGGCATCGTGTTCCTGCTGGCGACGTTCAGTGTGGGAGATGCCGCGGGGAACTGGGTCGCTTCGTTTGCTTCGGGCGAGAACGGCGGTTGGTTGAGCCGGGGCGTGGTCGAGTTCACCGTGAACATCGTGATCAACACCATGCTGCTGCTGCTGGCGTATTCGACGGTGCCGAACACGCGGGTGCATTTCCGCCCGGCGCTGGCGGGCGCGATCGTGGCGGGGATCGCGTGGGAAGTGGGCAAAATCGGGTTCACCCAGTATGTGCGCCACGCGGTGGGGGGGCTGGAGCAGTTGTACGGCGTGCTCGCGTTGTTGCCGCTGTTCATGCTGTGGATCTACATCACATGGATCATCGTGCTGTTCGGTCTCCAGGTCAGCTACACGCTCCAGACATTCGGGGCGAGCCGGGATGAGCAACGCGAGGTTTCGTCGACCGACCCCGTCGATCCATCGCTCGTATTGACGATCGCGAAGCTGGCCGACGCCAGATTCCGCGAGGGCAAGACACTGCGCATCGACGACGCGGCCAGCGAGACGGGCGTGGGGACTGCCGCGATTGCTCGGCTCATCCGCGGAATGGTCGAAGGCGGAGTGCTCCGCGAGGTCGAGGAAGGCGACGAGCGGGCCTGGGTGCTCGCGAGGCCCGCGGACACGATCAAAGTCGAACAGCTGCTGGAAATCGGGCGGCGTTTGCGTCAGGGCGGTGTTCGGGGCGGGGCGACCGAGATCGATCGGGTTCTGGACCGTTCAATGCGGGGGGTTGTGCTCGCATCGCTGGATTCGGGGGACGATAGACCCGATACGCAGAGCGAGACCCGAGAGCACTCGGCGGTCCCGTCGGCGTGACTCCGCCACGTGCAAGTGCTACGGTCCGAGTCCTGCCCATGAAGCCGATCAGATTGACAGAATTCTCGATCTACCTCGACCAGCGGCCCGGCGAGCTGGCGGGTCTGCTGGATGCCGTCTCCTCGGCGGGGGTCGAGATCCGGGCGGTATCGGTCAGCGAATCGAACGGCAAGGGACTGGTCAGGCTGATCGGCGAGCCGGTCGAGGCGTTGCGAAGGGTGTGCGATTCGCTGACAGAGTCCGGCGTGGGGCCGATCATCGAGTCGGAGGTGCTTGCCGTCTCGATCGAGAATCGCCCGAGCGCGCTGCGTGATCTCGCGACGGCGATGGCGGACCGGCGGTTCAATCTGCGGTATGCCTACGAGATGCCCCGGCACGGGCAGGACCCGGCACGCTGCGTCTTCCGCGTCGATGATCTCGAAAAAGTTTCGGCGGAGATCGAGGCCATCGACTGGCCCAACGCGGGCTGACCACACCCGCGCAGGGAGGGGCCAGGTTGCGGTAGGGTCGGCCTCCCGCACGCGGAGCCTCGGGCGCGGAAATCCCACCCATCGATGAAAACATCCGGGCTCTCGCCCGGGTTTGAATCATGCACACCCGATTGCCTTGGGGTCCGTATCAATCCGCGGATTGTGCCGCACGAAGAAGGGTCCACGGCGATTCGGCCTGACCCGTCCGCGTGCTGAGCAGCGATGCCTCCGCGGAGGCGAGAATCTCGGCCCACGCCGGCGCCGGCCCGCGGGGGGCGCCCGGGTCCAGCAGCATCCGCAACGCGTCCGCGAGCACCCGGACCGGGTCCCGGGAACTCTCGGCGGCCCTGTGTTCGTCGCGCCTCCCGCCATCGGCGTCGAACCAGTCGAACCCGCTCGGCCGGAGCGTCAGCCGACCGCCTTGCCCCGTCAGTGTTGCCCGCCAACCCCACGCGGCGCGGTCCGATGCGGCGATCTGCCCGGCCCGCCCGTCCGGGAATCGCAGCAGCGCCGACAGATACCCCTCCATGACACCGATGTGCCTGGCGCCGCCGGGCGAAGCCGCGTCGATCAGCTCGGGTGTCCCGATCAGCGTGTGGACGAGATCGATCGCCGACAGGAGCGCCGCGGGCAGCCCGCCCATCGACCGCGGCGCGTGCGATTCGACCGAAACCAGCTCGATGTCGCCGAACGAACCGAGCACGTCCTCGGCCGCACGAAACACCGGGTGCATCCGCGGCCTCGGGATCAGCCGGACCGCATCGATCGGGCGGACCCCGGCCTGCTCACGGAGCAGCCCGTGCTCGGCGGCGTCGATCGCTCCCGCAGCGAACGGCCCGAGACTGGCGATGTGAAGCCCCCGGCTCTCGGCCGCGACCACCACGCGTGCGTCCGGCGACGGGTCGGGGCAGACAGTGAGCAACGCCACCCGGGCCTCGTTGCTCGCAAGCCCGGCCCGCAGGTCCGGCATCGGCTCGGTCCCGGCGCGGTCGGCCAAAGCACGCGTCTCGCCGCGGGCGGGCGTACCGACGGCGACGAGCGAGAGACCAGCGATCCGGCACGCGTCCATGACAAGCCCGAGGTGCTCGGGCAGGATCCACGCGATGGCAGGGGAACCCTCCATGACCGGCAGCGTATCACCCCGAACGGGACGGTGGATTCGGAGCCGGGCCGGCGATTCAATAGAGCATCGGCGCGGCGAGGCGGCCGCGTGCCGGCGGGTTCCGTTTTCGGACCGGGCCCGTCGAGCATGAGGAAAGTCCGAGCACGGAAGGGCACGGTGGTGGGTAACACCCACCCGTCGGGATGAACGGCGTGATGCCGGTGATCGCCGACGAGGGGTAGACCCGGGCAGGGCTCGTCCCGCCCGGGGCGTGAAGAAACCAGACCGCCGATGGCCGCGGGTAGGTCGGCTCTGCGAGTCGACACGGGTACCTCGGTTCTCCGAACCGAGTTCTCGAGTGGGCCGGTTCTCCGAACCGGCTCTTCGGGCAGGATGATTCACCGAATCGGCTTGCTCGAAAAAGAACCGGCTCGGAGAGCCGATCTACCCCGGCACAGGCAAGGGTGAGACGGTGCGGTAAGAGCGCACCGGTCCGTTGGTGACAGCGGGCGACGAAGACTCCACACCGCGTGCAAGCCCAAGCAGAGGCCCGGTCGGCCCGGCCAATGGCCTCGGGTAGGGTGCTGGGAGCGTGGCGGCGTGCCGCCTGTCAGACTCCCCATCCCGTCGGCAACGGCGGGAGCAGAGAAATGGCCGCCCCCGCCGGCAGGCCCGTCCCGACCCATGCCTCCGGGCGTGGATCGAGCCCCCGTCAGGCAGGGGCGGGAACCGCCGGCGAGGACAGAACTCGGCTTACCAGCCGCGCCCGATCACGAACGCGGGCCCGTGTGAGAACACGGGCCCGCGGCCTTTTTTGCATTTGTCAATCCATCGGCCACGGCGTATGTGCGGCGAGCAAAACCCACCCCCGCGGTCAGACCGGATTGTGTTACTGTTGCGCCGGCGGGTTCGACGAGAGGAACAGCGACACGTTCAGGTCGACCGTCCCGGCGACCTTCGTGCCGATCACCGGGTGGCTCACCCCGTAGTCCGCGAGTTTCACACTGAACTTGGATTTGATCGCCAGAAGATCGCCCTTGGCCACTTTCTGCGTCGCCGGGCTTTCCTTCATCACGATGATCGTCGAGTTCGGCACGCTGACCGTGTGCGTCACCCCGTGCAGCGTCAGGTCCCCCACGAGCGTCGCGGAGTAACTCGTGAACGCAGGGGTCTGTTTGACGGGTTTGATATCTTTCGTCTCGCGGATCTGCACGATGACGTCCGGGAAGGCGTCGGCGTCGAGCCAGGCCTTGCTCGCCATATGCTCGTTCCGAAGCTCGATCCCGGTGTTGATCGAACGCACGGGAAGGTGCCATTCTCCCGCGACGATCTCGCCCGGGTGCTTCGGAGAGACAACCGCGTAGCCGATCACGGCGTTGCTCTGACCCTTGATCTTTTCCAGCGGCGCGTCCGATTCGACGTAGATCTGCCGGTCGCGGCCGTTGATCGTGTAATACACGCGCCCCTTGCTCTTGTGGTCCGCGGGCACAACCAGCGTCTTGCCGTCAGGCGTTTTATGCGCCACCGGCAGGGGAGCGGGCTGCGCGACCGCGACCGCGGTAAGCAACAACACCGATGTCATCACAGAAATCAATCGCATGGGTATTCTCCGTCCGGAACGCGCCTCGAAACGCGCCGGCATGGTTCAGTGTCAGGAGGCCGCCTCCGGGCTTCCCGTTTTCTTCCGTTTGCCGAGCCACCAGACCAGGCCGATGACGACCACGGCGGGACCCGAGATCGACACCACCGAGATCGACGCCGCGCCAGGACCCGACGGCAGCAGCCCGATCGCGTTCACGCTCTCGACCGCTTCGGGCTCGTCGGTCTGCTCGGCCGCGTCGGCAAAAAGATCCGATAGCCCGGTCTCGGCGTTGGTGGCCTCGATCTGTTTATCCCGGAACCGCGTGTAGGCGTGCATCCCCGTCGCCGCATACGCGATCAGAGATCCCAAGATCGCCAACAGGCACACACCCATAATTGCTCGGCTCCAGCGCTGGTTCACGTTCTTGCCTTCCGGTGTTTCATCGCACCTTGCGAGTTGCAACGAACGACGCTCCCTTCAGAGCCATCTCGCCGTCATTGCCGACCGTCGAAACGTCCATCGTCCCCGAGAGTTCGACCGTATCGGCCGTCGGGTCGAGCACAGGCCCGTCGAACGTTACCTGCTCGTTGAACCGGTAGCTCTCCCCGCTCGGCAGCGGCACGCCCAGCCTCCACGTCCCCTCCGCCACGGGCAGCGGGCCGTACACCAGCGACCAGTCGATCGAGTTGATCGTCACGTCCATATCACTGGGATTGTCGATCTGCATCGACAGCGACGCACGATCTCCCGTCACACTCGCCCCCGTGATCGAGAGCGTCGGATTCGACGAGTTCGGCATCGAACACCCCACCAGACCGGCCCCGGCAACGAGCATCAAACCCACGCCGAGCGCACAAACAGCGCCCTTGCTCTTCAGCATGCATAACTCCTCATCTTGAAAACAGCCCGCCGCACGACGCGGGGGCACGACACGGAACACACGCCGAGGGCGGTCTATTCCGGCGTCACTGGCAGTTATTCAGGAATTCATCTACGAACGCCGTGATGTCGCGCAGATCCAGCACCCCGATCGGCGTGTCCAGATCCGCGAGGCAGACGTGACGGAGCGGCAGCACATACGCCCCGCCCGCGACCCCGTTCCCGTCACCGTCCAGCGGGGCGTTGTTCGACACCGCCACGGCCGTGTCCGCCACGGTGATCGTGTACAGGTCGTTCAGCAGCAGAAACCCCGCGTCGAACGTGATCGTCGTGACCTGCGTGCCCGAACCGCTCAGTGTGAACGGCACCGCCTGGCCCGAACCGTCCACCACGGACACGTCCCCCGGATCGACACGCACCGGCTCGGACCAGACCAGGTCCACCTTCGGCACGCCCTGATGACCCCGTTCGAGCCCCTCGGCCGAGTTGGGCGCGCGAGCGATCAGCGTCGGACCGGGCAGGAATGAGTTGGACCGGAAGTTGTTGAACGCAAGCCCCACGCTGCTCGCGTCCCCATCGAAGGTGATGATGATTTTGCGGATATCGACCGCCGAGACGGAGAAGATCCACGGCTCGCCGTCGAACGTGTTGCCGCTGCACCCCGGCTCGGTCACCGGGCTGGTCAGGTCCGCGACGACGCCGCCCTTGCCGTTGTACGCCACGATGTGCCAGCGTTCAAACGTCGTGAACGAATCAAGATCCCAGATCTCCCCCGAGAACGCCTGCACGGGCAGGTTGTAATCGATCACCAGCGGCGGGGGCAGCGCCGCGAGGCTCTGCACCGGGTCCACCCACCGCAGGAAAAACGACCCCAACTGTGCATCCAGCCCCGATCGGGCCGTGTCGTTCTCCTGAAAGCACACGTTGTACCCGTCGGTGCCGTCGTCGCCCACGGCCTCGAACAACGCGTCCGTATCCGCGAACCCGTCGCCCGTCGAATCAAACCCGATCCGCACCTCGATCCCGTCGACCACATACGGTGTCGCCCGAGGAAGCGGCTGGTCGTCCACGGGCACCGCGCCGGAGGGCGTGGTCTCAAAGTCGAGCACCTGACCGGATGCCGCCGGCACCCCCACGAGCATCAAACCAAGACCGAAAGCCAGACCGAGCCGGACTGTTCCACACATCGTTGCACTCCTGTCAATGGATTGATTCACAACGCATGCATCGGCCCGAAAGCGTTCAACGCGTTGAATTCCCACCCGGCTTCATGATCTCGTCGAGCACCGTCGTCGCAAAGCCGCCCCGGGGAAGATCGAACGCACACCGGATATACGGCCCACGCTCGTCGCTCCCGGCCTCCACCGAAGAATTCGTCAACGCCACGCGCAGAGGCCGACGCGTCCCCCCGCTCATCGGGATGCCGAGCTCGTTCGGGTCGGGGAGGTCTCCCGGAGAGATCCCGAACGAAGCGAGCGTTTCTGCCTCGACCCGCCCTGTTTCACCCGATGCGCGGCGCATCAACGCACCCCACATCGGGCCCGAAGCGCTCAACTCGAACCGCCGGTGTCGCTCGGCGATGGATTCGTCCGCCAATGCCACGTCGTCGATCTCGATCGGCTTGCGGCCCTTCGGGTCCACCGCCAGATCGCCTTCACGCAGCACCCCGAGCGTCCCCTCGACCACCCGTCGATCGAGCACCGCGTTGAACACCGCCGACTGGAACGCGGAAATGTAGAACCCCAGCACGTCCGGCTGCACCGCCCCGATCGCCTCCTCCGGGTGCTCCCCGCACGCCAGCGCGTCCAGCACCGCCCACTCCGTGCGCAGCGACCGCGGGAAAGCGTCGCGTGCCTCGGCATACCTCCCCTCGGCGTAGAGCGCGCGACCCTCCCGCTGCGCATCAGGGAAGGCATCCGACGGTCCCAGTATCGCGTCGATCGCCGCGTGCGCATCCCGCCGCATCAACGCCAGACCGATCAGGTGGTTGTTGCCCAGGTAGCCGAACCGCTGGGCCCCGATCCGGTCCGGCACGCCGACCTTCTCGAGCATCCGCACCGTCCGCAGCACCGTGGGGGTCCGCCCGATATCGACCCCGCGGATTTTGATCGAGAAGCGGTTGCCCGCCAGGTGACCGCGCCTGAGTTTGTTGACATGCCGATCGGCCCACAGCACCCGCACGCGGTCGTGCTCCAGGTGCGGGAATTCCTCATACCGGCGCCCCGGCAGGTGGACCGACACGACCTGCCGCGTAACGGCCTGCTTGTCCTTCAGCCCCGCGTAGCCCACCGCCGACCGGCTCACGCCGAAATGCCGTGCGATCAAATCGAACAGTTCCATCGCCGTCATTGCCCGCTTCTCGACCATCAGGTAGACGTGCTCGCCCTCGCCCGAAGGCGCATAGAGCGGGATCTCCTCGACGAGGAAGTCCTCGGGTGTTTCCTTGATCCGGCCCCCCACGCCGGGAATCTCCGCGGTGACATAAGACGCCGGTTGCACGTGCGGGCTGGTGTCGATTGTTCGTCCCTCCTGACCTCGCCTGATCCTGCCTGTTCATGGCCCGATCTCGGCCCCGTCGCGGCTGATGGTACCGCCGCATACGCTTGCCGGATGCCGAACGAGAAAGACACGGAAAAACACGCCGAGGGCGAGATCAGAACCGTCTCGCTCGTCTCGCTCGGCTGCCCCAAAAACACGGTGGACAGCGAGAAGATGCTGGGGCTGCTCGCCGAGAGCGGCGTGACACCCGTCTCCGCCGCCCCCGCCCCCGCCGGCGATCTCTCCGAGGCCGGCTCCGAGCAGGACGCCTCCGCCGCCCCCGGTCGCGTCACGCCCGCCGACGCCGTTGTGGTCAACACCTGCGGCTTCCTCGAAGCGAGCAAGGAGGAATCGCTCGCGGTTATCCGCGAGGCCGTCGAGGCCAAGGCCCGCGGGGAGGTCCGGCGCGTCGTCGTCGCGGGGTGTCTCGTCCAGCGGCACCGGGCCAAGATCCTCGACTGGGTCCCCGGCATCGACGCGATGGTGGGGGTGTTCGACCGCGAAAAGATCATCGAGGCGGTCCGCGGCGCCCCGGTCGAACGCGAAACCATCGACGACCCGGCCGGCCCGAAATACTGGATCCACGCCAACGCGACAACCAAGGCCCGCGATCTCGCGGCCGAGCAACCGCACAACGCGGGGTTTCAGCCCGTGGGCCTTTCCGTCGAGGGCGCCGGCGGTGTCGGCTATTTCGAGGACGACGCCGCCCGCCTCCGCCTCACCCCGCGCCACTACGCCTATCTCCGCATCGGCGAGGGATGCAACCAGAACTGCGCGTTCTGCACGATCCCCAGCATCCGCGGCAAGATGCGTTCCAAGCCGCTCGACCGCGTCGCCGCCGAGGCACGCGAACTCGTCCGCGACGGCGCGTTCGAACTCATGCTCATCGGGCAGGACACGACCAGTTACGGCGACGACATCGGGGTCGGGCTGCGCGACGGCTCGGGCCTGCCCGCCCTGCTGCGCACCGTCTGCGACGCGGTGACGGAGGAGGCCGGCGCGGGCTGGGTGCGTCTCATGTACGCCTACCCCACGAACTTCACCGACGAGATCATCGACGTGTTCGCCGATCTCGTGCAGCGGGGCCGGCTGTTGCCGTATCTCGACATCCCCCTCCAGCACGCCTCCGACCGCGTGCTCGACGCCATGCGGCGCAACGTCACCGGCGAGCACCAGGCCGAGCTGTGCAGAAAACTCCGCGACCGCATCCCCGGCATGGCCATCCGTACCACGTTCATCACCGGCTTCCCCGGCGAGACAGAGGACGACCACGCCCGGCTGCTCGAATTCATCGAAGACATCGGCTTCGACGCCGTCGGTTGTTTCCGGTATTCCCGCGAGCCCGGCACCCGCGCCGGAACGATGGACGAGGACCCCGCCCTGCACGTCCCCGACGAGATCAAGGCGAGGCGGTTCGGCGAGATCATGGCTCTGCAGCAGCGCATCGCGTTCGAGCAGGCCGACTACCTCGCCGAGCAGTTCGACCCCGAAAACCCCGATGAAACAGGCTGCCGCTTCGACATCCTCATCGACGAGCACGCCGGCGAAACCGACGGTGGCGAAAGGCTCTACCGCGGCCGGGCGTATTTTCAGGCCCCCCAGATCGACGCCGTGACGTATGTGCAGTCCGCCCGCGACTTCAGCCCGGGCGAGCTGGTTCGGTGCACGGTCGTTGCCGCCGACGGCTACGACCTGATCGCCCGCCCGAGCGAGCAACTGGAGCGGAAAGTGTCGCTCCCGATCGCCTGATACGGATTCCAACAGATTCTCGTGTCTTCCGGAGCGAGAGCCGGGTATTTTTTCCTCCCTCCCCTCTTCCCCTCGGTGGGACGGGCTTCCAGCCCGTCTCTCCATCTCTCTCCTTCCCCTCGTGGGACGGGCATCTTGCCCGTCTCTCCCCCATCTCCATTTCTCATCCGCCCGGTGCCCCGATCCAGCTTTGCTGGGTCGGGTTTCTGAACCAACCAGACGCCGACACTGAGCCTGCGAAGCGTCGGATCGATCAACCCGAAGCGCACCAGTTTCCGCCCTCCCTCTCCCCGCTGGCGGGGAGAGGGCCGGGGTGAGGGGTTTCATTCTCTCCTCTGACTTGCACTCCCCGATCGGCGAGGCATGAAGAAGTTGAAGAAGTCATAGCCCCTCACCCGCCGACGCTTCGCGTCGTCGACCTCTCCCCGGCGACCGGGGAGAGGTGGGGTCGGCCTGCCTCGCCCACACCACGAAACACGGACGAGAAAAACCCGTCGATCGAGAAAAACACCCGCCACTTGCGCCCGGGTCTGGTCAACACGCACGAGTTTTTCTTGGAATCCGTATGACCCCCGTTCATCCGCGAACCCTTCTACCCTTGTGTATGCTGCGCACCTGCACCGTCCGCGACACCGACATCGGCCCGGGCCGACCCCTCGCCGTCATCGCCGGCCCCTGCATGTTCGAGTCGCTCGACATGGGCCTCGACGTCGGCAACCGCCTCCGCGACACCTGCGGCCGCCTCGGACTGCCTTTCGTCTTCAAGGCCTCGTTCGACAAGGCCAACCGCTCCAGTGTCGCCTCGCCCCGCGGGCCGGGGCTCGAACGCGGGCTGGAATGGCTGCACACCGCCCGTGAACAACTGGGCTGCCCCGTCACCACCGACATCCATACACCCGACCAGGCCCACCCCGCCGCCGAGGTCGTCGATTTGCTCCAGATCCCCGCGTTCCTCTGCCGACAGACCGACCTGCTCACCGCCGCCGGTGAAGCCGCGAAAAAGCACGGCCGGGCGGTCAGTGTCAAGAAGGGACAGTTTCTCTCGCCCCGCGAGATGGTCGGCCCGGTGCGCAAACTCGCCGAGGCCGGCTGCGACAACGTCCTGCTCATCGAACGCGGCACCTTCTTCGGCTACCACCGCCTCGTCAACGACTTCATCGGCCTGGGCGATCTGATGGAGCTCGATTGCTCGAAGTTCCGCCCGGACGCCGACATCGAGCAAAGCGAAGTGTCGGATCTCTTCTCCCCCCCCGTCTGCTTCGACGTTACGCATTCGACCCAGACCCCGGGTTCGGGCGAACAGACCGGGGGCCGACGCGACCGCGCCCCGCTGCTCGCCCGCGCCGCCGCCGCCGCCGGAGTCCACGCCCTGTTCATCGAGGCCCACCCCGACCCCGCTCACGCCATGAGTGACGGTGCGACCCAGCTCACGCTCGACGGATTCGACAACGTGCTCGAACAGGTCGCCGCGATCCGCGGAGCGTTGGATCACTGACCCGGCCGCGGCCGACTCGAACGAGGAGGAACCCATGCCCGCCATCCCCGCCGACAAGAAGAAAATCCTCGATCTTTACTTCCTCGAACACCGCGCCAAGGTGCTCGACATCGCCGCGTTTCTCGACCGATACGACCGTGCCCCCGGCGAGGGCGATTTCCGCATCGACGCTTTCCGTGACACACTCGCCGTGCTGCTCAGCGAACAGCCGGGCCGGGCGGGGCGCGTGCTCGAGATGCTCAGCGATCATTCGACAGAGCCGATCCCCGTCGCGCCGGGCAAGGGAGCCGTGGGCGCCCAGCCCCCGGCGGGCGGCAGTGGGGGGGACGCCTGATGCGCTACATCGACCCGCACATCCATATGGTCAGCCGGACGACCGACGATTATCAACGCATGGCCCTCGCCGGCTGCGTCGCGATCACCGAGCCCGCATTCTGGGCCGGCTACGACCGCAACAGCCCGCAGGGCTTCTACGACTACTACACACTGCTCACCACGCAGGAACCCGCCCGGGCCGCGGCCTACGGCATCAAGCACTACTGCTGGCTCTGCATCAACCCCAAGGAGGCCGAGGACCCCGCTTTCGCCCGCGACGTCATCGCCCTGATCTCCGAATTCCTCGACCGCCCCAACGTCCTGGGTATCGGCGAGATCGGGCTGAACAAGAACTCGAAGAACGAGCTGATCATTCTTGAGGAACAGATCGCCCTGGCCGCGAAATACGATCAGATGATCCTCGTCCATACGCCCCACCTCGAGGACAAACTCAAGGGCACGAAACTCATCATCGACGCGATCAAACGCAACGGCGACATTGACCCGGGCCGGGTGCTGATCGATCATGTCGAGGAACACACCGTCAACACGGTCCTCGACGCGGGCTTCTGGGCGGGCATGACGCTCTACCCCGAGACGAAATGCACCCCGCAGCGTGCCGCCGACATCATCGAGATGTGCGGCACCGAGCGGCTGTGGATCAACTCCGCCGGCGACTGGGGCCCGAGCGACCCGCTCGCGGTGCCCAAGTGCCGCTTCGAAATGGCGAGGCGGGGCCACACCCCCGAGACGATCGACACGATCTCGTTCGAGAACCCGAAGACGTTCCTGAGCCAGTGCGAGAAGTTTGCGGTCTGAAGAGAGTTCACCACGGCGTTCACGGAGGGCTGCGGAGGAGGAATCGGGGGACGTGGGGGTCGATGAGTCAAAGTGGATGCAACCAAAAGAGCCCCAAGCGTGAGCGCGGGGCCGAGTGTGCAGGCGTATCCAACCCGTCGCTCACACTCCGGGCTCTTTCTGATACACCCATCGGGCTGAACTGAACCGATCATGCGAAACCGACTCGCTCCCAACACGACGCTGAGTTACTGCACCAACGTCCTGAACGCCCCGACCGTCCCCGCCCTGCTCGAACAACTCGAACGCCACTTCGTCCCGGTCAAACGCCGCGTCTCGCCCGGCGCCCCCCTCGCCTTCGGCCTCTGGATCCCCCAGCACACCACCGCCCGCCACCCGATCACCGACGCCCTGGCCGCCTTCCCCAACACCCCCGCCATCAGCGCCAAGGGCCAGGCGATCGACGCCCTCGCCGGCCGCCTCGCCGAGATCGGCCTCGAAGCCGTCACCTTCAACGCCTTCCCGCAGCATGATTTCCATAGGCCCGTCGTCAAGCACGCGGTCTATGAACCGGACTGGGCCGACGAACAACGGTTCATCCACACCCTCGCCGTCGCGGGCCACCTCTCACGTCTCCAGCCGACCCGCGGCGGGAGCATCTCGACCCTCCCCGTCGGTTGGCCGGGGCGTGACGACCGCGAGCGCATCGAAAAAGCCGGCGACATGCTCCGCCGTTTCGCCGATGTGCTGCACAAGAACGAACAACAGACCGGCACCCGGATTACCCTCGACCTCGAACCCGAGCCGGGCTGCATCCTCGACACAGCCGATGACGTTGTCGCGTTTTTCGACGAGCACCTGTCCGAAGAGATCCACCGCACGCACATCGGCATCTGCCACGATGTCTGCCACGCCGCCGTCATG
The DNA here is from genome assembly GCA_027083355.1 of Phycisphaerales bacterium. Taxonomy (GTDB): domain Bacteria; phylum Planctomycetota; class Phycisphaerae; order Phycisphaerales; family UBA1924; genus UBA1926. Next base: position 665 of record JALWOY010000094.1, on the reverse strand, counting down.
TTCGAGGATCAGCGCGAGACCCTCCGCCGCTACGCCGACGCCGGCGTCCGCGTCAACAAGGTCCAGATCTCGTCCGCGCTCGACGTCGACGTGAAGCGGGTCGGCGTCGGGGCCGCGATCGAACACCTCCGCCCCTTCGACGAGCCTCGCTATCTGCACCAGACCGGCTTCAAAACGGGCGACGCATTCGAGTTGGTCGAGGATCTCCCCGAGGCGATCAACCGGCTCGAACGCGGCGAAACGCCCGACCGACTCCGCGTCCACTTCCACGTCCCGGTCTCTCTCGACACCATCGGCCCGCTCGGCACGACGAACAACCAGATCGCCGACGCCGTCGCCGCCTCCCTTGAATTCCACGGCACGCAGCACTTCGAGGTCGAGACGTACGCCTGGGGCGTGCTCCCCGATGAACTCAAACGCGACACCCTCGCCGACGGCATCGCCGACGAACTCCGCTGGGTGCTCGAAACCAACGCCCCGAATAGCTAGTTTCTGTTGTGACTCAGATTCCGACGAGCCGCGATTGCTCGGGATGTGTTGCTCAAAGAGCCCCAAGCGTGAGCGCGGGGCCGAAGACCGGGTGGATGACAACAACACGCACGGCCCGTCGCTGACGCTCCGGGCTCTTTTCTTTGCATGCATCGAGGGGTATCAGACCACACCAC
>JALWOY010000093.1 GCA_027083355.1 Phycisphaerales bacterium | reverse complement strand
GTTGAAAATTCAAAGGAATTTATGCCTCAACTTGCGCAACCGCATGTGAGTATAGTTAAGACGCCTTCTCATATTGTATCAAAGCCGGGAGAAGTTATTAACTGGACAATTGTTGTGACAAGCAACGGAGATTATGAAGCAAAGAATGTTACATTGTATGATATCCTGCCATCAAATGTGGCATATCTTTCTTCTTCACCTCCTGCTTCCATGGGAAATGGAACTTCATCCAACCCGCTTATATGGAATCTCCCAAATATGAGTGTTGGAAGCAGCATATCCATAAATGTTTCTGCCCTCGTCGAATCATGCACAATAGATGATACAATAAACAATGCAACAGTTGAGTGGGGCTGCTGCCCGCTTACAAGGGAAAGCAGTAATGTATTGTCATATCTCAGAACATCGCCAGATATAGCTTTGAGCCAGGAGCATGGCGAGATAATTCCATGCGGAGGCAATTTTACCATTACGATCCATAATAATGGCTCCATTGCAAATGTTACCGGCATATGGTTTGAATTGCCGTCTGGTTATATTTACAAGGTTGGTTCTTCCATAATAAAAAGCAGCAATGGTGGCAGAATCTTCGCAAATCAGGAGCCAGTTGATTATTCCAGCGTGAATGGAACTCTATTATGGAACAGCAGCAATATAGATTACATATATTACAATGAAACCATAACCATTTATTTTGAAATCATCGATAATGGTGTAGATTGTGCTAATGATGTAGCATCGTACGCAAACACAACCTTTTATTACAGAAACGTATGCAATCATCTGTTTAATGCCAGCATAAGCCAATTCATTGACCCTCATCATCCAGTTTTGCAAGCAACAATAACTCCAGCAACCCAGGTTTTGAATGAGAATGGAAGCATGGCGACATGGACAATATATGTGAGCAACAATGGTGATACAGAGGCGAGAAATGTAAGCATAACCAGCATCCTTGGCTCCGCATTCCAGAATTCAACCATAGAAGTCAGATTCTCAAATGGAAGCATAGATACCCATGCAACCATAAAGGACAACAAAATAACATGGCTGAATCAGACAATCCTGATAGGAAGCAATACTTGGGAGCGTATCATCTCCGCCAGCACAATATCAGCTGGCAGCACAACCCACGTAGTTTATGTCAATGGAACATGCGAATCTGGTTGTGTTTATAGCAGTTCTTCAGCCATAACATTTGCAGCGCGCCAGAATGTGAGTAAATTGCCGAATATGGAAAAAACAATAGGAGAATATGCTAACTTCAGCATAAATGTAAGTTTGTGGGGTGTTGATGAGGCATACAGAAATGTGAGTGTTGAGGATATCCTTCCATCAGGATTGATTTATGTTAACTCCACCGTAGATGGAGCATGGATGCCGAGTAATACTA
>JALWOY010000092.1 GCA_027083355.1 Phycisphaerales bacterium | reverse complement strand
CCTGTCGAGAGCACCGGCTCCCGGCCCGCCCCGCCCGGTAGGCGGCGTACCGGCCCCGCGTGACGCGGGGTGTATCAATCGGTCGGTTCGGCTCGACGCCCGCCGCCGTCAGCAAGGAGTCATTGCCATGAGCACCGGTCATGCGACGCACCTCCGCCGCCAGACCTATATGGCCAAAAAGGGCGATATCGATCGCGTCTGGCGCATCGCCGACGCCGAGGGCGTGCCCTTGGGCCGCCTGGCCAGTGATATCGCGGTTGTCCTGATGGGCAAGCACCGCCCCGAGTACACCCCCCACGTGGACACGGGCGACTTCGTCATCGTCACCAACGCCGCCAAGGTCGCGCTCACGGGCAAGAAGGCCGAGCAGAAATTCGAGAAGCGGTTCAGCGGCTATCCCGGCGGCCTCAAGCTCCGCAGCTACGGGCAACTCCGCGAGCAGAGGCCCGAACGCCTCATCGAACTCGCCGTCCGCCGGATGCTACCCAAGAACCGGCTCGGCCGGCAGATGCTGAAAAAACTGAAGGTCTACCCCGGCCCCGAACACCCCCACGAGAACCACAAGCCCATCCCGCTGCACGCCTAACCCACCGCGGAAAGAAGGAACACACTCCCGCCGCGGCGGGAACGGAGCACACACCATGGCAGAACAAGGTTTCCAGACCACGATCACCAACCCTGACCTCATCGGCGAAGCGGTCGATTCCGGGCCCGCCCCCGCGCCGGCCGTCCGCGAGATCGCCGAGCCCAAGCCCGCCGACAAGCACGGCTGGTGGTGGGGTGTGGGCCGGCGCAAGACCGCCGTCGCCCGCGTCCGCCTCCGCCCGGCCCGCGACGGGCAGGCCAAACTGCTCATCCAGGTCAGCCGCAAGAAGTTCAAAACAGTCGATGAATACTTCTCCGAGGAACGCGACCGCCAAGACGCCAACGCCCCTCTGGGCGTGACCGACACCGCCGACAAGCTCGAGGTGTTCGTCCGCGTCGACGGCGGAGGGACCATGGGTCAGGCCCAGGCCATCCGCCTCGGCATCGCCCGCGCCCTCGTCGGTTACGACCCACACCTCGAAACCATCCTTCGCGAGAAGGGCTATCTCACCCGAGACGCCCGCAAGGTCGAACGCAAGAAGTACGGCCAGCCCGGCGCCCGCCGCCGCTTCCAGTTCTCGAAGCGTTAATCCGGCAACCTCCGAAGCACACACCAAACCCGGGCCGTGCCCCGGGTTTTTTTGTGCACTTCGGGTGGTCTCCCGATACCAAAGACCACCCCGAACAGGTATTCTGCCCGCCCCACACGCCGCCCGCACCCGCTCGGCTCGGCGGACGGGCCGGCTTGGCGTACATTGGAGGGGATGGACCGGCGCGTGCTCCGATTCCGACGCAAACTCAAGGCCCGGCTGATCGCCGCAGGGCTGACGATCGCCGTCGCCATCACCCTCGCGGGCCTGCTCGCCGCTTCCCTCTCGAGGGCCGCCCCGTCGTGGTGGCGCGTCTACCGGCCGACGCCCGCCCTCCGCAAGCACGCCGCCCAGTTCGAGAACGCCGTCGTCAGCCAGATCTATCGTCGACGGGACGACGACCCCCGGTGGCGCCTCGAAGGCCGGAACGGACCGTGGCGATCGGCACCGTGGTCCGTCTTCATCCGCGACGAGGACGCCAGCGCCTGGCTCGCCACACGCCTCCCCGAATGGATCGACGGGCAGGACGGCCTCGCCTGGCCGATCTCGCTCTCCCAGCCCCAGGTCTCATTCCGCCAGAATGTCGTCAGGATCGGCGTCCTCATCCGCACCGACCGAGGCTCGCGCATCCTCACCGCGGCCGTCAAGCCCGAGATCCGCGACGACGGCTCGCTCTGGCTCCGGTCCCGGTGGGTCCACATCGGCCGGCTCCCCGTCCCCGCAGCGTTCATCCTCGCCCGCGCCGAGAGCCGACTCGGCGAGGTCCTGCCCGAAGACGTCGCGGACGATCCCTTCTCCCACGCCTTCCTCGAAGTCCTCCGGGGCAGAACCCCACTCGCCCGCGAACCCGTCATGGATCTCGACGACGGCCGCATCATCCGGCTGCTCGACCTCCGCGTTCTTGAGGGCCGAATCGAACTCGACTGCCGCACCGAGGCCCGCGATACCCTCGCGCAGCAGTGACCGGCACGGATCGCGCCTCTGGAAAGACGCGCCCCTCGGAATGAAAAACCGTGCCCGGGAATCATTCGGACCCCAAGAAAAACTCATGTGCATCAACGAGACTAGGGCACAAGCCCGGGTGTTTTTTTGGTCGATGGGCTTTTCCACACCCGGGGCTCGTGGTGTGGACACAGGGATAGCAGTCCCACCTCTCCCCGGTCGCCGGGGAGAGGTCGACGACGCGCAGCGTCGGCGGGTGAGGGGCTTCAACTTCTTCCCCTTCTTCATGTCTCGCCGATCGGTTCACGCGACAAAGCAAGGAGACAGAGAAGCAATAGAGCGGTTTGCGAAATCCTGTTCTGTGTGGCACGGCCACCTTGGCCGTGTGAAATGACTGTGTGTCACAAATATGCCCAAGACACGGCTCACAGAGCCGTGGCACACGCCGAAACATGATGATGCATGACGCTCGAAGAGCTGATAGAGCCCCTCACCCCGGTCGCCGGGGAGAGGAAGCACCCGCGCTCGCGCCCGGATCTTGTTCCGGAAAGCACGAGAAACTTTGAAATCCTCGTCAGAACGGCCAGATCTCCAGCCCGTGCGGACAGTGCCGAACGTCCATCGTGATGTTCACACTCCGCACCATCCGGCCCGTCTCCGCCTCGAACACGCTCACCGTCGCCGGGCTCGAACCCACGATGATCAGACCGTCACGGAAGCACAGCCCGCGGCCGAACCCCTGCCGGGCGTGGTCCTCGGGCAGATCCGCGTTGAGCAGCTCGCCCTCGGGATACCGCGGGTATCGCAGATTCCGGCGATCGAACCCCTTCGCGTCGGCGATCACCAGCGCTTCATGCCCCGTCGCGTTGTAGATCACGCCGTCGTCGCCGAACGCCTGCGCGTTGTGAGAGCCGGGCCGGATCGACGCGAACCGACCGAGCCGGCCGTCGCGGATCGCCATCAACCCCGGCAGCCGAACGCCCGAAAGAAGCGTCATCCCACGATGCCTCGAAACACTGTTGATGTGCAGCACGTCGCGCCGCTCGGGGACGACCTCGCCGGGGTTCTCCGGGTCGAAACGCCGCAGCGACATCGACAACGACTCCCCCGGCCGCAGGTCCGCGTCCAGCCACCAGCCCGCGACAAACCGGCCCGTCGCGACGTCCATCTCGAGCACGGCGTCGTACCCCGTGCTCGTCAGATACAGCGTGCCGCCGTCGAGCCAGATCTCGTGGCAGTGCGACAGATACGGGTTCTTGTGCGAGCGCACGATGTTGAACCCCCGGTCGAACACGAACACCTCGTCCGCCGCGGCAATGAAAATCTCATCGCCGTGAAACGCGATGCCGCGCAGGCCCCGGTCGGCGCCCCGGCCCTCCCAGCTGATCTCGACCGTGTTCCAGTCCAGCACGCGCTCGTGCTCACCCGTCTCCAGATCGACGAGGTACGCCCCCCCGTGGCTGTCGCCCTGATGCGTCGACCGCACCACGTCCGTCATCAACACCGTCGGCAGCCCGTCCACGCCGAAAGCCTACTGCACCCGCCCTGTTCCCGCTACGCTCTTGGTCATGAAATACGCCACGATGATCGCCCCGGCCGCAGCCGCTCTTGCCGTCCTCTCCGCGAACGCCCACGCCCAACGCCTCGAAGAATGGATCACCGGGCTCGACAAACCCGTCGATATCGCCTTCGACCCCGCCGACGAAAGCCGGGCGTTCATCGTCGAACAGACCGGCCACGTCCGCGTCGCGATCAACGGCACCCTCGCCGACACCCCCCTCGTTGAGGCGAAAAACATCACCGGCCCCGAATCCAACTGGGAACGCGGCCTGCTCGGCATCGCCCTCGACCCCGGCTTCGCCGACAACAACCGCTTCTACCTCGACTACACCGACAAAGAAGGCAACGTCAACATCGCCCGGTTCACCATCAAAAACGGCTCGGCCCGATGGGACGACCGCGAAATCATCCTCACCATCAAAGAACCCTACGGAAACCACAACGGCGGATGCATCCGCTTCGGCCCCGACGGCATGCTCTACATCGGCGTCGGCGACGGCGGCGCCGCCAACGACCCCCACGGCAACGGGCAGAACCGCGGCACTCTCCTCGGCTCACTCCTCCGCATCGACGTCACGGGCCAGCCCGACGAAGGCCTCGCCTACGCCATCCCCCAAGACAACCCCTTCATCAACACCCCGAACGCCCGACCCGAAATCTGGGCCTTCGGCCTGCGGAACCCCTGGCGATTCGCCTTCGACACCAAGGGCCGACTCTGGATCGGCGACGTCGGCCAGAACCGCTTCGAGGAAGTCGATCTCATCCCCAAAAACACCCCCGGGCTCAACTTCGGCTGGAACATCACCGAGGGCATGGGCCTGTTCAAGCCGGGCCGGGCCGAACGCGACGACCCCCCGCGGCTCACCCCCGCCCGCCTCGCCGAAAAAGGCATCACCGCGCCCGTCTTCGAATACCGACACCACCCCGTCGCCTCCATCACCGGCGGCGTGTTCTACGAGGGCGACCGTTATCCCTGGCTGAAGAACCGATACATCTGCGCCGACTTCATGAGCGGACGCGTCTGGTCCTTCCGCCTCAAACAACGCGACGGACACCCCGCCTCCGACGACATCGCCGAACACACCGGCCCCATCGGCGCCACCTTCGGCGGCAAGGGCGCCGCCCTGGCCATCTCCTCGTTCGCCCTCTCGCCCGACGGGCAGACCATCTACATCATCGACCACCGCACGGGCCGCGTGCTGCGGATGAAGGAATAGCCCGAGATGGACCCGGACGTCAGAGCCGCCCTGGACCGGAGAGATTACGCCGCGCTGGTTCGGCTCCTCGAAAACCAGCCCCCCGATTCACTCGGCCCGCTCGTGCGCACGCTCCGCTTTGCGCGCAACATGCTCGCGCTGCAACGCCGCGATCCGTCCCTCGCCGAAGAGATCGAGAACGCCCCGACCACCGGCGCCGTGCGCATCATCACCGCGCCCGACGGCCGGGAAACCCTCGCCCTTACGGGCCACGCCGAGAACCCCCTGTGCCCCGGCGGCTCGCCGAGTGCGGTCATCCAGCAGACCGAACAACGCCTCGCGGAGATCCCCGACCCCTCCAGGTCGATCGCGCTGGCGGGCGTCGGGTGCGGCGCCGCCCTGACGCGGCTGGCCGAAGAACAACCCGACCTCGTCGGCCGCGAACGCGTCGTCTACGTCGTCGAGCCGAACGCGGAAATCTTCCGTTCCGCGATGATGCTGCACGACTGGTCCGGGCAAGCCGGGCCGCTCACGCGCGGGCGGTTCGTGCTCTGCGTCGGGTCCGGCTGGAAAGACCGCATCGCCACGGCGCTCACGCCCGATTCCCGCCTCCCCCCGCCCGAAAAAGCCATCCGATTGTGCGCCGACCCGGCACCTGTCCGAGATGAGATGCGCCGGGCCGCGGCCGCGATCGGCACAACAATCCGGTCGCGTCGGGCCTCGCTCGCCGCGGCCTACGCCCCCAGAACGCCGTCGGCAATCGCCTCACGCCTGCTCCAGCCCGACGTTCGGGTCTTGCTGATGACGACGCGATACTCGACCGTGCTTCAGCACTCCACACGGTTTTTCGCAGAGGGGTTCGATCGCGCCGGCGCGGAAACGTACATCGTCATCGAACAACACCCATGGGAACAGCACCTCATCGCATCCCTGCTCGGAGAAGTCGAGCGGTTCAAGCCCGATCTGGTGATCCAGATCGACCACCACAGACACGAAACCCCCGACGTCATACCCCCGCAAGCACTCTTCGTCTGCATCATCCAGGACAACCTCCCCAATCTCCTCAGCCGCGACGCCGCCGCCCGGATGGGCCCGACCGACTTCGCCGCCGGTTCGTGGGTCCGACGCTATGTCCTCGAACACGCCTATCCCCCGGGCCGATC
>JALWOY010000091.1 GCA_027083355.1 Phycisphaerales bacterium | reverse complement strand
CCCCCCCCCCACCCCCCGTCCACCGCCCCCGCCCCGGCCACGCCGACCTCGCCGGCTCGGTCAAATGGCTCACCACCGACTGCCGCGAGACGCTCGAACGCGCCAGCGCCCGCGAGACCGCCAGCCGGGTCGCCGCCGGTGCGATCGCCAGGTGCCTGCTCCGCGAGGCCTTCGGCGTCGAGGTCTTCGGCTTCGTGCGGCAGATCCTCGACGTGCGCACGGATGTAGAGGTGACGCCCGACAACTGGCGTTCCCTCCTCGCCGCCCGAGACGCCAGCGACACCTACACCCTTGACGAGCAGACCACCGAGCGACAGCGCGAGGTCATCCGCAAGGCGAAGGAAGACAAGGACACCGTCGGCGGACACGTCGAATGCCATGTGTTCGGCTGCCCCCCCGGCATCGGCTCGAGCATGGACTGGACGAGCAAGCTCGACGCCCGCATCGCCTACGCCGTCATGGGCATCCAGGCCTTCAAGGCCGTCCAGATCGGCGCGGGCGTCCGCGCGGGCGAGACCCGCGGCGGCGACCTGCACGACCCGATCGTCTACGACCGCACGAAACTCGAGGAACCCTGCCTCGGCTTCACCCGCCCGACCAACAACGCCGGCGGCACCGAGGGCGGCATGACCAACGGCATGCCCGTTGTCGTCACCGGCACGATGAAACCCATCGCGACGCTGCTCAAGGGCCTGCCCAGCGTCGACCTGAACACCAAGCAGCCCGAGCACAGCCAGTACGAACGGTCCGATGTCTGCGCCGTCTCCGCCGCCAGCGTCGTCATGGAGAACGTCGTCGCCTTCGAGGTCGCCCGCTGCTTCCTCGACAAGTTCGGCGGCGACTCGATGACGGAACTGCGCGTGAACTTCGGGCATTACACGGACATGGCCCGCGCCCTCCCCCTCCAGCCCGATGAGGGCACGATCGCGTAGCCGCTTGATCAGCCCGGGTTGCGCACGAGGTTCCCGGGGTGAGTTTTTTTGTGCGTTCACGCGTCCATCCGTATAATCGATGGAGACCGATAGTCGGCATGATGCCGTCGAAAAGGGGGTGAATCATGGCACAACGGCTTCTTTGGTCGCCGATCACGATGCTCTTGGTGTTGCCCGCGTTGGTGAGTCTCGCCGTTGCGGCGGCACCTCCCGGGCCGGACGAACTCACTGAAAACAGTGCGGCCCTCTGGGGTGCCGCGGCCCAATCCGCCTCGGCTTCGGTCTCGGACGACGCGGGACAGGTCCGCGTCGGCTCGGGCTCGTTGCGATTCGACACGGACGGTGGTTTCGATACCTGGATGTGGTCACCGGTGACGAAGGATGCCGGCTGGGATCTGCTCGCCGCCGAGAGCGGCGGTGTTGGATTCTGGGCTTGGGCCGAGAACCCGAACATCGGGTTCCAAAACGGCTCTCCATGGATCCGGCTGTGCACAACCGAATCCGACTACATCGAGCTGCACGCGACGTCTGACATCCTGAACTCGGCGCGGGGCCGGTGGGTGTTCTTAAACGTACCCCTCACGGGAGACGCGTCGTGGTCGGTCTCGAATGTGGGCCAACCCGACCTGTCTTCGATCAACTGGATCGAGATCCACGCGGACACTTGGGATTTCGGTTTCTCGCTCTGGATCGACGGGCTGACGTTCGACGCTGAGCCGGCCCCGCCGACCCCGCCACCCTATTCCGTCACCCCGATTCTGTTCATCCCCGACCCGGCGTCGTTCCCCGCGGGGTATCAACCGGCACAGGCCGAGCTCGACGAGGACGCGGCACAAATTACACATGCCATGGCGCGCGTCCGTGACTGGTACGGATCGGCCTTGGGTTTGGGGACAAGCCTGAACATCCGTCCCGTCGTCGTCATGCCCGCTTGGGGCGGCCTTGCCGACTACGACATCGAATGGACGAACCCAGACCACCGTTACACCGACGGGATCGTGCTAGGCGATACATGGGGCAAGGTGCTTTCGGAGGTCTCTCTGCGGGGGTTCTCGCCCGGCGACGAGACCGACCCGCATATGGTCGTGATCTTCTGTAAGGGTGCGGGTGGGTTCGCCGGCGGGGCGCAATGGTTCGGCTCCGCCGGTGGTGGGATGTGCATGCTGGGCGATTTCGCGCTCGACTCGTTCTCCGAGCGCGTCCCTCCCGAGTGGGTTACATGGTGGACCGGCGTGGATAGGCAGACCGGCGCCACCGCACACGAGATGGGCCACACCCTTGGCCTGCCTCACCCGGACATCGCAAACCCGGATTCGGGGCAGGAGGACTGGGAATACACCGTCATGGGGGCCTGGTGGAATTGGCCCGATTTCGCCACAAACCCGGCCGATCCTCTCTGGCCCCTACACGGTCTCCACGGCTGGGGCAACAATTCGGGGGTCTCGACGGTGCCGGGCTATAACGACGTCTTCCTACTCGACAATCGCGCAGCATGGTTCGCTCATTGCTTGGCCGACCTGAACAACGATGGTGTGATCGACTTGTCGGATATCGCCGCGTTCATCGATAGTTTCATGAACGTCGACCCGTCGGCGGACCTCAATGGTGACGGCGCCTTCGACCTCGCCGACATCGGGCTGTTTGTTGGTGCGTTTACCTCGCCGTGTTCATGACCATCGGGTAAACCGGCCGAGAAGAAAAGGAAACCCGCCGCGCACGGCGGGATCCCCTGGAAGGTCACATCACAACGCGCCGAGCAGCACCCGGATATCACCGGCGTCCACGACCCCGTCGCCGGTCAGGTCCGCCCGCGTGTCGTTAGCCATCATCAGTCGGACGAACTCGGCGACATCGCGCAGATCCACGACCCCGTCGCCGTTGAAGTCCGGCGAGGGCCGACCCGGATCGGGAGCGCAATTGGTGATCGACGCGGACAGGATCCGCACGACATCCGCCCGGCTGAAGTTCTGCACGAACGGGTGCGAGTTCTCCTTCAGCGTCCGCCCCTGTTCGTTGAGGAACCGGTCCATCTGCTGCACCTCGACGAACACCTGCGAAGCGCCCGCGAGCGGCTCCGCGTCGACGATCAGCGGGTCGGTCGGGTCCGAAACATCGACAACCTGGAGCCCGCCGTCGGCGTTGGCGAGCATCGCGTAATCATCCACGCCCGGCGGCGACATCTGGCTCGCCACGTCGACATCCTCGACACTCCCGCCCAGGCCCGTCACCGCCGCGACCTCAAAAACATTGTCCGGCTCGGTCATGTCGAAGATATGCAGACCCGCGGCCCCCGCGGCGACATACAGATAGTCGTGTTCGAACGACGGCGTCACCGCGTCGCCCGTCACCCACGCCGTGTACGAGTCGAGCGCCACCGCCCCCGGCAGGGGCAGCGTTGTCAGCAGCTGCGGGTCGCCCGGCTCGGGGAGCAGGTCGAAGACGTGCACACCCGCGTCGGGGTCGGCCACATACGCCCGCGCCGCGAACGCCGTCCCCTGCTGATAGTGCGAATACACCCGGATATCCCGGGCGTTGATCCCCGTGTAGTGCGCCTCGACCACCGGCTGCGTCTGGTCCGCGATGTTGACGACATACATCCCGTCGTTGCCCGCGGACACGAACAGATAGATCCCCCACACCAGCACGCGCTGCGCATCGGGGATATCCACCGTCGCGACAAGCCGCGGCGTGTGCAGCCCCAGCGGAACGGGACGCCGCACGCGATCACTCAGCACGTTCTGCCCCTCCCGGCTGTCGTAGACCCGCACCCCCACGCCCTGATCGACGACATAGAAGTAGTCCGCCACACGGGCCACCGCGATCGCGTCGATCCCGCCGACCAGCGTCTGCGGCGAGGCGTCCAGCCCGTCTTCGAGGTTGAACCCGATCAGCCCGTCCATCCCCGCCGCGACATACAACGCGTCGGCCGAGCCTTCGACAACATCCGGCCTCGACACGATGCCCCGCGGGTCGGCCACCGGCAGCGTCGCCACGAGCGAGGGCACCAGCGGGTCCGTCTTGCGGTCGTACACCCGCACGCCCCCGGGGGCCGCGACATAGGCGTAGTCTCGCGCGAGCGAATAGTTCCCGGTCCCCATCCCAAGCGACGCGGGCGAGCGGTGGCATTCGGCGCATGTGCGCACGCCGTGCCCCGTCACCGTGTGCGGCTGCACCGGGTTGAGCGCCAGCCCCGAGACGCCCTTCGATGTCGTGGGCATCTGGAAGTCGAGGATCTTCGTTCCGTCCGGGGCCGTCACGTCCGCGATCGGCTGGCACGCCACCAGATAGGGCGCCACGCGTCCCTCGCTGTTTGGGCCCATGAAGAACGGACGGAACGTCTCGAACACCTTGTTGTTCGTCCGGACGCGCCCGACTTCTTCCATCCGCGTCACCAGGTTCACGCCGGTGAACCGCTCGTCACGCTCGAAGTGGCACCCGAAGCAGTTCGCCGTCCACGATGAGTGGCACGCGTAGCACTCGAGCCCGCCCTCCGGCTTGATGTGGTCCGCGTTCATCGCGCACACCGCGTCCGGGTGATAGTCCGGCGAGTTCGGATCGACGATGTTCTTCGCCAGCGGGATGTTGTGCACCTCGCCCGTGACCTTGCTCGTCAGGTGCACCTCGTCGCCCACCTGCGCCACGTTCAGCAGCTGGATCCCGTCGTGGTCGATCAGCGTCGGCATCTCGCCGGGCCGGCCGTGGCACGTCTCGCACTCGATCTTCGTCGCCTGATCCATGTGCCCATAGATATTGCCGTCGCCCATGATCCCGTTGGCGGTGTGGCAATCGATGCAGTGCAGGCCCGCCTCTCGGTGCGCGTCGGGCGGGTTCACCGAATCCACCGAATAGTGGTAGTTGCTGTTGAACTTCTCGTCCGTCGTCCCCGCGACGCCGGGCCCGCTGGGCAGCCGGGGCGGCATCTGCGCACGCCCCGTGAAGTTCAGCCCGATCCGCGCCCCGCGGTGGTGGCAGTGGAGGCACTGCTCCGTGTCGATCTGCCGCGTCACCTTGTGCACACGCGGGTGCCCCTTCTCGGCGTGGTCGATGTTCGCGTCGGCCGACCGTGACAGCCCGTCGTTGTCGTACAACATGTGGCACGCCACGCAACCGTCGGCGCGATACGTTCCGTCCGCGTTCTCCGCGCCGCGGTAGCCCTTGCCCCGCGACCACAGGTGGCACCTGGCGCACGCCTGCCCCGGCACCGCCGCGAAATGCGTCGCATTGCTCTGCGGGTCGCCCGAGGGGTCATAGGTGATCAGGTCGTCCAGGTGCGCCACCGCGCCGCGGTCCGTCGGCACGAACCCGTCCGTGTCGTCCACCTCGAACGTCCCGTAGATCGGGGTCTTCGTGTTCTGCACGCCGTTCTGGTACAACCCGCCGGCGTAGTGCCCCGCCGCCGTCGCCATCATGCTCTTGTAGATGTTCTGGTGACGGTCCGGGTGGCAGATCCCGCATGTGTTGCCGACCACCCGCAGGTTCGCCGGGTTGATGAACCGCTGGTACGGCAGGTCGTAATCCAGCGGTGGCACCGTCTTGTCCATGATCACCGGCAGCGTCGGCTGCACGTGCGCCGTCTCCTTGTCCAGCGCGTCCGGGTCGCCCCCGTGACAGAACACGCAGTCCAGGTCGAACCCCATCACCTCCGTCGCGTTCTCGATGTCCCCGTGGCACGTCAGGCACTTCGGGTACACCTCGCCCGGCCCACGCTGCACCTGCGGGATCAACCGCCCGTCCGGCGTCTCGACAGGATCGAGCACACCCGTGTGATTGCTGAATGCGCTCGCGGGCGTCCCGCCTCCCGACGCGGCTGCCGTCGGCATGGCCTGAACCCCATGCCCCGGCGTGTTCTGCCCGTCGCCCCCGAAGGCCGACCCGCAGCAGAACGAAATCAGAAGAGCAGAGATGCCGATCGCCCTCGATTTGGTGAACATGATCAAATCTCCTCGAATAGCAGTCATCCAATATGGATGAACCGATGAGTATGTGTACTATCGCGGAGTTTGTCTCGCCTTGCAAGATTTTTTCCTGAATACCACCATATCAGACATTTTTATTTCCTTTTTCAGACACCCAGATGCCCGGCTATTCGGCATGTAATCGGGTCAAACTTCCATGCGGGCTCCTCGCCCACCTACCCTGCCCCGTGCCACCGGCCCGCTACAAACTCACGCTCGCCTACGACGGCACCGATTTCCACGGCTGGCAGAAGCAGGAGCCGCCCGCCGCCGAGCACCCGCACCTGATCCCCTCGACCCCCGCCGACATCCCCGAGGGTCGCGTCGCCATGCGCACCGTCCAGCACGTCGTCGAGCAGGCCCTCAGAAAGATCTGCCGCGAGCGTGTCATCGTCGAGGGCGCCAGCCGGACGGATTCGGGCGTCCACGCCGGCGGCCGATTCCCCGACGGCACCCCCGGCGGACAGGTCGCTGCGTTCACCACGGACCCGGACCCTTCGAAGGGGGTGGGTTGGCCGCTCGAACGCGGAACCGCCGCCCTCGTGCGCGCGCTCAACAGCGAACTGCCCCGCGACGTGCTCTGCCTCGCGGCCGACCCGGTGCCGCTCGACTTCAACCCCATCGGCGACGCGGTCCGCAAGGAATACACCTACACCATCGTCTCGGGCCCGACCCGCCCGCTCTGGGACCGCCGCTACGTCTTCCACACCTGGCACGAGCTCGACCCCGCGCTGATGCGCGCCGCCGCCGCCGGGCTCGTCGGTGAGCACGACTTCGCCGCCTTCGCCCAGGCTGGCCACGGCCGCAAGACGACGGTGCGCACGATCTTCGCGTGCGATGTCGAAACGGGCGGCGGGGGGGCGGCCCGCGCGAACCCGGATGAAACGCGGCTGGTCATCCGCGTGTCCGGCTCGGGCTTCCTCTACAACATGGTCCGCATCATCGCGGGCACCCTGCTGGAGGTGGGCCGGGGGCGCATCGACCCGATGAACATCCCCGACATCCTCGCCTCGAAAGACCGCACCCGCGCCGGCCCGACGCTCCCCCCCCAGGGCCTCCGGCTGGAGTGGATCCGGTACCCGGAATGATCCGGATCAATCCCGCGTGTGTGATGGTTTCCCGCGGAACATCACCCGGCGCATCTCTTCTTCCGTCGTGGCCGCGTTGGCGAAGTCGCCCGAGGCCTGGTACAGCGTGATCAGGGTTTTGTAGCCGAGCCGCAGCGTGCCGATCGGGACATAGGACGGATCATCCCGGTTCAGGTGCCGTGGATGATGCTGGATGAATCCCGAGAGTTGATGGTCGAGCAGCGCGATCACTTCGGAGACATCCACCCCGTCCAGCCGGGTGACGGGGGCGGGTCTTTTCATCCGATTGGTTTTCTCGGACACGCCCCGCAGGCACGCCCACGCGTGCTCGATCGTGAATTCGAGTGAATCGCGGCTCGGCGTCTCGGGCATCGGCGCGCCCAGTGCGAACGCGTGCAACACCCGGAAGGGGACGTCGCCGCGCTCGATCGCTTGCCGATAGGCAAGCCTGGTATCGAGCAACCCCGGCTTGACCGAAGAGCCCATCGATAAAGCCGCGACCGCCGAATCCGCGTCGCCCCATGTCAGATAGACACCCGCGATGAACCCGCGGTGGTTCCTGATCGCGTATTCCTTGACGCGGGCCCGTTGCATGACGTTCTTGTCGCTCATCAACCCGACAAGCTTTTCGGACAGCTCAAGCGCACGCTTGAGATTGCCGGCCTGCCGGGCGCGTCTGATCTCGGTCTCGGTTGCACTGATGTACCGCTGCAGATTGCCCGTCGAAACCGGAGAAGACTTCTCGGGTTTGAAGATCCGCTCGAAGAGCGGCTCGATCGTGAGATACGTCAGGGTGATCTGCTTTTTCATTTCCGGGCGGTTCTCGGACGACTTCTCGCGTTCGATCTCGATCGCGTACCGGTCGAGCAGCTAGGTGAGATGATCGGCGGCGGTGCTCGAATCTTGGAGCGCCCGCTGGCATGTATCCCAAGACTGATCCCATTCTTTGAGCCAGTTCCAGAGCGAAATCACGACCTCGTACCCCGCCTGCCTCCATCGTGGGTCGTCGCTTTTTTCGATCGCGGCCTCGAAACGGGTGATCCATTCGCGCGTCACACGTTCCGGCATGCCCTTTTTCGGATTGACCCGTGATGCTGCGTCCTGATACTCCAGAAGAAGCTCAGGTATCGTCTGGTTGTCCTCGGCCGAGGCCGGCGCAGAGACAAGAACCCCAGCCAGGATCAGCGCGGCGACACAACTCAGTGTCCGGGTTCCTCGTGTCATCATCTTGTGCATGCGGAAACCTTTCGGAAGACTTGGACAATCGAACGGGATTGTTATGCCACGCCCCGAATCTGAATAAGGTTCACCATCAATAGTTGAAAACGCGTTCAGACTTGACTCGATTGTACATTTCCTTTTGAAGAACGCAAACACGCCCGGTGACTCCGCAGAATCGATCGCGTGGCAAGCACGACGACAGGTGGCCAAACTCGCTGTGCCGAAATGCCAGTCATGACTGAGCCCCCCCAGAGCGGGGGCGGGGATGGCTTGGGGGGCGTGTCGGATTCGCCACGGCCCGGATCGTCTTTCATTGGCTCGACGAAAAAACACCCCCCGCGGAAGGGCATCGCTGCCGATCCGCGGGGGGTGGTGGTTGATCGTGTTGCCGCGCCGGTCAATGCCGGTGCGGTGTCCGCCGATTACGGGCAGCCGGCCGTGAACGCCGAGATGAACAGCTGCACGTCCTGCAGATCGAGGATGCCGTCACCGTTGACGTCGGCGATCATGTCGCCGGTCGAGAAACCGTTGACGAACGCCTGGATGTCGTTCAGGTCGAGCACGCCGAAGTCGGGCGCGATGTCGGCCTCGTTGCAGCCGGCCTGACCGGCGGACGGGACCATGGTCGTCGCCGTGATCGAGGCGGGCGTGCCGGCCTTGAACAGGTCGATCGTCACGTCGCCCATCGTCGGGGGGGTGTCGGCGGTGAAGCGGAAGTTGTACATCGTGCCCCAGCGCAGCGCGTTGGAGTTCACACCCACGTCCACCATGTTCCAGTCGACCGAGTCGCTGTCGGCGACGCCGGGCCAGTCCGTCAGGTCGTACGGGTCGCCCGAGTGGTAGTCCACGTCGTGGAAGCCGATGTTGGTCACGGTGACGCCCACCGCCGGAACACTGAACCCGTCCGCCGAGCGGTCCGAGGTCTGGTTGTGCAGGGCGTACTCGTAGTCCCACGTCCCGTCGCCGTTGTCGTACACGCGCGCCGCGAGGTTGAACATGCCCTCGTTCGGCACGTGCACCTCCTGCAAGTCGACCTGGTTGTCGGCTTCCTTCCAGGCATAGATCGGCGCCTGCTCGCGGCGGGTGAAGCTCGTCAACTGGAGCGTGAACCCGTTGCGGTTGATCGGACGCCACGACGCGTTGTTGTTCTGGTTGCCGGCCGCCGCGTCGTCGAGGGTGACGTACTGCGCGCCGCCGTACCACTGTCCGCCCGCGTTCAGGTCGGAGTCTTTGACCTGGATGCGTTTGAAGATCGCGTTGCCGCCCTGTCCCGCGCCGCCGAACGGCCACTGGAAAAAGCCGGTCCACGCGTTCACCTCGGTCTTCGTGCCCAGGTTGGACTGCTGACCGTTCAGGCTCGACGAGTACGGGTCCGAGCAGCCCACGCCCAGCGAGTCGAACCCGGTCGACTGGCATGTGCCGCAAAGCCCGCCGTTCAACGCGGCGAACCCGTGCTTCAGCCAGCTCTGGCCCATCTGCTCGAACCGGCCGTCCAGCAGGCGATAGATCGTCTGGCCGATCACCGGGTGGCGGTTGGTGCCGTCGATCCAGTCGAGGATCTCGTCGCCGATGTTGCACGACGTCGTCCCGATCGAGTACGCGTGGATGCCGTTCACCCCGCCGTAGTTGCTCATCCCGGACAGATCACCCACGATCACGTCGGGTCCGATACTCCCTGCCGATGCAATGCCGCTGGCAGCACCGACGACGAGACACACACATGCCTTCTTCATTTTCTGCGTTCTCCCTTGTTCGGATCGATCAATCGCTCTGCCGGAACGGCCACGCCGAATGAGCAGAAACCGCCGGCACACTCCCCCGCGAGACTCCAACCTAGCCGATCAGCCATGATGAGACAACCCGAATTGTGAAAATCTGGGGGAACCCTCTATTCCTGTGTTGTGTATCTGATTTGTCGCCCGGGGCTGCCCCGGCCTTCGTGATTACGGACAACCCGCGGCGAATGACCCGACGAACGCCTCAACATCCGCCAGATCCAGCACGCCACGCGGCTGCGCCAGGTCCGCCGCCGCCTCGCCCGCGAGAAACGCCGCAAGGAACCCCTGCACGTCCGCCAGATCCAGCACGCCGAACGGTTCGGCGATGTCCGCCGGCCCGCACGCGAGATCAGGACACGAGACATCCCGGATCACGAACCCGTCCACGCCCGCCTCGATCACGTCCGAGAAGCCGAGGTCCGCGACGCTCAGCCGCACGCGGAAACCGTCCGACAGCGCAACGTAATCGCCGATGCGGTACGTCGCGTCGAGCCATCCGGGCGTCGAGCCGAGGCTTTCAACGACAGTCCAGCTCACCCCGCCGTCGTCCGAAAACTCGACGTCCAGTTTCTCCGACGACCCGTCGCTGTTCATCCAGATCGAAACATCCAGGTACGGGTCCGCCGCGCCCGAAAGATCGAACACCGGACTGACGAGCCGCGTCGGCCCGCCCGCGACATCCACGTTCAACCCCACGCCCGTCGTCCAGCACGAGCCGGACCCGTCCGCGTCCTCGTTCGGCCCGCCGCGTCGGTCCGTCGCCGGCGGGATTCCCCGCTCCCAGCCGCCGGCCGTGCCCGGCTCGTTCTCGACTGTCCACCCCGCGTCGGTCTCGAAATCGTCCGACGCGATGACGTTCCAAGGTTCGCTCGAAACCGCCTCGAATGTGACCGCCGGCGCGCCGGGCGGGAACACGACCGTCTCGCCACCGGCCCCCGTCGCCGAGAAGTAATACCGCACCACCGACCCGCACGCGGTGGGGGGGAAGGCGGCGCTCAGCACCGCGCCCCCCGTCGCCGGCGTGCTGATCCACCCCGAGCCGTCGTTGCTGTGCAGTGTCGCCCCCGGCATCGGCGCGGGCCCGGTGAAGTCCGCGAGCACTTCCAGGTCGATGCTCGTCCCGCCCCCGGGCGAAACCCGCTTCGGCAGATCGTCGAGCGGATTGATCACCGCCGCGATCGGGCCGGCCGCGACCCCGCGCGCCGTCATCACCGCCGACCGCAGCCCCGCGTTGTCGATCGAGGTCCCGCTGTTGGACGATGTCGAGCTGCTGTTGCACCCGCCGTTGGTGTGGATACCGATGGCGCGTTGGTCCTGCTCGTCGAACACCGCCGAGCCCGAGTTGCCCCCGGACGTGTCCGTGCGATACCGGATCGTCGTCCCGCTCTTGCTGTAGTACGTCCCCGTGTGGGTCTTTTCGATCGCGTACCACGCGTCCGGCACGGGGAATGTCGTCGAGCCGTAGCCCGTGATCGTGATCGGCCGCCCGTCGGCTTCGGGCGCCGACAGCCCCAGCATGTACGCGTCTTTCTGCGCATCCATCGGCGCAAGCCCCGTGTTCGAGTTGTTGAACACGCCGAAGAGCGCCCAGTCGTTGCCGAGGCTCGACGCCCCCGCGTCCTGCACCGATGACCCGTCCACCGGGTATTGATCCTCCGGCCCCGGCGGCACCACGCCCCCGTTCGACGTCCGCAGCGGCACGTTGAACCACACCGTGTCCCCGCTCGCCGCGCCGCAGTGGTCCGCCGTCAGGAATGAGTTGGACCGGTTGTCGAACAGCCACGCCGTGCACCCCTGCGGCGCCAGCCGACCCGCCCGCGGGTCGTGCGTGATCACGCGGTCGTCGACCGAATTGCAGATCGTCCGCGACCCGATCGGCGGCAGGCCCGCGTCGGCGCTCGCCACCACCACCCGGCTCTCGCTTCCGCCCGCGGTCATCATCACGTCGACAAACACGCGGTCGCCCGCGAAATACGCGCTGCTGTCGGACCATTGCTTGAGCGTCGCCGCGTCGAGCAGCTGCACCGCGCCCGACACCGGCGAGGTCACGATCAGCGTGGCATCGCCCGCGAGCAGTGTTTCCGGGCCGAACCACAGCCTGATCCAGTCCGCCCCCGGCGTCTCGACCACGCCCGAGAACACCACCGCCGAGCCTTCCGCCGGCGCTCCGAGCACACCGCTGTCCAAGTCGATCGGCACGTTCTCGAAACGCAGGGGGGCCGTCTGGGCGAGCGTCATCGGGCAGCAGACCACCGAGCACACAGCAAGGGCGAACAGGATTTTCATCTCATCAATCCTCGTGATTCCCGCCGGAACACCGGCCCGACCCGATCGGCCGAGCTTCGAACTCCACACCGCGAGCCTACACGCAAAACCCTCCGCACAAAACCCCATCCCGCGTGGACATTCAAGAAAACGTGGAGAATTACAGACCCGATGTTCAGAACATCTGGATCGGGAGCAGGCGCTGCATTACAAGAAAGGTACGAGTTCTTCCGGCACGCGTTTGAGCCCGCGACGCCGGGCCTTGGCCACCGCGTACCGGAGCGAGTCGCGCATCCGCGCGCGCACGCGGTCGGTCACGTTCAGCCCCTCCGCCTCCATCGTCTCGATCGAGAACTTCCACGCGTGATATTCCTCGAGACACCGCGGGCGGTAGGTACCGAATCCGATGGCGTGGTGCCCGATCTCGTGCAGGAAGATCGCCGCGGACATCGGGCCTTTGGGTTTGGGTGCTTCGATGAGCCGGGCGGTGGTCCCGTCGCGGTATGTGACCTGCCACGCGACGCCGGACATGCTCGTGCGCCACTTGCGGACGCGGACGCCGTAGCGGGCGAGCATCTCGCGGGTGACGGTTTCGTATTTCTGCTGCATCGCCCCGGCTTTCCGCGCCGGGCGGGTGTTCGTCCGCGGCCGGGACTGTTTTTTCTCCCGCGCGGGTTTCGCCGGCCCGCCGCGCGGGGCCAGCAGATCCCACAGCAGCGCGGGGAACGGGGCGGTCGTCCGTCGGCGGCTCACGGGGCGGCCCCTTCTTCGAGTGTCTCGCCGGGCTGGACGGATCGGCCCCGGGCGTAGTCGGCCCACGGCATCGGGCGCTTGCCCGCGGGCTGGACCTCCAGCAGCCGCAGGGCCGAGCCGCGCGCGCACGCGACCAGCCCTTCCGCCGCGTCGGTAATCGTGCCGGGGGGCGCGTCCATGTCTGCTTGTTGGGAATCGGCCCGGAGGATCTTCAGGGGTTTGCCGCGGTGGATCAGCGTCACGCCGGGGCGGGGGCTCAGGCCGTTGATCCGGCGTCGGATCGCGTCGGCGGGGTCCGACAGCGAGACGCGCGTGTCGGCCCGGCCGATCTTCGGGGCGACGGTGACGGCCGACTCGTCCTGTTCGACAGGGTCGAGCGTGCCGTCGGCGTGGCGGGCGAGCACGTCGAGCACGAGGGCGGGCCCGTCGGCGGCGAGCAGGTCGTGCAGCTCGCCCGCGGTCCGGGTGCGTTCGATCGTCTGTCGGCTCTGCCCGAGCACCAGGCCCGCGTCCATGCGCTCGGCGAGGGTGATCACGGAGTTGCCGGTTTCGGTGTCGCCGGCGATGATGGCGGCGTTGATCGGGGCCGCCCCGCGCCACCGGGGCAGCAGCGAGGCGTGCAGGTTGATCGCGAATCGATCGGCCAGCAGATCGGCCGAGAGTTTCTGTCCGAACGCGATGACGACCCACGCGTCGGCGTTGTGCGCACGGATCGCGTCGCGGATTTCAGGGTCGTTGACGCGTTCGGGTTTGTAGATCGGCACGCCGGGGGCGTTCGTTTCGGCCCACGCGGCGACGGGGGTGGGGGTCAGCTTCCCGCCCCGGCCCGCGCGGCGGTCGGGCTGCGTGACCACCGCGAGCAGCGAGTGCCCGTCGGCGATGGCTTCGAGGGTGGGCAGGCCGAAGGCGCCCGATCCGAAAAAGACGATCTTCACGGCCCAGAGCGTAGCGGGTCGTGGTCGCGGGTTACAACCCGCGTTCGAGGTTGCGGATCTTGGCCCGGTTGCGGACGCGGCCAGGGCGGGTCATGCGGTCGATGATGAGCACGCCGTCGAGGTGGTCGAGCTCGTGCTGCCAGCATCGGGCGAGCAGCCCGGCGACGCGTCGTTTCTGGCGGTTGCCTTCGGTGTCGGTCCACGACATGGTGACGACGGGGGGTCTGGGGACGTCGCCGAGGATGTCGGGGAGGCTGAGGCAGCCCTCCTCCATCAGTTCGGGGGCACCCTCGGTGTTCTCGATGACGGGGTTGATGAGGACCTCTGGCCCGGCCGAGGCGGTTGGCGGGTCGGTCTGCTCGGAACGGGGCGGGTTGCGGTCGGCGTCGGGGGGGACGTCGGCGACGAAAAGCCTCCACGGGAGCCCGACCTGCGGGGCGGCCAGCCCGATGCCGGGGGCGTCGTGCATGATCTGGATCATCCGCTGTGCGACCGCGGCGACCTCGGGTGTGGGGTCGATCTCTTCGGCTTTCTTGCGGAGGATCTCCGCGGGATAGATCTGGAGGTAGAGCGAGCTTGGATCGACAGGCATGGCGGATGATACGCCGCCTCTCGGGGTGCCCTAAACTGACCGGACCGGCTTCGCCTTCGGAGCGGAACTCTTCGCGGATCAACAGGGAGTGTGGTGCATTGGCGTTATGGGGTAAGAAAAACGACGATGGTGGCGAGCCCGAGGAGGCGTTCTCGCCCGAGAACGCCCGGCGGTTCTTCGAGCGGGCCCAGACGACACACGACACACTCAATTACGAGTACGCGGTGACGCTCTGGCTGAACGGTTTGGCCCAGGACCCCGGCAGCGTCGAGGGATTCGAGGGGTTTTTCCGCTCGGTGACGGCGTATGTGGAGGAGACGGGCAAGAAGGCCTCGGGCAAGGAGATCACCAAGGCGCTCAACGGGAAGGGGAAGATCCTCAAATACCAGCAAGCGCTGCTGAACTGGGGGCTGAAACCGACGAGCGGCGCGGCGACACTCAAGGCGGCGGAGGCGGCGGCGGCGCTGGGCCTGAAGGAAATCACCGAGATCCTGGGCCGGCGGGCGCTGGGCTTCGCCAAGCAGGACGAGAAGCCCAAGAAGGACGTGTACGTCAAGCTGCTGGATATCTTCGAGAAGGCCGGGGCGTTCGAACTGGCGGTCGAGGCGGGGCAGATCGCCTCGCAACTGGACCCGAGCGACGGGGATCTGGCGGCGCGGGTGAAGGAGATGTACGCGTCGGCGACGATCCAGCGGGGCCGGTTCGAGGAATCGGCCGGCGAGGAGGGCGGGTTCCGCAAGAGCATCCGCAACATCGAGAAGCAGGCGCAGCTGGAGGCCGAGGATTCGATCGTCAAAACCGAGGACACGAAAGACCGCATTCTCGCGGCAAAAAAGGCGGACTATGAGCAGCGTCCGACGGACACCGCGGCGATCGAGGCGTACGGGCGGGCGTTGCTCGACCGCGGCAAGCCGCAGGACGAGCTCAAGGCGTTGCTGCTCTACAAAAAGGCGTACGAGCAGACGGGGCAGTTCCGCTTCCGGCAGAGGCAGGGCGAGGTCGAGTTGCGGATCGAGCGTCGCAAACTGCGCACGCTGCGGAGCAAGCTCGACGCGAACCCGGATGATGAACAACTGGCCGAGGAGGTCCGCAAGACCGAGGCCAAGCTGCTGGAGATGGAGATTTCCGAGCTTCGTCTGCAGGTGGAGAACTACCCGACGAATCTCGGGCTGAAATTCGAACTGGGCAAGCGGCTGCTCGAGCAGGGCGAGTACAACGAGGCGATCGGGCTGTTCCAGAAGGCCGAGGAAGACCCGAAGCATCGGCGCGACGTGCTGCGATACAAGGCCGAGGCGTTCCTCAAAATCGACTGGATCGACGAGGCCGTGACGACGTACCGGGCGGCCCTGGAGGGGATTGTCGATCCGGGGAGCGAGCTGGCGCTCGAGTTGAGGTACGGGTTGATGTGCGCGCTGCAGCAGTTGGCCGAGAAGGACCGGGATCTGGAATCCGCGGAGGAGGCCGACCGGCTGGCTTCGGAGATCGCCATGAAGCGGTTCGATTACCGCGATATCGTGGACCGCCGCAAGCAGATCAAGGACCTGATCAAGTCGCTGCGTGCGTCGGTGTGAATCGTGTGCGAATGTTGCGCCGAGGGGTGATCAACGCACCCCGTCTCGGGTTGTACGGTTCGGTTCCCGAAGCATCACCGTTTGGGAACACCATCCCGGAATCTGTTTCGGGTTGATCCCCGGAATCGGTTTTGGGGTTGAATTGCCGGGCGAGAGGTTTTCGGATATTCTTGGGGGTAATATTGTCGGGGTGGTTTCCCCCGCGGCGTATGGGATGCAAGACCGGCGCAAAAAATGCCCGGGGGGCGTGTAAACACGGTCCCCCGGGCCGGGAAGAGAAGAGCAAATTGATGGATCGTGTCTCGCACGATCGCTGGATCACTATAGCAAATTTCCTACAGGGGCTTCAACAAAGTGCGTTTTTTTTCGCGCGGATGCGGACACCCATTCTGGGGTTTCGGCTGTCGCATGAAAAAGTTTGAGGAATGTTTGTGTTGCTTGTCTGTTTGCCGGGTTTGATCTGGCTTGGTGCTGGTGAGGAGATGCCATACACTGGGGTGTCTGCTTCGGCGTTCATCTGTTGATCGCCGCTGGCCTGTGAGTCTCGTTCGCGTGGGGTCGAGGGGTGCAGTGTGGATTCACATCTGACTGAACAGCCCGGAGATCCGCGGCCGAGGGCCCGCCGGATCAAGCCGGAGTCTGCTGCGGGCTCACCTTGTGCGGGCGAGTCCGGCAAGCGGGTGAACGGTGCTGCCGGTCGTCCGGCTTCCGCCGGGGTGACGATGCCGAATGAGGAGGCCCTGGTCGAGCGGGCGTCGGGGGGGGATGAATCGGCGTTGTGTCGGTTGCTCGAGTATTTCGGCCCGATCGTTCGGGAGCGGTTGAAGAGCAAGATCGGTCAGCAGTGGCGGTCTTCGCTCGACGAAGACGACGTGATGCAGGTGTCGTATCTCGAGGCGTTCCTGCTGATCCACCAGTTCAAGTATCGCGGGCCGGGGTCTTTTCTGGCGTGGCTCTCGCAGGTGGCGGAGAACAACCTGCGTGACGCGCTGCGCGGGCTGCAGGCGGCGAAGAGGCCGAACCCCAAGAACCGGGTGCAGATCTCGCGGCCCGTGGAGAACTCGTTCGTCGCGTTGGTCGAGCTGCTGGGGGTGACGAATTCGACCCCGAGCCGGGCCGCGGCGCGGGATGAATCGGAGCAGCTGATCGAGCATGTGCTGTCGGGGTTGCCGCCGGATTACGAGCGGGTGGTCCGGCTGTACGACCTCGAGGGCCGATCGGCGCAGGAAGTGGCCGAGCAGTTGGGCCGATCGACGGGTGCGATTTACATGTTGCGTGCGCGTGCGCACGAGAAGATGCGTGGGGCACTCGGCAACGCGTCCAAGTTTTTCACGGATGCGGGCTGAGTGGATCTGTGCAGGCGGCCCCACCCCGGGGGGGGTAGGGGGCCGGCGAGCTGGCGAGGGCGGATCATTGACGGTCAAGCGTGAGCCGGACCCATTCGAGGACGAGACGGAGATGGTGACGGTGCCTCCTCCTCCTCCGGATGTCGCTCCGGATGAGCCGCTGTTCGAGACGCCGAGGCGGACGGAATCCTCGTCGCGTTCGGGGGAGATCGGTCTGATCGAGGCGGCCCGGATGCAGGCTTCGCACCGCTCACGTCCGGCGATGCAGAGCGTGGGCCTGGCGGCGGGGATCCCCGGGTACACGATCGTGCGTGAGCTGCACCGGGGCGGTCAGGGTGTGGTGTACCTCGCCCGGCAGGAGGGGACGGGGCGGCAGGTCGCGATCAAGCTGATGCGAGAGGGTTCGCTGGCGAGGCCGACCGACCGGGTGCGTTTCGAGCGGGAGATCCAGGTTCTGGCGCAGCTGAACAACCCGAATATCGTTGCGATCCACGACAGCGGTGTTGCGGGCGGTTGCGGTTACTACGTCATGGACTACATCGCGGGGTGGACGCTCGACGAGTACGTCCGCCATGGGGAGCTTTCTGTCGAGGCGATTCTGCGTCTGTTTGTCAAGGTTTGTCACGCGATCAACGCGGCGCATCTGCGTGGAGTGATCCACCGCGACATCAAGCCGAGCAATATCCGGGTGACGCCCGAGGGCGAGCCCCACATCCTGGATTTCGGGCTGGCGAAGATCGAGTCGATCGACGGCGAGCCGGGCGCGGCTCCGACGCAGATGACGGCGACGGGGCAGTTTGTGGGTTCGCTGCCGTGGGCGAGCCCGGAGCAGGCCCGTGGCGACAGCGCGAAGATCGACGTGCGGACGGACGTGTACTCGCTGGGGGTGATCCTTTATGAGTTGCTGACGGGGCGTTTCCCGTATCAGGTGAACGGGCCAATGCCGCAGGTGGTGCACCGGATCATCCACGAGATCCCCGCCAGGCCGAGCGCGTTCAACAAGCAGGTGAACTCGGAGCTTGACACGATCGTGCTCAAGACGCTGGCGAAATCTAGGCAGCAGCGGTACCAGACGCCGGGCGAGCTGGCTCGTGATATCGAACGGCTGCTGACGGGGCAGCCGATCGAGGCGAAGCGGGACAACCTGCGGTACATGTTCCGCAAGCTGATCCAGCGGCACTGGGTCGCGATCTCGGTGGTGGGTGCCGTGCTCCTGGTGATGTCGTTTTTGCTGCTGATGGCGTTTGCCGGGGGCGCGGCGGACAGCCGGCGGTCGATGCGCCGGCAGATCGAGTCGCTGCGGGAACGGCTCGACGCGGCGCAGGCGGAGAACGATCGGCTCCGCGGGCAGATCGACGCGTTGCTCCGGTCGGGGTCGTCGGGGTCGTCGGGGGCATCGGATTCGCCTTGAGCCCGATCCCGGCGAGGTCGTTGCCCCGATCGTGGTGCCCGGTTCGTGTAGCATGAACATACGCGAACCGGAGCGAGCACATGCTGAGACTGATTCTGATATGCATTGTTGCCGTCTGTCTGTCCTCCGCCGGGGTTTCGGCGTCGGGGCCCGTGCGCACGGAGGGGGGCGGAGCGCGGGCGCTCGCGGCGCCCGAGTCGGGCGAGGGGTTCTGTTTCGCGGTCCTGGGTGATCGTGTGCCCGGCTCGGATGCGGGGCTGAAAGTGCTCCGGCGTGCGGTCGAGACGCTGAACCGGCTCGGTGTGCGGTTCGTGATGACGACGGGCAACATGGTGGCGGGGGAGACGGACCGGGCGCGTTGGGAGAAACAGGTCGAGGCGTACCGGAAGATCATGCGGGGGCTCGAGTCGCCCTGGTATCCGACGCCGGGGCCGGCGGATACGGCGGTGCTCGGTGTGTCGCGTGCGGAATCAGAGGCGATGTACCGCTCGGCGTTCGGGCCGCGGCTGTATTCGTTCGACAGCGGTTGGGCGCACGTGGTGGTGCTGCCGGCTGAGAGGATCTCGGCGGGCGGTGATTCGCTCGAGGGCGTGCTCGGCTGGCTCTCGGACGACCTGCGGGCGACGCGGGCGGAGCAGATCTTCGTCTTCGTGCACGACCCGCTCTGGCTGGGTGATGACGCGCGGGCTTGGGACGCGGTGCACGGGGTGTTGCGTGCCGATGGTCGGCTCGTGCGGGTGTTCTCGGGTGCCCTCGGTTATGCGCGCGATGATGGTCAGCGTGACAACGTTCGGTATTGCTCGGTGCCGGTGACGGGGGCGTTCACGCGGGCGGAGCACGGGTATGCCTCGACGCATTCGGTCACGCTGGTTCGGGTGACGCGGGATGCTCCGGTGGTCTCCGTGTTGCCGTTCGACGCGGCGTCGTCGATCGGGTCGTACCCGGCGTCGGAGGCCGAGGCGGTCGATGCGTTGCTGGAGACGGGCTGGGTGAGCGTGGAGGGTTTCGTGCAGGCGGGCCCGGAGCCGGGGGACGGGGCGGGGTTCGAGGTGGCGCTCGAGAACCCGGCGCCGTCGCGGTTCGGTTTTGATCTGGAGGTGCTCTCGCCCTCGGGGTGGGTTTTCTCTCGGCGGCGGATGAGCGGGACGATCGACCCGGGTCAGACGCTCCGGGTGGTGGTGACGGCCGAGGCCCCGGCGCTGCGGGCGGGGCACCGGCCCGCGGTGGAGGTTGTTGTGACGGCGAGGTACCCGGTGACGGGGGGTGGCGAGCAGGCGGTGATCCGGCATCTGCGAGTGCCGGTGCGGCCGAGGGGGGCCGAGGCGGTCGCGGGCGCGACACCCGGGCAGAACGGGGCTTTGTCGTTGAACGGGCGGGGCGGTGTGCGTGTGGACCTCGGGGAGCAGCCCTGGCGTCTGACGGCGGAGTGCTGGGTGAAATCGGAGAAGCTCGCGGGGTCGATGACGCTGATCGGGCGTTACCTCGACGGCAAGGGTTTCGGTTTGATCTGGTCTCGCCCCGGCGGTGTCTTGCCTTTCGGCGTTGTGGGGACGGACCGCGGGGTGGCGCGTGCGGTGCTGGATACGCCCCCCGAGACGGGTCGGTGGCATCACGTGGCGCTGACGTACGACGGGCACCGGGCGGTGGTGTATCTGGACGGTGCGGAGGCGGGGCGGTCCGGCGAGGCGGGTGCGTTGTTGCAGCCGGACGCGCCGCTGTATATCGGGGCGTCGCCGGACCGGCGGGGCGACCCGGTGGCGATGTATCAGGGCTTGATCGATGAGGTTCGGGTGTCGTCGGTGGTGCGGTACACGGGCCCGTTCACGCCGGCGCGGGTGTTCGAGACGGACGAGAACACGCTGCTGCTGATGCACTTCGACCGGGACTATTACGGGGCCGAGCCGGACGATTCGGGCCGGGGTCGGCACGGGTGGGTTGTGGGCGGTGCGGTGATCGTGCCGGCGTCGCGTTGACCGGGATGGTGATATCCTGCGGTGATGAAGAAGTGCGTGTTTGTGCTGTTGTGCGTGGCGGTGTTGCTGCCGTCGGCGGGGTGTTCGACCGCGGCGATCGCGATCAAGGAGCGGCTGGGCTACGCCAAGCGTGAGCAGCTGGTCGACCAGGTGCAGGCGGCGCGGGACGAGCAGGAGCAGGCGAAGGAGCAGTTCGCCTCGACGCTCGACGAGTTCAAGGCCCTGACGGGGTACGACGGCGGGGACCTGGAGAAGGTCTACAAGAGACTGAAGCGGGATTACGAGCGGAGCGAGCGGGCGGCGGGGGACGTGAAAGGGCGTATCCGTTCCGTGGAGCGGGTGTCGTCGGCGCTCTTCAGCGAGTGGGAATCGGAACTGGATCAGTATTCATCGCCGGCGTTGCGCGACGCGAGCGCGGCCCAGCTGCGCGAGACGAAAGACCGCTACCGCCGGCTGATCTCGGCGATGAAGGACGCGGAGGCCCGGATGGACCCGGTGCTGGCGGCGTTCAAGGACCAGGTGCTGTTCCTGAAGCACAACCTGAACGCGCGTGCGATCGCGTCGCTGGACCAGACCGTGCTGACGCTCCAGGGCGAGGTGGACCGGCTGATCGAGGAGATGAACGCATCGATCGCCGAGGCGAACGCGTTCATCGACGCGATGGGTCCGGGCTGATCGGCCGCGACGCGGGGGGTGAACGATGTCGGCGGTGGCGATCATCCCGGCGAGGCTCGGCTCGACGCGGTTCCCGCGCAAGGCGCTGGCGTCGGAGACGGGCAAGCCGATGGTTGTGCATGTGTGCGAGCGGGCGTCGCGGGCGGATTCTGTCGGGCGGGTTATCGTCGCGACGGATGCCGAGGAGATCGCCGGGGCGGTTCGGGAGCACGGGTTCGAGGCTGTGCTGACGGGCGAGCACGAGAACGGGACGAGCCGGGTGGCGGAGGCGGCGGAGCGGCTGGGGCTGGATGCCGATTCGGTCGTGGTCAACGTGCAGGGGGACGAGCCGGAGATCGAGCCGGGTGGCGGAGGCGGCGGAG
>JALWOY010000090.1 GCA_027083355.1 Phycisphaerales bacterium | reverse complement strand
GCTCGGCGTTGCTCACCGAGCGGGCCGCGTTGATGGACGAGATCGTGCTGAAGAACATCCGGCTACTGAGCCAGGTCGAAACCATCATGGCGGCCGGGACGCCGTCGGAAAAACTGACGATGCTCCAGCAGGGGCTGGCGGCGCTCGAACCCGTGCGGGCGTGGGGTCGGCTGGAGGATCGGATCTCGGCGGTGCTGCCGGACGCGATCCGCGGCGAGTATCTCCGGGTGATCCGCGAATACGAAGATGCCCGCTATGCCCACGCCGCGCGGACCGGCGAAACCGAGCACCGTTTCGAGTACCGCATCGGGCGGTACTGGGAGGACATGGGATGGGAGATCGAACGATCGGCCGAGCGGGTGTTGAACGAGGACGACGACGACCGCTGGCTTGAGCGACTCGCCGAGAAGCTGGACCTGTCGCCGACGCAGGCCGGGAAGATCCGGCAGATGGCCGAGGATTTTTTCATCAGCGTGGGCGGTCGGCCGACACAGGCGCAGGAGTTGGCGTTCATCGCGAAGATCCGCACGGTGATGACGCTCGAGCAAAGGTGGCGTTTCACGGTGTTGATGATCCGGGGCGAGCTGGAAGACGAGTGACCCCACCCCCACCTCCAACAGCAAGGGCCTGAAGCCGACCGGGTTTGCGTGTACGCTCCGCACATGAACGCCGCGTCGACGAAACGGAAACGGCTCGCCCTCCACTGGAAGATCCTGCTCGGTCTGCTGCTGGGCGTCGCCGTCGGGGTGATGATCAATCTGTTCTGGACGGCGGACACCTGGGCCGGGCTGGGCGTGCACGACCCCGCGTCGTTCCTCGCCGACTCGCTCGCGGTGCGGGAGGCCTCGACGGCCGTCGGCGGGCCGAACGAACACGCCGACACGGGCGCCCACGCCGCCCGGTTCATCCGCTTCGCCACGGCGTTCACGGGTGATCTGTTCATGCGTGGGCTTCGTTTCATCGCGGTGCCGATCGTGCTGTTCAGCCTGATCGTGGGCGCGAGCAGCCTGAACGACGCGAGCAAACTCGGACGCATCGGCGGCAAGACGATCGTGCTGTATCTCTGCACGACGGCCGTGGCGATCTCGGTCGGGCTGGTGCTGGCCAACGTGATCGCCCCGGGCGAGGGTTTCGGCGAAGAGGCCCGGCAGATGCTCATGGCGGGTTCCCGGAGCGGTGCCGAGGCGAAGATCGCCAGCGCCGAGACCCGCCCCGATACTTGGCAGACACTGCTCGACATCGTCCCCAAAAACCCGTTCGCCGCCCTGGCCCAGACGAAGATGCTGCAGGTGGTTTTCGCCTCGCTGCTGATCGGCATCGCCCTGACGCGCATCGACCGCGACAAGGCCCGGGCCGTGATCGGTTTCTGCGACGCGATGACCGACGTGATCATCCAGATCGTGCACTGGGTGCTGATGCTCGCGCCCGTCGCCGTTTTCGCGTTGATCGTCGAGGTCGTGGCCGACGTCGGTATCGACGTGCTCGGCTCCCTGATCAAATACAGCCTCACCGTGGTCGCCGGGCTCGCGATCATGATCTTCATCGTGTACCCCACTGCGCTCAAAATCTTCACCCCCGTCGGCTACGGGCGTTTTTTCAGGGCGATCAGCCCCGCCCAGCTGCTCGCCTTCAGCAGCGCATCCAGCGGCGCGACACTCCCCGTGACGATGGATTGCTGCGAGCAGCGGCTCGGCCTCTCCGAAGAAGTCACGAGCTTCGTCATCCCGCTCGGGGCCACCGTCAACATGGACGGCACCGCGCTCTATCAGGGTGTCGCCGCCGTCTTCATCGCCCAGCTGTTCGGCATCGACCTCTCCCTCATGGATCAGCTCACGATCATCCTGACGGCGACAATGGCGTCGATCGGAACCGCGGCCGTGCCCGGCGCCGGCATCATCATGCTCATCATCGTCCTGCAGACGCTCGACTTCCCCGACTACGCCGTTGCCGGCGGCATCGCCGTCATCCTCGCCGTCGACCGGATCCTCGACATGTGCCGCACGGCGTGCAACGTCACCGGGGATTGCATGGTTGCGACGGTCGTGGCGGCGGGCGAGGGCGCGATCGAACCGGGGGGCGGACGAACGGTGTGAACCACCGTGTACCGAACGCCGGCAACACACCGGGCGATCTGTGTTAGACTGGTTTCGAGCCGGTCGATCCCCCGGCTTGTCGCCCGGGCGGGCGAAACGGAGGCTCCAACATGCACGATCACACACCCGAAACCAGACGTTCCTTTCTGATCAAGGCGGGCCTGCTCGCCGGCGCCGCGGCGGTGATGCCCGCGATGCCCGCCTCGGCCGCGCCGCGCCCCGGCAAACGCGGCAAAGGCCCGACCCCGCCCAAACCGGGGGAGACGATCCGCATCGGGATCATCGGGACGGGCGGCATGGGGACGGGGCACTGCAACAACATCGCCGCCCTCGCCGCCGACGGGCAGTGCGACGTCGCGATCGTCGCCGTCGCCGACGTGTGCGACATCCGCTCCAACAACGCCGCCGACCAGATCAAGAGCAAACAGGGCACCCGGCCCGACGTCTACCGCGATTACCGCGAACTGCTCGCCCGCGACGACATCCACGGCGTGCTCATCGCCAGCCCGGAGCACTGGCACGCCAAGCACGCCATCGACGCGATCGTCGCCGGCAAGGACATCTACAGCGAGAAGCCCATGACGCTCGACCTGCCGAGCGCACTGGCGCTGCGGGAAACCGCCCGGGCCAACCCGGACATCATCTGCCAGATCGGAACGCAGAAGATCATGCTCCCGAAATACCGCCGGGCCAAGGAACTCATCGACAACGGCGAGATCGGCACCCCCGTCTTCAGCCAGACCTCGTACTGCCGGAACACCCCCGACGGCGAATGGAATTACTACGGGATCGATCCCAACTGGCAACCCGGCGTCAATCTCGACTGGGACGCCTGGCTCGGCGACAAGCCGAGACGCCCCTGGGACCCCAAGCTGTATGCCCGATGGCGGCGCTACCGGGATTTCTCGACCGGGATCATCGGCGACCTGCTCGTCCACGAGATCACGCCCATGTACATGTCGCTCGAGAACGCCGTCGGCTGGCCCGTACGCGTCGCCGCCACCGGCTCGCACATGATCGACAAGGAGATGGAGAACCACGATCTCGTCAACCTCGAGATCCAGTACGAGAGCGGGCACCAGATGGTCGTCGCCGGCGCCACCTGCAACGAGGTCGGCCTCGAGAACCTCATCCGGGGCAACAAAGCCAATATCTACCTCAACAGCAGGCACTGCGACCTGCGCCCGACCAGGCCATACTCCGACGAGATCGACCCCAAACGGATCGAATGCCCCGATATCGGCAACGATCAGGACCAGCTCCGGCTCAACTGGTTCCGCGTCATGCGGTCGCGTGAGGAACCCGACAGCAACATCGAACGGGGCACCCGCGTCATGGTCATCGTCGACCTCGCCACGCGTTCGATGTGGACCGGCAAGGCGTGGGCGTTCGACCACGAAACCATGACCGCCCGCCCGATCTGACCACCGGCATCGAACAGGGCCCGGATTGATCGGTCAGAGCCAAACTATCCGCCTCGCGACCCACGCCATGGGCACGCGGTTCGAACTCGTCCTTGACGGACAGGACGCGACCCGCCTCCGCGCCGCCGGCGAGGAAGCGATCGAAGCAATCGAGGACGCCCACCGCCGCCTGAGCCGATTCAAGCGGGGCAGCATCATCAGCGAGATCAACGCCGCGGCAGGGTCCGACCCGGTGTACGTCGACGATGAATTGCTCGACCTGCTCGGAAGATGCGAGCGATACCGCGTGCAAACCGGGGGCGCCTTCGACATTGTGTTCCGCGCCGCCGGCGGAGCGGGGGAGGCCGGGAGCGAGCCAATATGTACGAACCGTCGCCCGATCCTGGATATCGACACACGCCGCGTCGCGCTCCCCGATCCATGCCAATACATCGACCTCGGCGGGGTCGCCAAGGGGTTCGCCCTCGACCTCGCCGCCGAATCACTCCGCGAAACCGGTGTCGAACGGGCCCTCCTCCACGGCGGCACCAGCACCATCGTCGCGATCGGGGGGCCCTGGCGGATCGGGCTCCCGTTCGGCGATCCACCCGGGGCACGCGTGACTCTCGAAAACCTCGCCCTTTCCGTCTCATCACAGCACGGCGATCGCCCGGGGCACGTGCTCGACCCGCGCACGGGAAAAATCGCCGACGGCGCCCATGCCGCGGCCTGCCTCGCCCGATCCGCCGAACAGACCGATGCCTGGGCCACGGCGCTCGTGGTCCTCGGTTGCCTCCCCGAGTCGGCACCGCCCGGATTGACCGCCGTGCTCGGATCGGCTGATCGCGGTACGCTGCCCTCCGAACAACGGTGGACCGTCGAGGGCCCGCACGCCGGGGCGGTCGCCATCGGCTCAACCCACGGAGCAGACCGATGACCGAGATCGATCGACGCGAATTTGTGGTCCAGACCGCCGGTGCCCTCGCGGCCGTGGCGCTCGTCCCCAAACTCGGCCTCGGTTCGTTCACGCTCGCCGAACCGATGCGTGTGGGTGTCATCGGTCTCGGCCGGCAGGGCCGGGCGATCATCGCCGAGCTTTCGGGTATCGAGGGTGTGACCATCACCTCGATCTGCGACACCGACGAACGCCGGCTCAAATCCGGGTCACGCCGGGCGCGGGGCGCCGCGACCACCGCCGACGCCGCCGCGATCTTCGACGATCCCTCGATCGACGCCGTCTGCATCGCCACGCCGACACATCTGCACCGCGCTCTGGTCGAACAGGCCCTCGCCGCGGGCAAGCATGTTTACTGCGAAGCCCCCATCGCCCACACGATCGAGGATTGCCGGGCCATCGTCCGGGCTGCTCGCGACGCCTCGACTGTCTTTCAGCCCGGGCTTTTCGCCCGTTCGGACCCAGTCTATCGGCTCGCACGCACGTTCTACCGTTCGGACGCCGTGCGCGATCTCGTCTCCATGTCCGCGGCCCACTCCAAAAAGACCTCATGGCGCACACCCGCGAGCGATCCGGCCCGGGCCGCGGCTCTCAACTGGCGGCTCGACCCCGACGTCTCGACCGGGCTGGCCGGGGAATGGGGCACGCACCAGTTCGACGTGTTCCACTGGTATCTGGACCGGTTCCCCGTCGCCGTCACGGGCCGGGGCTCGATCCGGCTGCACGACGACGGACGCACCATCGCCGACACCATCGCGTGCATGATCGAGTTCGAGGACGGTGCCGTGCTCGACTATCAAGCCACGCTCGCCAATTCCTACGGCGGCACGTGGGAGCTCCTCCGCGGGACCAACGCCGCCATCAGGCTCGAATGGACCCACGGCTGGCTCTTCAAGGAAGCCGACGCCCCGACACAGGGCTGGGAGGTCTACGCCAATCGCCAGCAGTTCCACAACGACGAGGGCATCACGCTCATCGCCGGCGCCACCAAACTCGCCGAGCAGGGCAAGCTCAAGGAAGGGGTCGGGCTGCCCCATTCTCCGCTGCGCTACGCCCTGGCCGACTTCCTCAAGTCGGCCGCCGAGGGCTCACCACCGCCCACGACCGCAGCCGACGCCCTCCGCGCCACGGCCGTCGGCATCATCGCCGACCGAGCCGTCCGTGAACAGACCACCATCGCCATCGAGCCCGCGATGCTCGACGCCTGAACCATGACACAGACACCACCGCATCGGCTCCGTGATCTCGACCCGCTCCCGCGGCTCGGCCTCGTCTGCATCGTCCTGACGCTTCTCGGCGGGACCCTCGCCGCCGGAACCCACCTCTACCTCCACCAACAGAACCGCGACGAACGCCCCGGCCTGAGCATCGACGATATCAAGGCCCACTACCACGGCATTTCCAGCCCCGCCCCCCTGCTCGAAGCGCTCAAGAACGGCCACCCCGAAACGCTCGACGCCGGCGATCGGCAGACATTGATCGATTGGCTCGAAGGCGACCGGGTCTCCGCGGACTACGACAACCTCGACCTGGGCGACGCCGCCCCTTCCGAGATCATCGCCGACAACTGCCTCGCGTGCCACAGCCGATCATCCACAGGCGAGAACGCGGCCCCGGCAGTCCCCCTCGACTATTTCGACGACGTCGAGCCGCTCTCGATCAGCCGGGACATCCGGCCCGTCAGCGTCGAGATCCTCGCCGCCTCGACCCACACCCACGCGCTGGCGCTCTCGGCGTTGACACTCATCCTCTGCTGGCTCGGGCTGCACACGTCCTGGCCCCGCCCCATCGTCGGCGTGCTCGTCGCCCTGACCGGGCTCGGGCTGCTCACTGATATCGCCTCGTGGTGGCTCACACGCGAATGGATCGGATTCGCGTGGGCGATCGCCATCGGCGGGGGAATCTTCGACACGGGGGCGGCCCTGCTCGGCCTGCTCGTCATCGCGGATCTGCTGATGCCGCGCGACACCACCCGCTCCTGAAATCGTAAGGATTCCAGAAGATTCTCGTGCTTTTTCCGGGACAAGAGCCACGGGACAAGAGCCGGGGATGCTCTTCTCCCTCTCGGCGGGACAGGTGTCTCGCCGGTCTTTTTCTTTACTCTCCTCCATGATCCACAGCAACAAGCCGCAACCCTCAGGGAGCGGTCTTCATCAACCACAACGAACCGCCGCTGTTCGGTTTTCTCACAATCAACCTCAAAAGAAACACCCGGGCTCGCGCCCGGGTCTCGTCGATACGCACAAGTTTTCTTGGGACCCCTGTACGCCGCGGGATACGCGGGCAGCCCATCACTCCGACGCGGCCGCCTCGGCCGGCGCGGATGTCTGAGCGGCATCACCCTCGGCATCGGCCTGCGCAGCCGGCTTCTCGATCAGGTTCCCCTCGTTGTCGAACTCCATCTCTTCACGCTCGGTATCGAGCTCGCGGTCGGCGACGACCCACAGCTTGATCGTCGCTTCGAGATCGCTGTCGAACTTGATCAGCACGTCGTAGGTGTCGATCCGCTTGATCGTGTGCGAGAGACGCACCTCGCGGGGCTGCACAGGGAATTCCAGCTCGGTGAGCGCCGAGGCGATGTCCTGCTGCGTCACAGAGCCGTACAGGTGACCCGCGTCGTTGCACGAACGCGACATCGTCAGCTCCAGACCGTCGATCTTCTTGATCAGCGCCTCACGCTGCTTGCGGAGCTCGGCGAGTTCCTTCTCCGCCTGCTTGCGCTTCTCGGCGAGCTGTTCGAGCAGCTCATCGCTCGGCTCGGTCGCCAGCCCCCGCGGGAGCAGGAAGTTCCGGGCATACCCGATGCGGACGTTCACCACGTCGCCGACGATCCCGAGATTGTCCACGTTCTCTGTCAGAAGAAGTTTGACGCTCTTGGCCACAACGGGCCCCCTTTCGCTGTCCTCGTTCCCCCCACGCGAACGCGGCGGGTGAGAGTTGAGGAGCCGACAAGCCCCGGCCCCAACGGCATGGAAGTCTGCCACGATAGGCCGCCCGGTGCGGATGGTCTGCCCCGGAACGCACCAAATCACGCCGCACAGTCGTGAGGGACGGTCAGAACGGGATATCGTCCGCCTCGATGGGTGCCCCGCCGCCGGCGTCGCTGCCCACGCCCGCCGGGCCCGCGGAATACCCACCCGAGGCGTACGAATCGCCGCCCCGGTTCCCGCCGCCGCCGCCACCGCCCGAATCGACGAACTGGAAGTTTTCGACGACGACGAGCAGCCTCGAACGCTTCGTCCCGTCCTTGCCCTCCCACTGGTCGAGCTTCAGCCGGCCCTCGATGAACACCGGGCGGCCCTTGTGCAGGTATTGGCTCATCACCTCCGCCGTCCGCCCGAACACGTCGCAATCGACGAAGGTGACTTCCTCACGCTGCTCGCCCGCCTGCGTCTTGTACCGCCTGTTCACAGCGATACCGAACTTCCCGATCGCCATGTTGCTGGACGTGTGCCGCAGCTCGACGTCCCGTGTGAGGTTGCCCATCAGGAATACTTTGTTGAAACTCCCTGCCATCGCTTCACCTGCTCCCTTCACAAACCGACCGGCCCCGACGATCTCTCGGGCCGACAGAACCCACCGAATCCTGACGGTATCCTATCACAAACCGCGGGCACCCCGCGGCCAACACGATCTTAAGCCGAACAGAACAGCCGAAACCCTTGATCCAGTCTGCCATCCGCGCATGACCGCGGCTCACCCGCGCCGGGCTTCTCGACAGCACCCCGGATCGGGTGTTATTCGCTCTTGGCCTCGGCCGGCTTTTCCGCGGGCTTCTCCTCGGCGTTTTCGGGTTCGGTGTCCGCCTTCTCGGCGGGTGCTTCATCAGACGCGGGCCGTTCCTCAGGCTCCGGCGCCCCGAGACGCGCACCGCCGCGGCGATCACCCTCGGCCGCTTCCGCCTTCTCCGCACGCAGCTTGGCCTCCACCGCCAGCCCCTCACGGTCGTCCGCGGCGCGGGCCTGATCGATCGTCATGTGATCGGCGCGAACGACCAGTACCCGCATCACGTGCTCGGAAAGACCGCACTCACGCTCGATCCGGCCCGCGGCATCGCCCTCGGCCGTGAAGTAGCACAGGATGTACACCCCCCGCTTCTGCTTGTCGATCTCGTAGGCGAGGCGACGCTCGTCCCACTTCCGCATCGCGAGCACTTCGCACTCGCTCCGCGAAAGGATCTCGTCGAGATGACCGATCGCGGCGCTGAAATCGGCCGCCTCGGCCTGGCTCAGCAGGAACATGCACTCGTACAGACGGGGCGGGGCTGTGGTCTCGGTTGTCATCAACTTTCTCCGGTTTCTTTCTGCGTTCAGTTCATCCACCCGGGATCGATCCCGGACGTGTTGCTCTCCCGCGGCTGATCCCCGTTTTTCGGTTTCGGGCTCAGCCGCTCGTTGTATCGATTCATCGCGGCGTCCACACCATCGCGGAGCAGAAGCTCGACCGCGTCCGCCGCATCGCGGATCGACCGCTCGAAATCGGGCCATTCCTCGTCGGTCACCCGGCTCAGCACCCAATCCGCCTGATTCATCATCGCCGGGCGGTTGCCGATGCCGACCCGGATGCGCGGGTAATCCGCACCCCCGAGGGCGGCGTCGATGTCCTTGAGCCCGTTGTGGCCCGCCGATCCCCCACGCGCCCTGACCCGGATGTGACCGACCGGGAACGCCAACTCGTCCACGATCACCACGAGGTCCGTTTCGGGCACCGCCTTGTAGAACCGCACCGCCTCGCCAACCGCCCGGCCCGAACGGTTCATATAGGTGGTCGGTTTCATCAGCAGGCATTTCTCGCCGCCGATCCTCGCCTCGACACACGCCGAGTGGAACCGGCTGCGGGGGATCTCACCCGCCGCGTGGGTCTCGGCGAGCCGATCGACGACCATGAACCCGGCGTTGTGCCGGGTTTTCAGGTATCGAGAGCCGGGGTTGCCGAGACCGACGACGAGTTTCATACCGATCCGGGCGCGGGCCTCAGCCCTCGCTCTCCTCCTTCTTCTCGGTGATCACCTCGGGGGCGGCCTGCTCCTCGACCGTCTCGCCCTCGGCCGTCTCGCTCTCTTCCGTCATGTGGTGATAGACGATGTGGGCCACCTCGGCGTTCGGGTCCGTCAGCAACTTCATCGATTCCTTCGGCAGCTTGATGTCCCCGGCGCGGATCGTCCCGCCGACGTCGAGATCGGAGATGTCCACCTCGATGTAGTCGGGCAGGTTCGTCACCTGGCACTCGAGGTCGAGCTCCGTGATCGCGTGCATCAGCGTCGCGCCCGAGACCTTCATCCCCACCGCCTCGCCGATGAGCCGGATCGGTGTGCGCGTGTGCACACGCTCGTTCAGATCAACGCGGGACAGGTCGCAGTGCACCACGTTCGTCCCGAGGTAGTCGTACTGCAACTCGCGGAGCAGCACCGTCTCGGTCCCGCCGCCCTCGATGTTCAGCGTGTAGACCTTCTCGCCACGCATGATGTGCGTCATCGCCTCCCGGGCGTCCAGCGTGATCGAAAGCGGGTCCTGCTTGTGCCCGTAGACCACGGCGGGAAGCCCGCCCTGCTCACGGATGCGCCGGCAGTACCGCGAACCCGTCCGCTCTCTTTTCTTGGCCTCAAGGACCGGTGTTTCATCGCTCATCGGGATATCTCCTTGCCGCCTGTGCGGGCCTTATCGCTTCATCTCGGTCCGCCGGAAGATGGCGCTGACCGATCGGTTCTCGTGGATCCTCCTGATCGCGTCGCCCAGCAGCGGGCCGACGCTCAGCACAACGAGCTTGTCCTCAAGGACTCGCTTCTTCTCATCGCTCAGCGGGATCGTGTCCGACACGATGACGCTCGAAACCGGGGACTGCGCCAACCGCTGCGCCCCGAGACCCGCGAGCACCGCGTGCGTCGCCGCCACGTACACCTCGCGGGCGCCGTGGCTCATCACCAGCTCCGCCGCCTTGCAGACCGTCCCCCCCGTCGAGATCATGTCGTCGAACATCAGCACCGATCGGCCCTCCACCTCGCCGATCAGGTTCCCCGCCTTGATCTCCTCACCGCTGACACGCTGCTTGTTGATGATCGCCAGACCGCCGCCCAGCTCCTGCGCCAGCCCCTCGGCCACCTTCACGTTGCCCACGTCCGGGCTGACGAGGCACAGATCACCCAGCCGGTCGCGGATCGACTCGAAGTAATCGAGGAACACCTCGGTCGCCGACAGGTGATCGACCGGGATATCGAAAAAACCCTGGATCTGCGCCGCGTGCAGATCGATCGTCAGCACCCGGTCCGCGCCGCCCGCCGTGATCATGTTCGCGATCAGCTTCGCCGTGATCGGCGTCCGCCCCTCGCTCTTGCGGTCCTGACGCGCGTAACCGTAATACGGGATCACCAGCGTCACCCGGCTCGCCGACGCCCGCCGGAGACAGTCCGTGAAGATCAGCAGCTCCATCAGGTTGTCGTTGACCGGCGCGCTCGTCGAGCTGATCACGAAACAATCACGCCCGCGGACGTCCTCTTCGAGTTTCACGAGCAGCTCGCCGTCCGGGAAGACGTGCGTCCTCGCGTCGCCGAGCGGGATGCCCATGTGACGGCAGACCTTCTGCGCCAGCGCCTTGCTGTGTCGCCCCGCGAACACGCGGAGCCCGCGGTACTCCTTCACGGCACACCCCCCGCCGACCGCGACCGGTAGACACGGTCCACCTCCGCAAGATGCTCCGGCGTGTTGATGCTCAGCACGTCCTCGGGCGGCACCGCGTCGATCACCTCCACCCGCTCGCCGTCGCCCAGCAGCAACGCCGGCACGTCCGTCACGTAGTACTCCCCGCTCACCTCGTCCCGCCCGACCCGCGAGAGCGCGTCGAACAGCCGCCCGGCGTCGAAACAGTAATAACTCGGGTTCACCTCGCGGATCGCCAGTTCCGCCTCGGTCGCGTTCTTCTGCTCCACGATCCGCTCGAATCGACCGGACGCGTCGCGGACGATCCGCCCGTAGCCGTCGGGGTTGTCGAGCACGCTCGTCGCGAGCGTCGCCGCCGCTCCGCTCGAACGGTGCGCTCCCAACACTTCCCGCAGCGTCCCGGCCCGGATCAACGGCCCGTCCCCCGCCAGGACGAACACGTCGTGACGCTTCCCGGATTTCAGCACATCCGACAGCAACGGCTCGGCACAACGCACCGCGTGGCCCGTCCCCTGCTGCTCGGCCTGCACGGCAAACTCGACCCGGTCGCCATACCCCGACAACGCCTCGCGCACAAGCTCCTGCTTGTACCCAACGACCACGATCACCCGACCGCACCCGGCCTCGAGACACGCGTCGACCACGGCGCACACCATCGGCCTGCCGCCCACCGGGTGGCACACCTTGGGCAGATCGCTCTTCATCCGCGTGCCCTTGCCCGCGGCGAGAATGATCGCGGTCGGTTGTTCGCTCGTGTGTCCCATCTGCTGTGCCCCGATCCTGACCGCCCCCGCCGCATACGACCCGACCGGCTTGAAACGAACTTCCCCGCCAGGACTCGAACCTGGACTAGATGTACCAAAAACACCTGTGCTGCCGATTACACCACGGGGAATCGTGCCGGTGTGGTCGATCCATGGCGGCACATGCTCGCCTCGGTCGCGACTCGGTTGTCGGGATACCTCCTGCCTGTTCGGGTCCAACGATCGCCTGGCCACCATGACGCGGCCCGCGACCCGAACAGCGGGTGCGTGGAGCCGCGGCAATTGCACGGGGACGGCCCCCGCTTGGAGCGACACCCCCCGCTGCCGCGCCGGCGCGATCTCCGCCGCACCGGGCCGGGGGACGCCCGCCCGCGCCTCGGGCCCGGGTCACCCCGGGCCGTCCGTCACGGGCGGCTCCGCAGACGCAAGTGTAGAACCCGCTCCCGCCCGGTCAACGCCCGCAAGCCCCGTTTCACGCCACCGCGACACGCATCGCTCCCCCCGGCTTCATGACGAAACCCGAACGGATTCATCCCCGGCTTCCCCCGCCCCGTCGGGTTCCTGCGCATCGTCTTCCAACGCGGCCCGACCGATCAGGTCGTAACACGTCGCCAGAAGCCCCACCAGCGGGAAGCGGCTCTCCTCGAAAGGGCTCGGGCCGAGACGACGCAAAAGCGGATGACTCACCTCCGGCGGCTCGATCGGCATGCTCGGCATCGCCCCCGCCATCGGTGCACGCCAGAACACCTCCACCGTGTCCTCCAAAGGCACAGGCTGGGCGTCGCTCAAACCCGCCACATGCGCCGACACCGCCGGCTGCGGGCCGGACGCACCCGTCGCCCGCTGCTCACGCAGACCCTCGACGATCGACTCCCGAGGCAACCCGCGCATCTCGAGGATCAGAAACGAATCCTCCGCCAGACGCTCGCCGAGCAACGCCGCCACGCAGACGGCGTGCTTGCACCAGCGCTTCTCTTCTTTGCACGTGCAAGAAATCTCCGGCTCGTCCGGGCCCGAAGGAAACACATGCAGCCCCAGCGGGGCGAACAGATCCTCGATATCCGGCGGCAACTCCCCGGAAAGCAGCATCGCCGCGTACCGAGCTTGCTCCGCCAACGCCCGCACCGCACGCTCGCCCTGCTCGTGCGTGAACCGGGGCAACGCAAACCGTGTGACATACGCCCGGGGACGACGCCCCTGCACGGACGCCTCGACACGCCCACCCTCGAACGAGATCCGCCGCGTCTGCCCCTGCCGGGCGTACGCCAGCCCTTCGCTGATCGCTTCGCCGTCGGCCCCCTGCTCGACGATCCGCCACAGACGTTGCTCCGACCAGCCCTCCGGGCCGCCCTCCTTGCGCTTCATCCGCACGCCCCCGCGGACGCGCCGCGGGTTCGCCGGCAGCTTCGTCTCACGCCGATACGGCTGATCCGGCGCCTTGCCCGGCTTCTCGGGGCTCACGGCTCATCCCCGATCGCGTCGGCCCGCAGCGTCAGGATCTCACGCAGCTGCCCTGTGTCGAGCTCGGTCAGCCAACGCTCGCCCGAGCCGATGATGTTCTCGGCCAGCTCCGTCTTCGCCTCGATCATCTCGTCGATCCGTTCTTCGAGTGTGCCTCGAACCACGAACTTGTGCACGTGCACGGTACGCGTCTGCCCGATCCGGTACGCCCGGTCCGTCGCCTGGTTCTCCACCGCGGGGTTCCACCAGCGATCGAAATGGAAAACGTGCGTCGCCGCCGTCAGGTTCAAACCCACGCCACCGGCCTTCAGGCTCACCAGCAGGATCGGCGAATCCGATCCCGCGTCCTGGAACTGCTCGACCATCTTCTCGCGGGCCTTCTGCGGCGTCCCCCCGTGCAGGAACAGCACTTCCCGCCCGAACTGGTGCCGGAGCATCGGCGCAAGCAGATGCCCCATCTGCCGGAACTGCGTGAAGATCAACGCACGCTCCCCCTCGGCGAGCACCTCGTCGATCATCTCCAGCACACGGATGCACTTGCCGCTCCGAGACGGGTTCGGCGTCGCCCCCGGCTCC
Organism: Phycisphaerales bacterium; assembly: GCA_027083355.1. Classification (GTDB taxonomy): domain Bacteria; phylum Planctomycetota; class Phycisphaerae; order Phycisphaerales; family UBA1924; genus UBA1926. The sequence goes on along the minus strand of JALWOY010000090.1, from coordinate 8,251 downwards.
AGATCCTTGAGCATCTGCGAGGGATGGTTGCAGATCTGCTTCAGCTTGATCAACGCCGAGAGCACGAGCCCCCGACGGTGGATCCCCTCGCTCTGCTCGACCGCGCTGAGCATCCGGCTCACGCACGACTCGTACAGCCCCGCCTGCTCGCTCGTCAGGTGGCAATACTCCCGCGTCTCGATCTTCTCGGGGAGGTCCGCCACCACCGTCGGGTCCGTCTTCACACGCCGCAAAATGAACGGTCTGACAAGCCCGCGCAGCTGCTCGCTCCGCGTCTTGTCGCGGTACCGCTCGATCGGCTGACTGAAACGCTTGCGGAAGTCCGACGCAGACCCCAGGAAACCCGGGTTCAGGAACTCCATGATCGACCACAACTCGCTCAGCCGGTTCTCCACCGGCGTGCCCGTCATCGCCACACGCTTCGGCGCACGGAACGAACGCACAGCCAGCGACTGTTTCGCCGCGGGGTTCTTGATGAACTGCGCCTCGTCCACCACGATCCGCCCCCATTCCACCCGCGCCAGAGCCTCGCGGTCCCGGTGCGCCAACGCGAACGTGGTGATCACAGCGTCGTGCTCGCCGACGGCCTCGACGAGCGCGTCGCCCGAAAGACGGTCCATCCCGTGATGCACCATCACGTCGAGCGAAGGCGCGAAACGCTTCGCCTCGTTGAGCCAGTTGCCAACAACCGACATCGGCACCACCAGCAATGTCGGCGCCACACGCCGCCCCGTCCGCGACGCCTCGGCCCGCTCGTGAAGCATCAACGCCAGCAGCTGGATCGTCTTGCCCAGGCCCATGTCGTCGGCGAGGCACGCCCCGAAGCCGAACTGCTCCAGGAAAGCCATCCACGAAAGACCCCGCTGCTGATACGGACGCAGCGAGCCGTGGAACGTCTCGGGGGGCTGGATATCCGGCAGCGACGCCCGGACCGACTCGTCACCCCCCAGAATCGAGGAAACCCACCCCGACGCCTCGACTCCGATCACATGGAGCCCGACCTTCTTCGAGTCCGCGCCGAACGCCATCCGCAGCGCCTCGCCCAACGGCATCTCCCCGCCGGGGTTCGAACGGATGAATTCGATCGCCGCGGCGACGTCCTCCGGGCGGATCTCCACCCACCGCCCGTCGATCCGCACGAGCGGGGTCTTCTGCGCCGCCAGCTGCTCGAACTCGTGCAGCGTCAGCGTCGCCGACCCCACCGCGATATCCCACTGATACCCCACGAGCGCCGTCAGACCAAGCCGCGGGGCAGAATCAGACGCCCCCTCGCCGATCTCCTCGGCGAGCGCGTCCAGCGGATCGCTCGTGATCTTGAGCCTCGCCCCCAGTCGGCCGGAGGGCGTGTCCCACCACACCGGCGTCTCGACTCCGAAGCCGGACTCCAGCAGCACCGGCTTGATCTCACGCAAAAACCGGTACGCCTCCCCCGTCCCGAGCAGAACCTCGATCGGCTCGGATTCTTCCAAAGCACGTTCCAGCTCGGGGCAGAACCGGCTCGCCCGCCCCAGCTCGCCCAGCAGCAACTCCTGGGGCGATTCCAGCATCAGCCCCCGGATGCTCACGCTGTCCCGCGTGAACGCCCAGATATCCACCGCGTCCACCACCACCGACTCGTCATCGAGATTCTGCAGATGGAAGCTCAGCGACCAGTGCACGCTGTCCGGCGGCGGGCCCTCGACGTCCTTCAGATCCTCCTCCAGAGGCTCGTTCAGCCGCAGCAGCAGACGCCACGACGTCGACTGCCCCCGGTCCTCCAGCGAGCCGATCCAGCGCCGCACCCGGCGGACCATCTCCGTGCGCACACGCTCGACCGCGGGCACCGTGTTGTCCGCCCCAAGCAACCCGTTCAGCCACGCCACCTGCACGTCGGACGTGTCGCGCCCCTCGATCGTGTCGGTAATCTCTTCCGCGATCAGCACCCGCCGGCACTCCGCGTCCGTCACGCCCCGCAGCACGGTCTGCATGTTCGCCCAGGGGTCGTGTTCGCCCGACGCCGACCGCGCCGACGCGGGCATCAGCGCCGCCAGCGCGCGCACGCGATCGGCCGTCGCCGCGTCCCCGAGCCACGGCATCCACCCCGCCGTCAGCCGGCCCTCGTCCTGATACAGCATCGGGACAAACCGCTGCTGCGCGAGCAGGTGCCGCGCCAACGCCCCCAGCCCCGCGAAGAAAACGATCGATTCGTCCTGAACCAGCGTGCCGATCCCCGAACCGTCCGGGTCGCACAACACCCCGAACACGCGGTTGTACGCCGTATAGGGCACCGCCAACGCCTCGACCGTGCACCGGGCGAGCACGAGCGCGTCGGTCGGCTCGTGGCTTTCCCGCCCCAGTATGTGCGAGAGGTGATCGCTGGGCAGCACACGCTCCCCCACCGCGGGAAGACACAACTCGACCGCCACGGCCTCGAAATCCCCCGCGTCAACAGGCAGGAGCGTTCGCAACGTCTCGGCTGCGATCGAATACGGATGCCCAACGGGCACGCCGTCCGATCCATCGACAGCATCCCCCGATGCATCAACGGCATCTCCCGCGGCCCCCGCGACGCACGCGGCCGACACCGGGGATTCCGCCCACAGGCAGACCCGCCCCTGATGCAGGCACGCGTGCAGCACGGCCGGGTCACGCTCTGGGCTGGTCATGGAAACGCCGCCTCCGTGGGTCGTGTGCCGCGGTCGATCCGTCGCCGCGAGGGGAGGAATAGGGGCGGAGGGACTCGAACCCCCGACCAATGGCTTAAAAGGCCACTGCTCTACCGACTGAGCTACGCCCCCGTCGGGTCAGGACAATAGGAGTCCACCCCGGCTTCGAGCAACGACAGCACCAGATCCGCGTGCCGATCGCTCGCCCCACGGTTCGCCTCGATGCACGCCCGACCCCGGGCCGCGATCTCCGCCCCGGCCCGCCGATCCTCCAGAAGCCGGGCGATCTCGCCCCGCAGCGTGTCCCGCGTCGCCCGGACGATCCCGCCGGCGTCCTCGAACGCGCGCACGATCGAGGCGAAATCGCCCACCGCCGGGCCGATGATCGTCGGTTTGCCCAGCCCGATCGGCTCGGTCGGGTCCGACCCGTGCAGATCGCCGAACGACCGCCCCACCACCACCACGTCCGCCAACGCGTACATCGCCCGCAGCTCGCCGATGGTGTCCAGCAGGAACCGGTCGCACCGCACCGCCGGCGGCCCCTGCTTTTTCGTCACGCTCCGGCGCACACACCCGGTCATCGCGGCGGCCGCCTCATCGAACCGCTCCGGCTTGCGCGGCGCGCACACCAGCTGCACATCCCGCAGCCCGGCGCAGGCACGGTGGATCAACGCCTCCTCGCCCGGCCCGGTGCTGCCGGCGACCACCAGCGGGCGGGACCGGTCGATGCCCATGTTCTCGGCGAGTTCATTCGCGCCCTCGACCGATTCGGCGATCACCGCGTTGTCCCACTTCATCGAGCCCGTGATATACACCGCGTCGTGCGCACAACCCATCGCCTCGAAACGCTCGGCGTAGGTCTCATCCTGCACCGCGGCGAACTCGAGCCGGCGGAACATGGGCGAGAGGAACCGGCGGAATCGCCGGTAGCCCTTGAAACTGCGCGCGCTCAGCCGCCCGTTGATGACGCACAGCGGGATGCGCCGCGCGCGGCAGGCACCGACGAAGTTGGGCCAGAGTTCGAGCTCGACCAGCGCCACCGCGTCGGGGCGGACGGCGTCGAGGAATCGGGCGACCGAGCCAGAGAAATCGAGCGGGTAGCGCACGACTTCGCAGGAATCCTGATACAGCGATCGTGCGCGCGCCAGGCCCGTGTCGGTGGTGGCCGAGATGATCACGTCGGCGTGGGGCGTCAGAAGCGGCACGAGCGATCGCAGCGCGTTGACCTCGCCCACGGAGACCGCGTGCAGCATGAGGCGTTTGCGACCCGGCGTCGGCCCGGGATTCTTAAGCATTTTGCCGACGCGGCCGAAACGCTGACCCCACCCGCCACGCGCCTTTCGGAGCCAGACCGGTGCGGCGGCGACGGCGAGGAGGCAATAGAGCGGGTCGAGTCGGTTCATGGTGTCGGCGGCGCGGCTGCCGATGCGTGGGTTGCTGAATGGGCAGGCCGGGACTCGAACCCGGGACCCTTCGCGTGTAAAGCGAATGCTCTGGCCAACTGAGCTACCCGCCCGGAGATTCTCTCCCCGGAGCATAGGGCCGCGGTGGTGTGGGAAAAGGGATTGAGTGCCCGATGCACGCAAGGTACATTGCCGTATCCGGGGTTGGTCGGTCCTCACGCGGAAAGGAACACGGGATGTTGAATCACATGATCCGCGCCGGCTTGCCGATTGTGCTGTTCGCCACGGGGGCCGCGTTCGGCCAGACGCTCGACGTCAACCTGTACGCCGAGCAGGACGGGGTGCTGATCGGGCCCGGCGAGACGGCGTTCTACGGCGCGAATGAGACGGTTCATTTCGTGATGCTCGCCGAGTTCACGGGGGGCCCGGACGCCTATTTCGGGCTCGCCGAAATCGACCTCTCGCCCGACAGCGACGTGCCGGGCATGACCGCCAATTTCGTCCCCGGGACCTGGGTGCAGAACATTCCGGCGCCGGTGCTGGACGGCCCGGACATGCTGAACATGGTCGAGTCACAGCGGGCCCTGGTGGGACCGGTGGACACATCCAACCCCCTGCTCGTGTGCGAGTTCGACCTCGTGCCCTTCGGCGGGGCGGCGCTGTTCACATATCAAGCCTCGGCCGCGGGTGATCCCGCGTTCGCCGTCTACCCCGATTCGGGCTTGTTCACGCTGCCGGTGGAGTTCGGCGTCGAGGCGTTCCATTCCGTTCAGATCTTCATGGGCAACGGCGGCGGGGATCAGCCTTGCAACCCCGCCGACCTGACCTCACCGTTCGGCGTGCTCGATCTGGAAGATCTCCAGTTGTTTGTCAATTTCTTCATCGGCGGCGATCCCCGCGCGGATCTGGCCGAGCCGTTCGGGGTGCTCGATCTCGCGGACCTTTTCGCCTTCGTGGATTCGTTCCTGGCGGGGTGCCCGTAACACCGAGCGGATATCACTTCGACCCTTTTTTCCTGAACCCCCGTGCCGGGCTCAACGCTTTGTGCATCGGGCGGTCGTGTTGATCGCTCGTGTTCCCCGGCAACTTGTGGCCGGGGCTCGCCGCTCCATCACATGCACACCGACCGGCAAGCAGCCGGTGCCACACAGAGACCAGTGCCGACCACAGGCCCGAATCGGGTGCCCATCCAGACGCCTTGGCCAAACGGCCGGGGCCAGATGGGCAGATGTTGGGCTCGTCCGTGAATTGACTGTCTTTGGCGGCGAAGAGCAGCAAAGCAACAAAGCATGAAAGCAGCAAATGACATGGATGCCCATGCACATAGGCCTTCGGAACCGATTTGCTGGTTTGCTGCTCTGCAGATTTGCCTCCGATCCCTGTCCCCATTTTTCACCACTGAGGGCCACCAAGGGCCACGGAGGTTCGAATGGGCAAAGAGCAAATGGCCGGGGGGAAAGATAGCCAGATGGCCAAAGCATCAAAGCAACAAAGCATGAAAGCAGCAAATGGCATGGATGCCCATGCACATAGGCCTTCGGAACCGATTTGCTGGTTTGCTGATTCGACACCGAACCCCGACTGCCCGGCCGCGGGGACCGGGCGTCGGGTCATGCTTGCATCACGGGCATCAGGCCATCACGGGCAACCGGCGTTGAACGCCGAGATGAAGAAAGCAATATCATCGAGGTCCAGCAGGCCGTCGCCGTTGAGATCCGCGATTGGGTCAGAGGAAAGAAAACCAATCGAAAAGATGTTGATGTCGATGTGATCAATAACACCATCACCGTTCAAGTCGGCAGGGCACACAGTCAACTGAATGAATCCCTCATCATAGGGAATACGAAGTTCGCCGGGGGCGAAGAGTCCATTGAGATGGATCCATCCATTCACGGTACCAACATAGGCATCCAGACCGTTGAGATTCAAAACGGATCCGCCTCGAATGCTCAACCCATCATCGCCTTGTGGGAACCCAGATAGGTAGAACACCTCCGATTCATCATTGGGCCCACGATTCCCGTTGTCGATCGTGTCCTGGAGCATGACGGTTGTGGGCTGCGTGTCTTGCCCAATAACCATGGCACCCCAGTTGAAGTTGTTGCCGATGTCATCCATTGGTAGCCCGAGGTCGGCCCCAGCAACCTCGAAATGCTGGATACCCATGCCATCCATCCAAATGGTGCCATCACGAGTTGTATGATCATCTTCGCTTGTGGCCGTGTGCAATAAATCGCCGCCAACATGGAGCGATGTTCCTGTTGTAAAATTGAATTGCTCCAAATGACCATCGACGCCGAGTATTAAATTACCATCGGAAATGATCTTGCTCCCGGGCTCTGTTGCTTCGAGTCGAATTGTTCCAAAGTCATGGGTCATGCTGCCGAGTTTGATTGACCCTCCAGAAGCGGCGTGGAATCGGAGCGTATTCGGCCCGAGTATCCCGGGTGTGCCGCCCCAAACTATAGAAACCCCTCTCAGATCGATCATGCCGCCGTTCGATGCCCGGATTGTCGTAGTGCTTCCATGGCCATTGCCGATAGAACTCGCGTCGACGAGTGTTATTGTGCTCAAATCCAGAAGTGAGCCGACGCCATCAGCCGAGAGCACGATGTCCCCGAAGTTGTTCAAGATATAATCCGTGTCCGCAACCGCTAATGATGCGCCTCCGATGATATGGAGCCGGGCGTCATCAATCTCTGTGAATGTCGGTGCGTTCAAGAATCGGCTGGGCGTCAGGTCGATGGATGAACCCGAGATATCGGTCAGGACAGGCGCATTCAGGCTGCCCCCATCCTGGATCGTGAAAATTGCTTTCGCACGGACAAGCAAAGGGAGATCAAGCGTTTGAAAAATAGGGACTATGAACTCGGTCGATGGTTCTGCATCAACTGTTGTGAGTGCCGAGAGATCAATAGATCCGCCAGAGAGTTCAAACTTTGTTGTTCCGTCGGAAATATTGGTGAGCGATGAAAGATTGATTGATCCACCAGAAGCCGCAAAGAACCGGAGTGTATTCGGCCCGAGTATCCCGGGTGGGCCACCACGAACTGTTGAAACGGCACTCAGATCGATGACGCCGCCATTTGAGGATTGGATGGTAGTAGTGCTTCCGTGACCATCGCTGATTGAATTTGCGTCGACTAGCGTTACCGTGCTCAGATCCAACAGTGAGCCGGCGCCGTCCGCCGCGAGCGCGGTGTCTCCGAAGTTGTTCAAGATATAATCCGTGTCCGCAACCGCCAGTGTTGCACCTCCATTGATATGGAGCCGGGCGTCATCGATCGCCGTAAAAGTTGGCGCATTCAAGAATCGGCTGGGCGTCAGTTCGATGGATGAGCCTGAGACATCTGTCAGGACGGGCGCATTCAGGGTCGCTCCATCTTCGATTGTAAAGATCGCCTTTGCACGAACGAGCAAAGGGAGATCGAGTGTCTGTGAAGCTGGCACCACCAACTCGGTCGAAGTTCCTGCTTCCACCGTCGTGAGTGACGAGAGATCAATGGTTCCGCCTGCAAGTTCAAACTTTGTTGTCCCGTCGGGCACACTGGTAAGCGAAGAAAGATCGATTGATCCTCCAGAAGTGGCAAGAAATCGGAGTGTATTCGGACCGAGTAATCCGGGTGTGCCGCCCCGGACTGTAGAAACCCCACTCAGATCGATCTTGCCACCGTTCGATGCCTGGATTGTCGTAGTACTTTCGGTTGCATTGCCGATAGAATGCGCATCGAAGAGCGTTGCCGTGCTCAAATCCAACAGCGAGCCGGTACCATCTGCAGAGAGCATGGTGCTGTCGCCATTTGACACGACGTAATTCGACAGTTGAAGCGATACAACCGCTCCGGCTTCAACCAGAGCCTTTGCATTCTCACCGCTTGCAAAAGGCGAGTTTGTCATGAAAGCGGCGGTTGGCCCAACAGCAGGAGCCTCTGAACAACCTCCGCCTTCGCGCATGATATGCTGACGCCGTTGTTCCGGGGCTCGGATCGTGACGGGGGACAGAGGTCTGTCATGGCGGTGCGCAAGAACGCGGCGATGGGGTTTGTGGATTGCATGCTCGACGGCGGGCCGCGGTCGGCGGCGATGCTCGAGTGGCTCGACGCGGCGACACCGTGGGATGAACTCGCACGCCCGATCGCGCGGCTGCCCGAGTACAACAACAAAGACGGCCGCCCGCCGTGGTCGCCGGTGACGATGCTCAAG
>JALWOY010000089.1 GCA_027083355.1 Phycisphaerales bacterium | reverse complement strand
GGGGGGGGGGGGGGGGGGGGGGGGGGGGGGGGGGGGGGGGGGGGGGGGGGGGGGGGGGGGGGGGGCGGGGGGGTCGGGGGGGGGACGGGCGAGGGGTGGGGGCGGGAGTATCTGGACCTGATCGTGGCGGCTCGGGTGGTGGATTCGATGGACGTGGCGATCGGGCACATCGCGCGGTACGGGTCGAACCACACCGAGGCAATTTTGACGGGGGACGACGGGGCGGCGGCGGAATTCTGCCGGCGGGTGACGAGTTCGTGCGTTCTGGTGAATGCGTCGACGCGGTTCAACGACGGGTTCCAGCTGGGGCTGGGGGCTGAGATCGGGATCTCGACGAGCCGGGTGCACTGGTACGGCCCGATGGGTCTGGAGGGTCTGACGACGGAGCGTTTCGTGGTTCAGGGGAGCGGGCAGCGGCGGTGAGGCGGGTCCGATAGAATGGTGCAGCCGGGGAAAACGCACATGAAGATCGTTTGGATGTGGTGATACAGAAAAAGGAGTGGCCTATACTTTTTTCCCGGGGCCAACAGAACAATCCCCGGCGAAAGGAGTGAGCCGTGAGCACGGTGATCGAGTCTGAACCCATTGTGACCAGCGGGGGAACCAGCGTGCAGGACGACGTGGATCGGTTCATGCGTGGGGTCGTCGAGCGGAGCCCGAACGAGCCCGAGTTCCATCAGGCGGTGCACGAGGTTGTGGAGTCTGTGCTGCCGTTCGTGATGGACCACAAGGTGTATCAGGAGCACAAGATTCTGGAGCGGCTGACGGAGCCGGACCGGATCATCAGTTTCCGCGTGGCGTGGCAGGACGACCACGGTCAGACGCGGGTGAACCGTGGGTACCGGGTCGAGTACACGAACGCGATCGGCCCTTACAAGGGCGGTCTGCGGTTCCACCCGACGGTGTACCAGGGGCTGCTGAAGTTCCTCGCGTTCGAGCAGACGTTCAAGAACAGCCTGACGGGGCTGCCGATGGGCGCGGGCAAGGGGGGGGCGAACTTCGATCCCAAGGGCAAGAGCGACGGCGAGGTGATGCGCTTCTGTCAGGCGTTCATGACCGAGCTGTGCAAGTACATCGGCGCCAACACCGACGTTCCCGCGGGCGACATCGGCGTGGGCGGGCGTGAGATCGGGTATCTCTTCGGGCAGTTCAAGCGGATCCGCGGGACGTTCGAGGGCGTGCTGACGGGCAAGCCGCTGGAGTTCGGGGGGAGCCTGATCCGTCCCGAGGCGACGGGGTACGGGACGCTGTACTTCGCGGAGAACATGCTCGAGCACGTCGGCGATTCGATGAAGGGGAAGGTGTGCACGGTTTCCGGCTCGGGGAACGTGGCGCAGTACGCGACCGAGAAGGCGCTGGACATGGGCGCGAAGGTCGTGACGCTGAGCGACTCTGGCGGGACGGTGTACGACCCTGACGGCATCGACCGCGAGAAGCTTGCCTGGGTGATGGAGCTGAAGAACGTCCGTCGTGGGCGGATCAGCGAGTACGTCGAGAAGTTCCCGAAGGCGGAGTATCGTGCGGGGGCGCGTCCGTGGGATGTTCCGTGCGATGTGGCGCTTCCGTGCGCGACGCAGAACGAGGTGTCGAAGGAGGACGCCGAGACGCTGGTCAAGAACGGGTGCAAGGTCGTGAGCGAGGGTGCGAACATGCCGAGCGTGCCCGAGGCGATCGACGTGTACATGAAGAACGGGGTGCTCTACGGGCTGGGCAAGGCGGCCAACGCGGGCGGCGTTGCGGTTTCGGGGCTCGAGATGAGCCAGAACTCGCTGCGTCTGAGCTGGACCCGCGAGGAGGTCGACGAGAAGCTCAAGGGGATCATGAAGGGGATCCATCAGCAGTGCGTGGAGTACGGCACGGAGAACGGGAAGGTGAACTACGCCAAGGGCGCGAACATCGCGGGCTTCAAAAAGGTGGCCGACGCGTTGGTGGCGCAGGGCGTGCACTGATCGTTCTTCTGTGTTGAATGTTGAATTCGACCCCCGGTGTGAGCCGGGGGTTTTTTGTGCGCGGGGGGCTTGAGCCCTCGCTTCCGCTCGGGCCTCTTTTGGGAGGAAGTTGGAGATGATGGAGAGACGGGCTGGAAGCCCGTCCAACGAGAGGGAGGAGGGAGAGGAGAGTCAGAAGCCCCTCACCCCGGCCCTCTCCCCGCAGGGCGGGGAGAGGGAGGGAGGTATCGGCGGGTTGTGCGGTTCGAGGGGAAATCCGACGCAAGCTCAGCGTCGGCGTCTGGTTGGTTGAGAAACACGATCCGGTAAAGCTGGAAGTCGGTCCTGCAAGGAGCTGATTGAAACCCGGCCCGTCGCTCACGCTCCGGGCTCTTTTGCGGGGAAAGAGATGGAGAGACGGGCAAGATGCCCGTCCCACAAGGGAATGAAGGTAAGAAAGGTGGGCGGGTCAGTCGTCGATGAGGTGGAGCTGGCGGTATTTCTCGGTGTATTTGTCGCGGAGTTCGGTCTGCTTGCTGCGGAGGTCGATGCGGCGGCCGTCGATGTAGGCGAGCGTGGTGTTGGTGGGGATCTCGAGGATGTCGCCGGTGGTGACGATGAGGGTGGCGCTTTTGCCCTGCTCGATGGAGCCGTAGGTGTCGGCGATGCCGAGGATGTGGGCGGCGGAGAGGGTGACGGCGCGGATGGCCTCGTCGCGGTCGAGGCCGAAGCGGGCGGCCATGGCGGCCTCGTAGGGCAGGTTGCGGACGTTGCCGTCGTGGTCGGCGCCGGCGATGCAGAAGCGGACGCCGGCGTCGTGGAGGCGAGCGGGGAGGGTATAGGCCTCGTCGTGGGGCGAATCGGCGCGCTTGGGGAATCGGTAGACACCGTCGACGATGACGGGGATGTCGTTGGCCTTGAGCAGGTCGGCGCAGAGGGGCGCGTCGCGTCCGCCGACGATGACGGCCGAGAGCCCGCGTCGGGAAGCGAAGGTCACGGCCGAGACGATCTGGTCGTAGTCGTTGGCGTGGATGAGCAGGCGGTGGTCGGCGGTCTGTTCGAGGTAGGGGGTGACGGCCTCGAGGCGGAGGTCGCGGGGAGAATCCGGGTCGGCGGCGTGGGCCTTGGCGTAGGCCGAGGCGGCGTCGAAGAAGCGGTTGATCGCGTCGAGTTGGTCGATGACCCGGTCGGTGGCGTCGGGCCTGGGTTTGCCGGTCCATGTGTCGGGGCGGGGGCGGACGGCGGGCCAGTTGACGGCGAGGCCGGCGTCGTCGCGGACGGTCATGTCCTGCCAGGTCCATCCGTCGAGTCGGATGACGCCGACGCGGCCCGGGACGCGTCCGCCCGAGGGCCAGACGCCCGCGAGCAGCACGCCGTTGAGTCGGGCGACGGGGATGAGTGTGGAGTCCGGGTTGACGGCGACGACGGCGCGGACCTCGGGGGTGAAGTCGCCGGTTTCGTCGTAGTCGTGTGTGGCGCGGACGGCCTCGGTCTCGGTCAGGCCGAGGCGTGTGATCGCGGCGATGATGCCGGGGTAGACGTGTTTGCCGGTGATGTCGACGATCTCGGTGTCGGGCGTGAGGGTGATTGTTTTGAGGACGGACGCGGGGGCGAGCATGGTGATTTTGCCGTCGCGGAAGCCGAGGGCGGCGTTTTGTATGGTGTCGCCCGAGACGGTGTGGACGGTGCCGCCGGCGAGGATGACGCCGCCTTTTTGCGGCGGTGCGGCGGGGATGAGGTCCTGGGCGGTCGCTTGGGTGAACAGCAGGAGCACCGAAGCGAGCAGGGCGATGATGGCGGGGGCGTATCGGGATTGTGTCGAGGTGATCATTCTTGATTGCCCTCCGTGTGGTGGATCTCGTCGCAGCCGCAGCGGCCCTGGGCGTTGCCGGCGTCGAGCCAGTCTTTGGTGGCGTCGTGGTACCCGGGTTCGTCGTTGTCGTTTTTCTTTTCGTCCGAGACCTGTTCGTTGTCGTCCGATTCGGTCCGTTTCGGGGCGCCGTTGATCTTCTGGATCAGCCGTTGGCGTTCTTTGGCGATCCACTGTCGGTGGAGTCGGTCCTGTTCGAGGCTGTAGTACTCGCGGCCGTCGATGAAGACGTGCTCGGCGATGGCGCGGGTGGAGAGTGGGTTGTCGGACCAGATGACGAAGTCGGCGTCCTTGCCCTCTTCGAGGCTGCCGACAAGGTGGCCGGCGCCGATCTGCACCGCGGGGTTGATGGTGACGAATCGGAGGGCGTTTTCTTCGGTCATGCCGGAGCCGGGGCGGGCGTATTTGAGTGCCTTGGCGGCCTCGGTGTTGAGGCGGCGGGCCATCTCGTCGGAGTCGGAGTTGTAGCTGGTGAGGACACCCGCCTCGGTCTGGAGGGGGCCGGCGAAGGGGATGGCGTCCATGACCTCGACCTTGTACATCCACCAGTCGCTGAAGATGCTGGCGCCGATGGCGTGCGAGCGGACGGCCTCGGGGACCTTGTAGACCTCGAGCCCGTGCTGGAAGGAGCCGATCTGGAAGCCGAACTCGTCGGCGATGCGGCAGAGCATGAGGATCTCGTCCTGCCGGTAGGAGTGGCAGTGGAGGAGGCGTTCGCCGGAGAGGACCTGGGCGAGGGCCTCGAGCTCGAGATCACGGCGGACGCTGTCGGGGCCGGTCTCGGCGATCGCGTCGGCGTATTCGCGTGCGGCCTGGAATCGGTCGCGGATGAGTGTCTCGACGCCCATGCGGGTCTGGGGGTATCGGGTGCGGTCGCTGTTTTCCCAGTTGCTCTGTTTGACGTTCTCGCCGAGTGCGAACTTGATGCCGGGCTTGGCGCCGTCGGCCCGCATGTCGCGTGGTGTGCGCACGCCCCAGCGGAGTTTGTGGACGGTGGTCTGCCCGCCGATGGGGTTGGCCGAGCCGTGCAGGCTGTTGACGGTGGTGACACCCATGGCGAGCTGGCGGTAGAAGTTGATGTTGCCGGGGTCGAGGGAATCGGCGATGCGGACCTCTGCGGTGACGGCCTGGCCGGCCTCGTTGACGCCGAAGCCGAAGAGGCCCGTGTGGCTGTGGGCGTCGACGATGCCGGGGGTGATGTGTTTGTCGGTGGCGTCGAGGACGACGATCTCGGGGTTGGTGCCGTTGAGGAGGAAGTCCGGGGGTGAGCCTTGCTCGGCGCGCATGATGCGTCCGTTGCGGATCAGGAGCCAGCCCTTGTCGATGCGGCCGCGGTCGGTGGCGGTCCAGATGGTCGCGTTGTTGACGAGGACCGTCTCGGGTTGTGGTTCGTATTTGACGGCGTAGGGGCCGAAGGGGTAGCCGGGCAGCGGGGGGGCCTGCTCGAACTCGTCGTCGTCCTGTTCTTGCTCGTCGACTTGATCTTCGGGTTCGTCCGTTTTTCTCGCGGCCCACTGGAAGGTGTTGTCGTCGGGTCCGACGGCGGTGCCGCGCATGAGGCCGTTCTCGGCGAGGACGCCGGAGATGATGTAGGTCACCCGCTGATCGTCCTCGTCGTCGAGCAGGAAACTGATGCGGTTGTCGTCGATGACGACTTTTCTGGCTTGGGCGGAATGGGGTTCCTGCTCGCCTTCTTCGCCCCATGTTTCGGTGCCGACGACCTTTGGGGTGTCGTGCGAGCCGGTGATTTCGAGGGCCATCTCGAAGAACGGCTTGTCTTCGGGGCCGACGAAGAAGTGCCATGTGCCGTCGAAGTCGGGGCCGGGGCGGTCGGTCAGGATGTGCGGCACGCCGTCGATCCAGATGTCGTAGAAATCGGTGTCCTCGTCGAAGACGGGTCCTGAGGTGATCAGCAGGTTGGCGCGTTTGCCGTTTTCGATGGTGCCGAGCTGGTCGGTGACGCCCGCGAGTCGGGCCGGTGCGGTGGTGAGCATGGCCAGGGCGTCGTTTTCATTCAGCCCGTTTTCGATCGCGAGGCGGAGTTCGTCGAGGAAGTCGCGGCCCCTGGGCAGCCGGCTGGCGGTAAGGGCCAGGTCGGCGTCGGGCATTTTCTTGCGGAGCCGGCGTGGGTTGGTCGGGGCCTGCTCCCACGTCATCATGGTTTCGAGTTCGACGGACTCGGCCTTGCCGACGGTGGAGACATCAGGCTTGGCGGGGAAGCGGAGGGGGATGATGATGGGCAGGCCGAGGTCCGCGATGCCGTCGATCCATTTGAATTCCATGCCGCTGCCGAGCAGGACGGCGGGGCGGCTGAATTCCGAGGCGATGTCGGCGGCGAGGAAGGTCTTGAGTTCGTGGTCGCAGTCGAAGAGCAGGGGGATGTCGGGGTCTTCCAGCGGGG
>JALWOY010000088.1 GCA_027083355.1 Phycisphaerales bacterium | reverse complement strand
CCCTCAACACCCCCACCGCCCGCGAGACGGAGCCGGTGCGGGCCGCGAACGGCGCTGAATCGGATACGCAGGACGAGGGGGATGCTCCTGTTTCGCGCGTCGAGGCGGTCGCGGGTGAGACCAATCCGGGTGGGCCGATGGTGCCGGCGGAGATGCCGGCGGCGCGGCCGCCGATCGCCCCGGTCCAACCGGCCCCGGCGGAACCGGCGATCAAGAAGCCGGAGACGGCCCCCCGGCCCGGCACGGACATGCCATACCCGGATGAGGGGGCGGGGCACGCCGGCGGACCGGGGACCCCGGTGACGCATGAGACGCCGGCCCCGCCCGAAAAGCCTGACACCACAGAGGTTGCGAAAGCCGAGAGCAAGCCGGAGCCGACTGAAACACCAGCCCCGGTGCCGGATGCGAAGCCTGTTTCATCGGATACCAAACCAAGCCCGGCGGCTGCTCCCGAGAAGGCGGATGAGAAGGTCGAGAAAAAGGCTGCCGCGGAGGTGGAATCGAAAGCGGAGTCGAAAGCCGAGCGGGCGCGTCGGTTGTTCTCGCACGGCAGGAAAAACAAGAAGAAGCCGGCGGCGGAGCCTGTTGTCGAGACCGCCGACGGGCTGCTGCTCGACGGGCGTTGGAAGGTCGGGGGCAAGGGGACGGAGGCGGAGCCTTACCGGATCGGGTGGGACCTGCTCACGGCGGTCAAGCGGGTGTATCAACCCCGGCGGGGCAAGGACAAGATCCCCGAGTGGATCATGGCGCTCAACGGCAAGCGTGTGACGATCGAGGGGTACACGCTGCTGCCTGTGGGGGCGACGAGCCTGAAAGAGATGCTGGTGATGCTGAACCAGTGGGACGGGTGCTGCATCGGGGTGCCCCCGACGCCGTACGACGCGATCGAGGTAAACCTGCGGGACAAGCTGACGTCGGACCCGGGCAAGGTGTTCGGGCAGGGCGGGGCGGTGTCGTACGGGCGGATCACGGGGCGGTTCGAGGTGGACCCGTACCTGTCGCAGGGCTGGCTGCTGGGGCTGTACCTGATCAACGACGCGGAGGCGGATCTGTACGGGCCGGCGGGGTCGCCTTGAGGGGAGACAGAGGGCCAAATAGCAGATGGCCAGAGGGCCAAATAGCAGATGGCCAGAGGGCCAAATAGCAGATGGCCAGAGGGCCAAATAGCAGATGGCCAGAGGGCCAGATTGGCAGATGGTTCACAGAACGAGATGGCCGGAAAACAGATGGCGGATAGAGACCGTTTGTTTGATGCGGGTCTGCTGTGAGGGAATGGTGCTCACTCGGCAGCGGGTGTGGCTTTGCCCGAAGAACCGCCGGGCAGGTCGAGGGTGCCGCGGAGGTGGAGCGGGGCCTTGGGCCTGCGGAGGTTGATATCGAACAGGAACTCCGCGAAGCGGCCGGGCCGCTGGTACTGCACGGTGCCGTCGAGTGTGTAGAGCATGTCGCCGGGTTGGTCGAAACGGGCCGGGTCGATGAGGTCCGCGGGGACGACCGCGGGCAGTTCGAAGCGTTGCCGTCCGTAGCGGGGGACGGTGGCGCGGGCGATCCGGCTGCCCGAGAAGACCCGCTCGCCGTCGAGCGTGAGGGTGTACGACGCGCGCCGGAGCGGGAGGGCGACGTCGTTTGGGTTCACGGCTTCAACCGTGAAGTCCAGAACGACAGCAAGGTCGGTGCGTTCGGTCTCCTGGACGGCGACGACATTGAACCGCGGCGCGCGCACGGACGAGCACCCCGAGAGGAACCCGGCGAGAACGGCGGCGATCCAGATTTTTCTGGCGTGCTGCATGACGCCGAGAGCGTAGCAGACGGGCGGCGGGCGGGTGGCCGATCAGTCGAGCGTGACCCATCGGTGGTCCGCCCCGTGGTCGAGGGCGGGCATGGATTCGACGAGCACCTCCGTGGCGTCGGTGTACTGGACCCAGCGGATGGAGACGAGCAGCAGGATGCCGCAGGCGATCCAGCCGAGCAGCTCGGCGCTGAATTTTTTGCGGTATATCAGCAGGACGATGACGGTCGGCAGGACGGTCATCGCCTTCCACCACGCGAGCAGCTCCGTCGACCCGTGCGACATGACAACCCGCGCGAAGGGGTTCTCCTCGGCGAACCCGGCGCCTTTGAGGTAGGTCACCGTGATCGAGAGGTCCACAAGGCTCATCACCACGAGGGCGAAGGCGAGGAGCATCACCCGGGTCGAGCGGGCCGCGGTACCGATCCGCCGCCGCTTTTCGGATCGGCTGGTGTTGTTCTCGGCCTTTGCCGCGTCTTGATCGTCGGCGGGCAGAACCGCCTGCCAGGTGAAAAGACTCATGGTGAGGGCCGATCGGCCGCGCGGGGCGGGTGGTTCAATCAACTTCCCGCAAGCGGTGGCGTACGCTCGCCGATCAGGTGTACAGACGGCATGCCGCACGCACACAAGGAATCGAGCCGGGTCCGATTTTCCGTCCACGCCGTGGAGGCGTTGTTCTATCGGGCCCTGCTGGTGCTCGTGCTCGCCGGTGCCGGGGCCGCACAGGGGCAGGTGCCGGCGCCGGCGTATGTGGACGATTCGCCGCTGGCGGCCGAGACGCTCTCGCAGATCGACGGTCTAATCAACGCGGGGAGCCGGGCCGAGGCGGCGCGGGCCCTGCAGCGGCTGCTCGACGGGCAGGGCGATCGGCTGATCGAGACCGGGGACGACCTGTTCATCCCCGTGCGTGAGGCGGTCCTGCGGACACTGCTGGACCGGCCCGAACTGCTCAAGGCGTACACCGAGCAGCAGAACCCCGAGGCCGAACGCCTGCTCGCATCGGGCCGGCACCGCGACGTCGAACGCACCCGGCCGCTGACGGACGCGGGTTTCGAGGCGACGCTCCGCGTCGCGCAGGAACAATTCGAATCGGGCCGGTTCGAGTCGGCGTGGCGGACGCTCCGGCAACTGGATCGGCACCCGTTGATGCAGCACGCGGACCGGGCCGGGGAGGCGGCGGCGCTGGCATCGACGATCGCGGGGTACCTGGAGCGGGACGACGCGGGGGCGCTGGTGGCGCGCTGGTCGCGTCTGGCGGGCGGACCGGCCGCGTCGATCCGCCGGGTTGAACCGCCCCCGGGGCTGGACAACGGCGAGCGGGCGGCACTGGCGCCGTTCGACGCCGCAGTGTTGGCGGGGCTCGTGCCCACACCGCTGCAGACCGTGCTGCTCCCGTCGGCGTCGGAGTGGATGGGCGAGACGGAACGCGGGCGCGTGCGGTCGTACTGGACGATCCCGAGCATCGTCGAGGGCACCGTGCTGATCAACGACGGGGCGGCGGTCGTGGCGCTGGACCGCTTCACGCTGCGCCGGCTCTGGCGGACCCCGCCCGCGCCCGAGAACGACGCGCAGTTCCGCAACGTGCAGAGCCGACGCCACCGGACACGGATGATCGAAGACCCGTCCACCGTGACGTCGCACGACCGCGTGGTGCTGGCGCCGCTGGGACACGTGATCAGCGGCCGACGCGAGGGCGACGACCGGCTGTTGTGCCTCGACCGGGCGACGGGCGAGACGCTCTGGGCGGTCGAGCCGGGCGAGCTGACACCCGAGACGGCCGGGGCGAGTATCCGCGGCCCCGTGGCGGTGGACGGGGGCACGGTGGTCGTCGCGCTCCGCAAGAACGAGCGCGCGAGGCGGATCATCAGTGTCTACCTCGCGGGGCTGGATCTGGCCGACGGGTCGGTGCGGTGGACCCGGCTGGTCGGGTCGGTCGGGGCGCTGCCGTATCAGCAGCAGACACGGGCGGCCCAGGCCGTGACGGTGTGGCGCGGGGCGGCGTACCTGGTCGACGAGATCGGGCTGACGATCGCGGTGGAGACGGACACGGGCCGGACGCTCTGGCTCCGCCGGTCCTCCGGTCTGACGGATCAGGGGCTCAAGCCGTCGGCGTGGACGGTGCACGCACCGATCCCCGACGGGGGCGCGGTGATCGCGGTATCGCCGGACCGGCTTTCCGTTCGTCGGCTCGACGCCGAGACTGGCCGGATGCAGGCTTCCGTATCGGCGCGTCGGATCGGATCGGCGGTGTATCTGCTGGATCTGCCGGGGGGGATCGTCGGGGCGGCGGGCGAGTCTCGGGTGGTGTATCTCGATCGCGAGACGCTGGCTGACTTGGGGCTGCCGCCGCTCGACGTGGCCTCGTCGCATGAAGGTTTTACAGGCCGGGTGGTGGTGTCGGGCGACCGGCTGGTGGCGCCGGTGAAGGAGGGTGTGCTGGTGTGCACGCCCGGCGAGAAGCCCGAGTTGATCCCGCTCGATTCGACGGGGAACGCAGCCGTGGCGCCGGGGCAGGTGCTCGTGGCCGACGACACGCGTTTGCGGAGCTACCTGGTGTGGGACGTTGCGGCTTCGATGCTGAAAGAGCGGATCGAGGCGAATCCCGCGGACCCGATGCCGGCGGTGACGTATGCCGAGCTGGCCGACCGGGCGGGCCGGCGTGACGAGATCATCCCCGCGATCGACATGGCGCTGTCGGCGCTGGACCGGGCACCGCCCGGCGAGGCGGCGCGGGCGGCCTCGTCGAGGCTTTTCGACGTGGTACTCGAGATGATCGGGCAGACGCACGCGGGGTGGTTCGACGCGGACACGCCCCGTGACAAAGCGCCGGCGAACGGCACGATGGCCTCGGCGCTGATCGACCGGCTGGGGCGGATCGCCGACACCCCGGCGCAGCGCGTCGCCTATGCGCTCGCGCTGGGTCGGCAACAGGAAGCCTCGGGCCGGGCGGCGCAAGCCGCGGCGACCTACCAGCGCCTGCTCTCGGACAGCCTGCTTGCGGGGACGTCGTGGCGCGGCCCGCGTGCGAGCATCCGCGCGGAGTTGGAGGCGGAGCGTCGTCTGCACGCATTGGTCCGACGTGAGGGGGCGGATCTGTACGCGCCGTTCGACGCGGAGGCCCGCGGGGCGCTGGCGACGGTCGACCGGGGCGACGCCGGGGCGCTGGAGCGTCTCGCGCGTCGCTACCCGCTGTCCCCGGCGGCGGCCGAGGCCCGGCTGCTCGAAGCGGAAGCACTGGAGGCGGGCGGCGATCCTCGCCGGGCGTTGCGGGCCGGGGGCGGCGCGGTCGAGACACTGCGCCGGCTGGTGCGAGACGGGATGAAAGTGGACCCGGATCTGCTGGGCAGGGCCTACGGATCGCAGATCGTGGCATTGACTCGGGCGAATCGGCTCGAAGAAGCCGGGGCGCTGGCGGCCGAGGCGGACCGCGATCACCCGGGGCTCGTGCTGCTGGACGGACAAACACCCATCGGCATGGACGAGGTGATGCGCGATCTCGCGGCAAGGCTTGCGGCGAGGCGGACGAAGCCGAGAATCGGCCGCGTGCTCGTGGCCGAGGACGAGTCGCAGTTGATCAAGGGCTACACGCTGCACCCGCTGGCGCGGGCCGAGCCGGGGGGCGCCAGCCGATCCCGTTTCGACGGGGTGCTTGTGGTGTCGCAGGACGACGGGACGCTCTCCTGGTATGCCCCCGAGTCGGATGACGCCCCGCTGCGGGCGATCTGGACGAGGCATATCGAGGACCGCCCCGACCCGCTGCTGCTGCGGATCGACGAAGTGTCGGCGTGGATGTTCTGGCCGACAGCGCAGGGCGGGTGGCTCGAACGGATGTCGCTGGACGACGGCACGTCGATGTGGGTCGGGCCGGAATGGGAGACGCTGGTGCAAGGCATCCCCCTGCATGCCCAGGATGAGCAGCAGGCCCGGTCGCGGTTCATCGACCCGATCGAGGGACGCGTCCGGCCCGAAGAACTCCTGCTGACGATGGACTCGCGGACGATCATCCTCGCCGAACGCGGGGGGCGGGGTGTGGCCTTCGACGCGGGCTCGGGCGAGGTGCTGTGGAGCCGGACGCTGCCCCTGCTGCGACTGCACGACGTGGACACGGCCGGGTCGGTCTTCGCGATGGGCGGGGTCGGCGTGGACCGGCGGGGCGAGCCCGGGCCGATGCTGGCGACACTGGACGCACGCACGGGCGAGCCGATCCACGTCGACGACAAGGTCGCCGGCGAGGTGCGATGGGTGCGGGTGACGGCCTCGGGCGATCTGATCGCGGGCCTGAACGACCGGGTGATCTCGTTCTCGCCCGCGGACGGCCGGCTGAACTTCGAACTGGCCAACCCCGAGATGGCCGAGAGCGACGAGGCGTGGCTCCTCGGCGAGCGGCTGCTGGTGCGCGCGCCAGACGACCGCATCTGGATGGTGGGCACGCGGTCGGGGCAGGTCCGCCCCGAGCCCCTGGACACGCGGGGCCGGCTGAATATGGCCGACCGGGTCGTCGTCGAGCCGCTCGACGGGGGAGGGTTCCTGATGGCGTCGACGGACGGCCTGTGCGTGTTCGGCCCGTCCGGGGATCTCGCCGGGGTCGACGCGTTCGTGCAGCCGGCGCGGGTGCTCCCGGCGACGGTCGCCGAGGGTCTGGCGGCGGTGCTCAAAATCGAGCGGGGGCGGTTCGGGCTGGGGGGGACGCGGTTCATCCTGCACCTGCTCGAGACGACGAGCGGCCGAACGATCGGGAGCAACACCGTCCGGTTGTTCGGCGAGCCGCTGTCGGTGGACGCGATCGACGGGCGGGTGCTGATCGACACGGGCGATGTGACGGTGGTGCTGCGGGCACCTGCCGGGCGATGAACGCGTGATCGATCCCGCGGCGATAGGATGATGAACAAACGGAACAGACGTCCACACAGGAGCCGAGCCATGCCCGCCAACGCCGCCCGCCCGAGACTGTACGACGACGCCGCCGACGACCTGATGCAGTCGCAGCCGCAGACCGATTATGTGACGCTGCTCCCGGGCGCCCAGAGCCGACTCGAGGCGGGGACACGGATCAGGATCATGTGGGGGCAGGACATGCTCCGGGACGTGATCGACGGGCGGTACCGCGCGGTGGTGTGCGGGGTGAACGATCAGGACAACTCGCACGGGATCATCGCGCAGCTGGTGAACCTGGTGACGACGAGCCAGTGGTCGGTCGAGACGGTGACGAACTACGCGCGGATGTTCCACGAGTCGGTGCATATCCACGCGAGCCGGGACCACGAGCCGTACATCCTCAAGATCGACCTCGATTCGATCATCGTGCTGGCGTTGCTGCGGCCTCGGGGGCAGGATCATTTCACGCTGCAGAACATCGCCCGGGGCTTCCAGACCGTGACGAAGATGCTGCGCGGTCGTGCCGACCGGATGCCGGTGGCGTCCGTGTCGTTCCTCGGGGGGCAGGCGAACCGCCTGATCGACAATGACGGCAAGGAGCCGACGTTCGAGACCGTCCTGCGGACGATGCACCTCTCGGGCTACCGGGGCGACGTCTACCCCAGCCCGCAGATGTGGAACACCGGCGACGTCGGCGTGTTCGCCAGCTACCCGTTCCCGGAGAGCCTCGAACGGATGCGAGGCGGGAGCAGCTGATTCGCATCCCCCAAAATCTCATACTCCCTGGAGCAAGATCCGGGTGTTCTCGACTCCCTCTCTCCGCACGCGGGGAGAGACAACGCAGAACAACCTTGCTCCAGCAATCACGAGAACCTTCCCGGATCAGGATCAAAGCCCGGCGAGCATCTGCGCTGCGAGCGCCTCGGCCTCATCATCGGAGATCTCATCGCCGGCAGCCGCGGCGGCGGCCCGCTGCTCCAGCGATCCGATCGCCGTGATCCGCAGCCCGAAGTTCTCCCCCACTTTCACCGCCGTCCCGATGGCGATGGCCTTGTTGTTCACCATCAACTCGAGCGGCTCGTCCGCGGCCTTCGGCAACTCCACGATCGCGCCCGGCACCAGGTGCATCACCTCCCGGATATCCATTGTCCGCCGTCCCAACTCGACGATGATCGGGACTTCCAACTCATGCAGATGGGCGCTGACACTCGCCATCGGTTCGGCGTCTCCTAAGGGGCAGATCGGCAATCTGTGCGCACGGCTTGAGCGCATGAGCACAAGACGCAAACCGTGTGCCGGACGCGTCAGCCCTCGTAACGGCGAAGAATCAGCGTGGTGTTATGACCACCGAACCCGAACGTGTTGTTCATCGCGAGCCGGATCGGCCTCTCGCGTGCGTCGTGCGCGACGAGGTCGATGTCGAAATCCTCGCAAGGATTGTCGAGGTTGATCGTCGGGGCGATCACGCCATCACCGACGGCGTGGAGACACGCGATCATCTCGATCGCGCCGGACGCACCCAACGCGTGCCCGTGCATCGACTTGGTCGAACTCATCAGCAACCGACCGCCCGCGGACTTGCGGGCGTGGTCGCCGAACACGTCGAACACCGCCGCGACCTCGGCCTCGTCACCCAGAGGCGTCGAGGTGCCGTGCGCGTTGACATAGTCGATCTCGGAAGGATCGACCCCGGCGTCACGCAGCGCGGCCCGCATGGACCGCGCGGCACCCCGGCCTTCCGGGTCCGGGGCCGTGATATGGCTCGCGTCGCAGGTGTTCCCGAACCCGACGAGCTCGCCCAAGATGGTCGCCCCGCGGGCCTGGGCGTGCTCCAGACTCTCGAGCACGAAAACCGCCCCGCCCTCCGCCATCACGAACCCGTCGCGTTCCTGATCGAACGGACGGCTCGCCCTCTCCGGCTCGTCGTTCCGCGTCGACAGGGCCTTCATCGCGCTGAACGCGGCGATACAGAGCGGCGTGATCGCGGCCTCGACACCCCCGGCGATCATGACATCGCACTCACCCCGACGGATATAACCCATGGCGTCGCCGATGGCGTGCCCCGAAGACGCGCAGGCCGTCGCGTGCGCCGAAGCCGGGCCGCGCAGGCCGTACCGGATCGAGACGTTCCCGGCGGTGGCGTTGACCATGAGCCGGGGGACGGTGAAGGGGCTGACACGCCGGGGCCCGCGGGTGTTGAGCGTGTTCAGGCCTTCCTCGATCGTGGCGATGCCCCCGATCCCCGACCCGATCACGACGCCGCACCGGTCGCGGTCCTCGTTCCCGAAGTCGATCCGGGAATGCTCGACCGCCTCGTGTGCGGCACCGAGCCCGAGAACGGTCGATCGGTCGAGCCGCTTCGCCTCGCGGTGTTCGAGGAAACCGGACGTATCGAGGTCCGCGATCTGCCCGGCGATGCGCGTGGGCCAGTGCTCCCCGATCTGCTCGAAGGGCCCGAAATCGAAGGCGTGGATGCCCGAACGCCCCTCACGCATGGCCTGCCACGTGCTGCGCTCATCACGCCCCAGGCACGTGATCGCGCCGGTACCCGTGATGACGACACGGTGCTGCACATGCCCCGGCGGTTCATGCCGCCGGTCGGCGGGCTCGTGGTCGGCCTGGTTCATCGCGGTTCGGGGGTCAATCCAGCCCGTGGGCCTGCTTGATGAAGTTGATCGCCTCGCCGACGGTCTTGATCTTCTCGGCCTGATCGTCCGGGATCGAGGTCTCGAACTCGTCCTCGAACTCCATCACCAACTCGACGGTGTCGAGACTGTCGGCGTTGAGGTCCTCGGCGAAACTCGTCTCGCGGGTGATTTTGGATTTATCGGCGCCCATCTGCTCGGCGACGATGTCGATCACTTTGGCCTCGATCTCTTGTTCGGTCACGGGGTGTTCTCCGGAACTGTCACTCGGCATCGCCGATGCGTGCGGGAGACCATAGCCGTCGGTCTGCCCGTTGATCCCGATTCTAGCCGATCCGCGTCCACCCGGCACGCCCGAACCATCCCCCGAATTGACTTCTTGACCCGGATCGCGCCCCTCCCCCTGCCCGAGAACCAATCCAGAGGTCCGAAATACCACCCGCCGAGAGGCCGAATGTCTCGGCCGCGCGGGCTGTACCGGGAGATCCGGCTTTGGCAGCCGCCAAAGGGCCGTCGCCGGCTCCGATCCACAAATCCGCTTGACGATGAGTGCCCCGGTGCTCGGGCTGCCGTTTGCCCGAACAAAAAACGATGTTCGGCGTGAGATCAGAGAGGCGCCGCCGTCGTAGAGGAGACCCGCGATGTCGAACATGCCTATGGAGCCCGAAGCTTTCGCCGAGCAGGTCGCGGACCTCCTCAAGAGGATGCAGCCCGATTACGCCATCGCGATGGTGGGCCCGCGTGAGCTGCTCGTCAACGGGCGTCGGCTCGACCTGGAGAACCTCTACCGGATGGTGTCCAACGAACCGACCCGCGGGATGGAGATCGTCGAGCACTTCCTCGACCAGCTGTTCACCGGCGACGGGCTGGACATGAACGACATGCCGTTCGAGCTGGTCCGCTCGCGGGTGATGCCGCGGATCCAGCCCGAGAGCATCTTCGAGCACCTGAGCCGGGATCTGGTCGCCCACGTCCCGTTCGTCAACGACACGGTGATCGTGTTCGTCACGGACCTGCCGCAGATGACGGTGAGCATCACGACCGAGCAGATGGTCAAGTGGGGCGTCGACGCCGACGAGCTGGATCGGCTCTCAAGGGCGAACCTGCGAGCATACGCGCCGGGGCTCGAGTTCCAGATCATCGAGAGCAAGGAAGGCGGCCGGGCGGTCATCCTCGCCGAGCAGGACGGGTACGACGCCGCGAGGCTGCTGCTCGACGACCTGCACAAGAAACTGTCGGCCCGGCTCGGGGGCGATTTCTACGTCGCCACCCCGGCCCGCGACATGTTCATCGCCATGAGCCTCGGCCCGAGCGAGTTCGTCGATCGGCTGCGTGCACGCGTCGACGACGACTACGGGCGGATGCCATACCCGATCACCCGGGAGATGTTCTACGTCACCCGCGACGGCGTGGCGGGGACGATGGGCAAGGGGCTGGCGGCATGATCTATTCTTCGAACGAAGGTTGATATCCCGTAAGATCCGAAATCACTTGAAGCGCGGAGCGCAGCGGGCCGCCATGTGTTTTCAACCAACCGGGGATCTGTTGGGGATCCACGGATAACCAAGCTGTATCCACACCGCTTTGGCCTCCGTGTTGGCTTGAAAGGTGACCAGACTCATGCCACGCATGCATAATCATACTCTTTTCAAGCACCCACGCATGCGCATCAAACGGGCTCAACCCAAGACAGATTGCAAAGTCGTATCGCTGATCACGGAGTTGCTGAAATTTGTAGCAACCATTTCGCCAAAGTGTCGAGAACTTGATTTCCACTCGTTTGTTCTCGATCACACGATCGGCTTCTGAATCGGGAGAGCGTGCAACATTGAAACCACGGGAGGCAAGCCATCCCGACACAAGTTTCTCGCCGATAGCACCTCTCTGCCTCGATGGACGGGTTTTGATCCAAGCGAAAGGAGAACCCTCCCACTCTTGTTCATCGTCAAGATAGTCAACTTTGAGAGTTTCGGAGAGCATCGCGAGTTGACGAACTTCCAAGTCACGAATTCTGGTAGGCATCATTGCGCCCCGATCGAATCGAGAAGTGTCGGCTCGGCCACGAGCTCGGGACTAGGGGTCCAACCAACAAACCTTGGGTAATCGAATCGCAGCCTCTTCGCCATCACCTTCACCGCCTCCTCGTTGTTATCCACCAGCACAGCGCTGCGGCCCTGCCGGATCGCCGCCTCGCCGATGGTCCCGCTGCCGGCGAAGAAATCGAGCACACGATCGCCCGGGTTGCTGTGCACACGGATCAGGCGGTTGATGATGCCGAGCGGCTTCTGTGTCGGATACCCGGTTTTTTCCTTGCCGTTGGGGCTGACGATGGTGTGCCACCATGTATCGGTGGGAGTCTTGCCGCGCTCGGCCTTTTCCTTCGTCACCAGGCCGGGGGCCATGTACGGGATGCGGTCGATGTCGTCGTAGCGGTAGGTGTAGCACGTCGGGTCTTTGGCGTACCAGAGGATGTTGTCGTGCTTCGCCGACCACTTTTTCTTTGAGCGAGCCCCGTAGTCATAGGCCCAAATGATCTCGTTCATGAACGAGTCGCGGCCGAAGATCCCGTCGAGCATGACCTTCGCGTAGTGCACCTCGCGGTAGTCGAGGTGTAAAAAGAAACTTCCTGTCGTTTTGAGCAGCCGGTAGGCTTCCTCCAGCCGGGGTTCGAGAAAGCCCAGGAAATCATCGAAGTTGTCTGCGAATGCCTTGAGTCCGACCCGCACCGTTCGGTAACGCTGCCCCTTGTATCCCACACGGTCACCGTTTTCGTCCCGGACCGTCCTGATCTGCGTACGGGCCTGAGTCTTCCCCGTATTGAATGGCGGATCAATGTAGATCAGGTCAAACGATTCGTCTGGAAAATCCCGAATGATCGGCAGATTGTCGCCGAAATGAATCTCGACGGTTGGAGGGCTTGTCTGGGGCATCGAAGAAGTGTACCAAAGGGGACTACACTCTGCCGTGATCCTCCTCATCGACAACTACGACTCGTTCACATGGAACCTCGTGCAGAGGCTGGGCGAACTCGACCCGTCGATCACCCTCGAACGCGACCTCGTCGTCGCCCGCAACGACCGGATCACGCCCGACGAGGCCGCGGCGCTCGACGGCGGGGCCGGCCCCTCGCACGTCGTTATCTCGCCCGGCCCCTGCACACCCCGCGAGGCCGGGGTGTCGGCCGCGATCATCGAACGCTTCGCCGGCCGCGTCCCGATCCTCGGCGTCTGCCTGGGCCACCAGTGCATGGCCGACATGCACGGCCTGCCCGTCGAGCGGCACACGACCCTGATGCACGGCAAAACCAGCGAGGTGCACCACGACGGCCGGGGCGTGTTCACCGGCCTTTCAGACCCGTTCACCGCGACGCGGTACCACAGCCTCGTCGTGCCCGAGCGGGCCTGGCCCGAGCCGCCGGCGCCCGGCGAGGACGGCTGGGAAGTCTCCGCGTGGTGTGCCGACCCCGGCGACCCGACAGGCCGGGTCATCATGGGCCTGCGGCGGGTCTGGGGCGAAAAGACATGGCCCGACGGCTCGCCCAAGCAGCCCGTCGAGGGCGTGCAGTTCCACCCGGAGAGTTTCATGACCATCGAGGGGCCACGCCTGCTGGCGAATTTCCTGGCGATGGGTGATCGCCCGAGGCGAGCCGACCCCGACCGCCTGGCGGCGCTGCTGGAGACATGACACCCCCTCGCCCTGATTGCCCGGTGCCCCGATACAGCTCGGGTCGGGACTCTCAACCAACCAGACGCCGACGCTGAACACGCGTCGGATTGCCCGACCCAACCACACCAGCCCCTGCACCCGGGTCTGGTCGAAGCACACGAATTGTCGCGGGTTCCGTATGACCACCGCCCGCGATCACCCCGGCGTCTCCCCCGCAACAGCCCCCGGCTTCCACTTGATGCTGCACCCCATGCTCGGCTTCTGATCCGCCGCCACCGGCCCGCCCGAAAGCACCGCGTCCATCGCCGACCGCAGATCCGCACCCGTCACCGGCACCCCGTTGCCCGGTCGGCTGTCGTCCAGCTGCCCCCGGTACACCAACCGCCGGTCCCGGTCGAACAGGAAAAAGTCCGGCGTGCACGCCGCCCGGTACGCCCGCGCCACCTCCTGCGTCTCGTCGAACAGGTACGGGAACACATAACCCGCGTCCCGCGCCACCTCGGCCATCTTTTCCGGCGCGTCATCCGGGTACGCCCGCACGTCGTTCGGGTTGATCGCCACGATCGAAACCCGGTCGGCGTAATCCCGCCCGAGCCGGGCCAGTTCGTCCTGCACATGCACCACGAACGGGCAGTGGTTGCAGATGAACATCACCAGCACGGGCCGATCCGCCGACAGGTCATCGAGCGAGACCGTCCGACGCCCCCCCTCCCCGTGAACCCCGTAATCGGGGAGCGAAAAACCGGGCGCGGGCGTGCCGAGTTCGAGCATGGTCGAAGTCACAGGCGGCATGGCAGACTCCTTCTCGTTTCTCGATGGTGCAGCCGAACGATCATAAACCGCCCGGCGTGCGCACGAAAAAACCCCCGCACAACGGGGGTTGTTCCAATGGGCGCGGGCGGATTTGAACCGCCGACACCGGCATTTTCAATGCCGTGCTCTACCAGGCTGAGCTACACGCCCGCTCACGAAGCCGGGAACCACCCCCGGCCCCGTCTGGTGGACCACAAGAGTAACGCCGCACCAACCGAGGTCAACCTCGCCCTGGCCCGCTTTCCGACTTCTCCGTGTCCACCCGCGAAGCCAGGAGATCCGAATAACTCCCCGACAGCGGCTCGCCCATGATCGGGCCGAACTCGCGGCGGAGCGTCGCCACCGTCTCGTGCGCCCGCGCCACGTTGTGCCGACGCGTCACCAGCGCCTCGAACTCGATGAACCACCCCAGACCCTCCACCGAATCAAGGTGGATCCGGGCGTTGTCCAGCATGAAAACCTCCCGGCGTTTGCGCACCGTCAACCACTCCGGCAGCGGCAACGACCCGAAACGCTCGCGGAACTCACCCTCGCTCATGATCTGGAACGTCGAGATCCGCGGCGGCGTCCGGTCGTCACGCTCATAATGAATGTATTCCACCGGCTCGGCCTGCCCGTCGATCACGCTCTCCCGTTTCTTCAGCCGCCCGGAAACAACGCGGAAATAAGTATCGGTCTGCTCCAGCGTCGCCACATGCTTCGCGCCGATCGACCCCGCCACCGCGCGGGCGATCTTCGGGTCTCTCAGCTCCGCCTTGAACTCGACATTCCGCATCACGACGCTCCCGGGGCCAGTCTACCCCGCCCGAACGCACCCGGCCGGTCTCGGTGGATTGACCAGGATGACCCCGTATCAGTCCTGCCCGGTCCCCCGATCCAGCTTCGCCGGGTCGGGTACTTCGGCTCTCCAAGCCGAGCCCTTCCCTCTCCTCATCCTCGTGGGATGGGCTTCCAGCCCGTCTCTCCATCTCCTTCATCACCTCGTGGGACGGGCTTCCAGCCCGTCTCTCTCTTCTCTCCTCATCCAAAAGAGGCCCGAGCGGTAGCGAGGGCTCCCATCCCCCCCATCACTCCACAACGAGCCGCAACCGACAGGGAGCGGTTTGCTCACAATCCACCAAAAAACACCCGGGCGTGAGCCCGGGTCTGGTCGATGCGCACAAATCGTCTTGAATGCGTATCAGTCCTGCGACAGCACGATCACCGTGTACGGCCCGATGCCCACGTTCCCGTTGTAGTTCATCCCGTCCTTGGCACCCCAAACGGCGGTCGTGTCGTAGGCGTTCCAGTTGCCGAACGACGAGTCGTAGCCGTTCCAGTCGGAGTTGAACCGGACCCGCCACGTCCCGCCGCGCGGGAAGCCGATGTTGTAGCTGGAGTAGCCGGTGCCGGAGAAGTTCGCCACGACGATCACGTCATCGCCCGCACCGCCCTTATCCCACCGGTGGAACGCGACGACCTTGCCGGTGTTGTTGACGTGGTGCACGTTGACGTTGTTGCCGAGCAGGCCCGCGGTCTTGCCCGCGGTGTTGCGTCGGAGGTCGGCCAGGTCGCCGTAGAGGTCGACGATGCCCGAGAACGTCGTCGCCTTTGTCCAGTCCAGCGGGTCGGTGTCTGAGAAGAACCCGTCCTCGAGGAACTCCTGGCCCTGGAAGATCATCGGGATGCCCGGGCTGGTGAACACAAGCCCCGCCCCGAGCGTCGAACGCTTCTTCGAATACCAGCTCGACGCGTTGCCCGGCCAGATCTCCTCGGGAACGCGCGACTTGCCGTTGGCCACCTCGTCGTGGCTCTCGGTGTAGATCACCCGATCCAGATGGTCCCCGTTGTCGATCTTGGCGATCGCGTCGCGCACCTTGTACATGTCGCGGTCCGAATCGTTGGCGGTGATGATCGCGTCGCGGATCGGGTGCACGAACGCCGCGTCCCACTGCGAATCGAACCCCGCCCCGCCGCTGCCGGTCGTCTTGGTCATCCAGCTGTTGTTCTGCAGATCCTCGGCGATCGAGATCTTCCAACCCGCGGTCGCGTCGATCTCGTCGTTGATCCACTGCATGAGCGACCACCCGTCGGAGATGTCGCCCCCGCCGCCGTTGTTCTGCGTGCGGATGTTGATCGTCGAATCCCACCGCAGCCCGTCGCAGTTGAAGTCGCTCAACCAGTACAGGGCGTTGTCACGCAGGTATGTCCGCACCTCGCCGCGGCCGTAGTCGGGCCGGGTGTCGCCCCAGGGCGTCGGCGCGCGCCAGTCCTGGAAGAAGTAGATCCCGCCGTAGCTCCCCGTGTACGACCCGTCGAAACGCCACATGTCCAGGTCGCTCGGCCCGAGGTGGTTGTAGACCACGTCGACGAGCACCGCGATGCCGCGCTGGTGGCATTCATCGACGAAATCGCGCAGGTCGTCCGGGTCGCCGTAGATGCTCTCTGGCGCGAACGGGTGCGCGGGGTTGTAGCCCCACGAGAAATCGCCCGCGAACTCAGCGATGGGCATCATCTCGACCGCGTTGAAGCCGAGCGCCTGCACGTGGTCGAGCTTGCCGATGGCGGTCTGCCACGTGCCGGGGTTACCGCCGGGGGTGTCGTTGAACGTCCCGACGTGCATCTCGTAGATCAGCATCTCGTGCCAGCCGGGGGCCGAGAACGAGGTCCAGCTGTATGTCGAGGGCGCCGCGATGATCGAGTCGCCGACGGAGTTGGTCACATCGACGGCCCGCGGGTCGTTCTTCCACAACGACCCGTTGATGACGTACTTGTAGGTCTCCCCGGAGAGATCACCCGCGACATCGACCGACCAGTTGCCGTTGCCTTCGCTCGCCAGCGGGTTGGCTGTGGCGCTCCAGGCGTTGAACGAGCCGGCCACCGCGACGCTCGTCGCGTTCGGCGCCCAGACGCGGAACGTCGTGTCGCCCGAATCAACGAACGCCCCCATGCCCGCCTTGGACGAGGGAACGAGCGCGGCGGTGTACGAATAGTTCGACCCGGCGTTGTTGTCCCAGATGTTCGCACCCCAGTTGTCGTACCCGTGGAAGTAATACTCCACGGTGCTCCCGGGCGGGATCGACGACGACGGCGTGTACGTCCAGACCGAATCGCCGTTGTTGTTACCGGCGTAGGCCATCTGCGAGATCGTCCACGCCCCACCATTGACGCGGACCCCCACCTCCGCGTGCAGGCCCCAGTAATCCTGATTCATCAGGATCGTGTACGTCCCGGGGTTCGCCCCGTCGTGCCGCTGGTACGACCCGTAAACACCCATCCACGTCGGCGCCGCCTGCGCCGCCCCGACCAGCGAAAACGCAACCACCGCCGCGACGGGCGCCCGCACGGAACATCCGAGTCCATTCATCACATCGGCTCCTGCTGAAATGTCGAATCCGACCATTCCGCCCCGGATTTGAGACAGAACCGCCGCGCTCACCCGAGAGACACACCCGGAATACCCCGCGGCGAGAGCGCAGAACGTAATTGATCCTGTGAATATCCGCAACATACCCCCAATATCAGGGGGGTCACACCCACACGTTCACGATCAGCGCGGGTTCCTTGAGTTTGCCCGTCCACTCCCCGATCGAGGTCGTCACCATCTTGACCTCGTACTCGGGGTGCTCGTCGAGCCACTCGTTGATCTGATTGTCCAGATACTCCAGGCTGTCGCCCGTCAGCTTGCAGTGAAAGCTTTTCACGTGGATCGCCCCCGTCCCGGTCAGGTTCGGGCGACGCTTCCACTTCGTCTCGTGCCCGCCACGCCCCAGACGCTGCTCGAACGTGCGGATCTTCCGCCCCGCAGGCTTCGGCGAGGGGGCCGCGGCCGGCTGCTGCGTCGCCAGCGGACCCAGCGGGGGCACCTGCTCGATCGACACAGGCTCGTCCGGCTTGACCATCGGCGGCGGCGCGTCGTAGCCCGCCTTCGAGTCCGAATCCGGGCTGACCTCGATCGGCGGGGGCGTGAACTCCCCGATGTGCGCCAACTCCTCGTCATCGTCCAGAGGATGATGCGACTCCCCGCAGGGATCGACCGCGGGCGGGGGTTCGCGGCGCGGCTCGGCCGGGGGACGCCGAGGCTCGTTCGGATTGGGCCCCTTCTTCTGTCGCATGAACTCCTCCGGATCCGTGTGACCGAGCACCGAAATCAACACCCCGACCGGGGTGGACCATCACCGACACAAAACACCGTCGGCCGGTCCCGCCCCGACGCTTGAATGTACCACACTCCGCCAATTCTGAACAGCCCCCCGAACCATCCGGCTTCACGCCGAACCAATGCTCATCCGGCTCGCACACGCCAGATATCCCCACGAATCGCCTCGGCGATCAACCGGCGTGCATCCCCCCCGCGGCCCAGCGACACCTCGAACCGGTCCCCGCCTTCCATGCGGAGCACGCACGCCCGACGCCACACCCGACGCACCGAGCCGCGCCCGCCCCCGATCGGGCCTTCATAATCGAGATACCGTGCACGATGATCCGGCAGCCGCTCGGCCTCGATCGGCAAACAGCACAGCGGGTCATGCGCACAACGCAACGCGATCAGCCGGTGCTCGTCGGCCACCCCGGGCCGCTCGATCAACCAGTCGAAATGACTCCCCCCATCGGGCGTCGAGTGTTCGAGCAGCACCGTCCGGGTTTCTCCCCCGACCGGTGCCGGCTTTGGGGCGTCGTCGCTCCGCATCGTGTAGCATCCCTGATCCTGGAGAACCGACCATGCCACGCCAACACCACACCTTACGGTCCCGCCCGGCCGCCGCGTTCTGCGGCCTCATCTTCGCCGCTCTGCTGCTCGGCGGGTGCGCGACGAAAGAAGTCCGCCTGCTCGACGCCCGCAGCCGGGGCCGGACCGCACTGCTCGAAAAACGCTACGACGACGCCGTGAAATATTTCGAGGCCTACCTCGCCGATCGCCCCGCGCGCGCCGATGTGCTGTTCGACCTCGCCCGGGCATACGAGGGGATGCAGGAGATCTCCGCCGCCCGCGAAGCGTACACCATCGCTTACGAACTCGACCCGGACAACCCCGAATACATCGAAGCGCTGGCACACGCGATGGCCGCAAACGGCGAGCCCGACGCCGCCATTTCGCTGCTCGAACAGATCGCCACGGAATCGCTGCGGGCCGAGGCATACCTGCGGCTCGGGCGTTTCCTGCTCGACCAGGGACTCGCCGACGAGGCGGTGCAGACGATGGAAACCGCCGCGGCACTGGACCCCTCCGCCGAACCGTACCGCGCCCTGGCCGAGGCCTACCGCAAGTTCGGCGACCCGGACCGTGAGCTGGAAGCGTTGCGGCACGTCCTCTGGTTCGACCCGGACGATGAAAACGCCAAGGAACGCGTGCGCACATTGGGCGGCGTCCCCGGCCCGACCTTCGCCCGCCCGCCACTGGAGACCGATCTGCCCACGCCCTGACGCAAAGCACCCCACCCATTCAGGCGACACCCGTTCGATAGCCCAGGTCGGGCGGCACAAAGAGCCCGGAGCGTCAGGGGATTTGCACGACATCATAAAAAGAGCCCGGAGCGTCAGCGACGGGCCGAGGGTGCTGTCGTACTCCTACCGTCTCTTGGCCCCGCGCTCACGCTTGGGGTTCTTGGCGTACACGCCAGCAGCACACGGGACAGCGCCGCCGGCCGATTGACATGGGGCCGCCATCTTCTACCATTCTTCCGCAAATACGGATGATTTTGGCCCCGGCGCGACCCACCCATGGCCCGACACGGTACGAAAAACCCGCTGACCGATCGACTCGGCGCCCTCAGCGACCCGCTCCGGCTGCGCATGCTCCGGGTGCTCGCCTCGCACGAGCTCTCGGTCGGTGAGATCGCCAAGGTTTTCCAGTTGCCGCAGTCCACCATGAGCCGGAACCTGACCACCCTCGCCCGAACAGGGTGGCTCGTCAAGCGCCAGCAGGGCACGACCACGCTCTACAGCCTGATCGAAGACGACCTTGACGAGGATGCCCGCCGGGTCTGGCGCGTCGTCCGAGAGCAGATCCCCACCGGGCCCGAAACCGACGAGGACGACCAGCGCCTCGAGGGGGTCCTGGCTGAGCGGAAGACCGACAGCCTCTCCTTCTTCGGGCGCGTCGGTGGGGCGTGGGACGCGATCCGGGCCGAGCTGTTCGGCGAGCGTCTGACGGCGTTGGGGCTGCTGAGCCTGCTCGACCCGGCGTGGACCGTCGCGGATATCGGGTGCGGCACGGGGAACGCGTCGGAGTTGCTCGCCGGGTGCGTCGGCGAGGTGATCGCGATCGATCAATCCGAGGCGATGCTCGACGCCGCCCGGCTCCGCGTGGGCGAGAATCCCCGCGTTTCCTTCATCAAAGGCTCGCTGGAAGCGCTCCCGCTCGACGACGCGAGCGTGGACGCGGCGTGCTGCATGCTCGTCATGCACCACATCGAAGACCCGACCCCCGCGATGGGGGAACTGGCCCGGACGCTGCGGACGGAGCGGGGCGGGGGGGTGGCGTTGCTGGTGGACATGGTCCGGCACGAAAGACACGAATATCGCCGGGAGATGGGCCACCGGCACCTCGGGTTTGCCGATGAAGAGATCAGGGACATGTTCACCGGGGCGGGGTTCGAGCCCCCCCGGATCAGGCACCTGCCGGGTGAGCCGGACGCGAAGGGGCCGGGGCTGTTCGCGGCGTCGGCGAGACTGAAGACGGATTGACGAAGAACTGAGGATGAGACAGGCCGGAAGCCTGCCCTTCCGGGAACGATGACAGAACGGAGCACAGGATGACGACGATGACGACGAACACGCCGGCGGTGGACAGGATCGGGACACTCGATTTCAAGGTGCGCGACCTCGCGCTGGCCGAACGCGGACGCAAGGAGATCCGCCTGGCCGAGCACGAGATGCCGGGGCTGATGGAACTCCGCCGGCGCTACGCGGACAAGAAGCCGCTCGCGGGCGCACGGATCGCGGGCTCGCTGCACATGACGGTGCAGACGGCGGTGCTGATCGAGACGCTCGTCGAGCTCGGGGCCGAGGTGCGGTGGGCGTCGTGCAACATCTTCAGCACGCAGGACCCGGCGGCGGCGGCGGTGGTCGTGGGCAGGGACGGCACGCCGGAGAACCCGCGGGGTGTGCCCGTGTTCGCGTGGAAAGGCGAGACGCTCGATGAGTATTGGTGGTGCACGCGGCAGATCCTGAACTGGCCGGCCGGGTCGAACGGTGAAACGGGCCCGAACCTGATCCTCGACGACGGTGGCGACGCGACGATGATGGTGCTCAAGGGGCTGGAGTATGAGAAGTCGGGGACGATCCCCGAGTTCTCGCCGCACGAGCACCCGGAGGAGTTCGGCGCGTTCCTCGCCCAGCTCCGCGAGCAGGAAAAAGAACACCCCGGCTGCTGGGCGGGCATCGCCGGCGCGATCCGCGGCGTCTCCGAAGAAACCACCACCGGCGTGCACCGGCTCTACCAGTTCGCCGAGGCCGGCACGCTCCCCTTCCCCGCCATCAACGTCAACGACAGCGTCACCAAGAGCAAGTTCGACAACGTGTACGGGTGCCGGCACTCGCTCATCGACGGGCTGAACCGCGCCAGCGACGTCATGCTCGCCGGCAAGGTCGCGGTCGTCTGCGGCTACGGCGACGTGGGCAAGGGCTGCTGCCAGGCGCTCAAGGGGCAGGGCTGCCGGGTGATCGTCACCGAGATCGACCCGATCTGCGCCCTGCAGGCCGCGATGGAGGGGTTCCAGGTGCTCACGCTCGACGACGTGGTCGAGACGGCCGACATCTTCGTGACCACCACCGGCAACCGCGACATCATCACGCTCGAACACATGAAGCGGATGAAAAACAAGGCGATCGTCGGCAACATCGGGCACTTCGACAACGAGA
This sequence comes from Phycisphaerales bacterium, assembly GCA_027083355.1. Classification (GTDB taxonomy): domain Bacteria; phylum Planctomycetota; class Phycisphaerae; order Phycisphaerales; family UBA1924; genus UBA1926. Next base: position 573 of record JALWOY010000088.1, on the reverse strand, counting down.
TCCAGATGGAGCGGCTCACCAGAGACCCCGACGTCGAGCGGGTGAACATCAAGCCGCAGTACGACGAGTTCGTGTTCAAGAGTCAGAACAAGTCGATCCTCGTGCTGGCCGAGGGCCGGCTTCTGAATCTGGGCTGCGCCACCGGGCACCCGAGTTTCGTGATGTCGAACAGTTTCACGAACCAGGTGATCGCGCAGATGGAGCTGCACACCAACAACGACCACTACGAGAACAGGGTCTACATGCTGCCCAAGCACCTCGACGAGGAGGTCGCACGCCTGCACCTGCCCCACCTCGGCGCGAAACTGACGCGGCTCACCCCCGAGCAGGCGGACTACATCGGCGTGCCGGTGGAGGGACCGTACAAGCCCGAGCACTACCGGTATTGACGCGGGATCTGGGATCGGCGATCAGGGATATGGGTTGAGTTTCCGAGCCCCCGGCGCGAGGGCCTTTTGCATCATGCGGCGATTGGGAGCTTTCTTTTTCGTCGGTGTGCCGCGTCGATGAGGAGTTTTCCGATCACCCAGCGTTCGACGCGGCCCCGCCGGCGGACCCAGTTGGGGAGCGACG
>JALWOY010000087.1 GCA_027083355.1 Phycisphaerales bacterium | reverse complement strand
GCCCCGGCCGAGACATGGTTTCTGCTGCCGCTGCTGGGGATGTGGACGGGGCAGGGATCGGCCGGGGCCTTCTCGCCGAAACAGGCGGCAGCGGCGATCCGGTCGCACCTGGATCAGCAGCAGTTCATCGCGGCGTGCCGGGCGTTCGCGGGGTCTTTCTACGCCTCGATCATGCCGGACGATTCGGTGGTCTTCGTTGATAAGACCCCGCCGTACATGGACCTGGCCGACACGCTGCCGGTTTTGTTTCCCGAGGCGCGGTTTCTTGTGCTGGCGCGCGACCCGCGGGGGACGATGTGGTCGCGGGTGTCGTGGAAACACACGCCCCCCGAGCCGGTGGAGCGGACGATCGACGGCGTGGCGAGGCACGTCCAGATCCAGGCGTCGTTCCTGAAGAAATGGGGCGAGCGATCGCTGCTCGTGTCGTACGAAAGGCTGTGCACCGAGCCGACGGAGGCGGCGGCGGAGGTGTGCCGATTCCTCGGGGTCGATCGGTGCGACGCGATGATCGAGTACGGGAACGTGCCGCACCACGAGGGGTACGGCGACGAGAACAGCCGGCAACACAGCAAGCCGCACGCTTCGAGCGTGAACCGGTGGGAGGGGCACCTGGACGACGCGGTGCAGGCCGCGTTGGCCCGCCGGTGCACCCCCGGGGCGCTGCACACCCTGGGCTATGCGGACCTGGCGGCGATGATCCAGCGGGCGGCCTGATTGAGATTCCCGCTCATTCTTGTGCTTCCCTGAACAAGATCGGAACGCGGAAAGAAGGAAGCCCTCGCTCCCCGAAACACCGATCGCGCACGATTCGCGCCCTTCACCGTTGCCGGGCGGGCGGGCACGTCTTACGCTCGATAGCGGAGGCGGGCCGAACCCGGCCACCCCGAGAGAGAAACGAGGAAGGAGCCGGTGATGGGTGTTCTCAATGCACTGGTGCGTCTGTTCGGCGGGCCGAGGGAGGGGCAGAGCGCCCCCACCGCGTCCAGCAACGGCCGCCCCGCCGCGCCCATGCCGGGCGCCCCCGTGGCGGTCGATATCTACCCGGAGGACGACGAGATGATCAGCGACGCCGACACCGCCCGGGCCGGGGACGACACCGCCATGACCCCCGCCCCGAAGAACCGCCAGGAATTGCTCAACGAGCTCCGCAAGAACTACACCGAGGTGCTCGGTCTGGTGCGCAAAGTGGATACCCACCTCGACGAGCAGTCCCGGCGGTCCGAGCGTTTGCTCGAACTGGCCGAGAAATCATCGAGACAGCTCGAGGTGCTCCCCGAGCTGGCCGAATCGAACCGCCGCGTCGCCGATGCCCTCGCCGATCTGGTCGAACTGACCCGTGATGCGCGCACACGCAACGAGGCCGCGATGGATCGGCTGACCAAAAACGCCGTCCAGCAGCTCGAAACCGCCCAGCGTCAGACCTCCGCCCTCCAGAGCGTCCAGGCCTCCATGCACCGATCGAGCGAGGCGAGCATCGAGATGGCACAGTCCATGACCGGGATCGGCCAGACCCTCGGGGACGTGGCCTCCTCGACACGCGACCTCGGCGACACCATCGCCGCGATGCGCGAGACCGACGCCGAACGCGAGGCCGAACTCGCCAGACTCGTCGCCAACAGCCAGAAATGGCTCGTCGCCGCGGTCGTCTTCGCGGGCCTCGTCGCCGTCGGCGTCCTCGCCGTCGTGCTCAACAAACTGGTCTGACCGCGACAGGCCCGGCGCCGCAACAGCAGCACAGTCTTTTCCACGAGCCGCGACGCCCGATCGTGGAGAAGCCGAAGACGGTGTCTTCACGTCACCCAGATCTTGGCGAGCCATTTCGATATTTAGGGAAGCTGTGCGCCGATTTTATCTGCGTAATCCACGAATGCAATCCACCAGTTGTCCGGCACGCGCTCTGGATGTTTCTCTCGAAGGCCACTCACTACTTGAAGAGGGTTGACTATCAGAATGTAACCGATTTTCCGCATACCCTTTTCTTTGATCCGAATGAATCCGAGATCCTCGAGGCATCGGATTCTCTCCTTCCAAGTTCGAACGGCCCGGTTTCCCGTGTACCCTGATGAGTATGCAAAATCTTCGTCGTTCGTCACCTCAACCATCATGTTATCGAACTGGCGCGCCCAGAGATCGAGGTAAACAGATGTCGGATCTCCCCCCCCCTTGGAAAGTTCTGTTTTGATCAGCGCCATGATCAACGGCAGCAGGCGCGGAATTGTTACCCACCCCTGTTCGTTCTTCCGGTTCCACACAACTGCATCGGCGTCGGGCCATAGCTTATCGCGTCGTTGTAGTTGTCGCTGGGCAAGTTTCGGCCGCTTCGATTGTGGCCGATTCCGCCCCGGCATCTTCTCGTCTTTCTTTTTACGCGCCGCCTTCGCCATCGGTATACTCCTTTTCTCCGCAGTTCGGCTGGGCGCTGCCCCGCGGCTGAGTTCGGGCATCCCCATTGGTATGTGGGGCCCCAAGTTTCCAGTGCCGCGGGGCAATCGCCCGCCGAGGTTCGAGGTCCGCTTTGGATTGTGCGGCTCGAACTACCAACTCTTGCCGTCTCGCGAAAGAAGTCACTGACGCCACCAAAGAAATACAAGATGGAGACAGGATAATTCTCGCTTGGCGAACCACAGTATACGCGAAAAATCGCGTTACAGTCAAGTGAAATGGCGAAAATTCGCAAGAAATTGCCCTAAATCACATCGTTGGATTTCGTGTTCTCGTAGTGCTTCAAGTGCTCAAATAGTTCTCGTCGTGCTCATGTATTCGCGGTGGGGGTTTGTCAAGGGGGGAAGCCGGTCGTACAGCCGGGTGCGACGAGCCCGTTCGTGGAGAAGCCGAAGACGGTGTCTTCGCGGCACCCGACGGTGACGAACATCTCGCCCGGCACAACTTGCATCACCATGTTTCGTGCGCCTCAGTGTGGTTCCAGACGCCGACACTGAGGCTGCGCACGCAGCCGAAGTGTCGGATCGAGTGCGCCCAGCCCCCCCCCGCACGATCCGACGCTTCACGGACTCAGCGTCGGCGTCTGGAACATCTTGATGCAAGATGCTCTATGACCCGCGCCGCCGGGCGAGGATCGCCTCGACCTCGAGCGGGACATCCAGATCCGCCCGCGTCAGTATCCGCGGCAACGACCCCATCTCCACCGCGTCGGCGACATCGAACCGCCCCACCGCTGTCCGCCGGAGCCCCGCCAGCATCCCCCCGGCCCCCAGCGACCGGCCCAGATCGCGCGCCAGACTGCGGATGTACGTACCCTTGCCGCAGCGGATATCCAGCACGAGCCGGGGCCAGGCGTACGACACGATTTGCAACTCGTGGATCTGCACGGGCCGGGGTTCGAGCCGATCCAGCTTGCCCGCCCTCGCCAGTGCATACGCCCGTTTGCCGCCGATCTTCATCGCCGAGTGCGCCGGCGGGGCCTGCATGATCCGCCCCGTGAACGCGGGCAGGGCACGCTCGACCTCGCGCCGGGTGATCTCGTGATCGATCTCCGCCTCGACGCACTCACGCTCGAGATCGTCCGATTCCGATGTATGCAATAGATCGATCTCGGCCGTGTACCGCTTCTCCCCCGCCATGATCGTCTCGCACAGCTTCGTCGCGGGGCCGACCAGTACCACCATCAACCCCGTCGCCAGCGGGTCGAGCGTCCCGCCGTGGCCCACCTTGATCCGCTTGGGCGCCCCGCCCGCCTTGAGCGCCCCCCGCACGCGCGCGCACACCGCCATCGACGTCGGCCCCGCCGGCTTGTCCACCAGCAGAACGCCCGCGATCGGATCATCCCCCGTCACGGCCTCACCTCGTACACACCGAGATCCACGAACCGCCCGCGCGAATAGTTCACCCCGCGCACCGCGCCGATCTTCTCGAGCGTCGGCAGCGAAAGATCGTCGATCACCGCGTCCTCGGGCGGGGCAACGAGAACGCCGCGCCGGTGCGCGCGCAGCCAGCCGCGCACGTCGTCGATCCGTTCGAGTCGGCCCCGGGTCAGGAACACCAGGCTGTCCTCGTGATACCCCGCCGCCGCAATAGGCACCTGTCCGTCGTCGACCGTCTCGATCAACGCCGCGAGCCGGGGGCTGACCCACAACCCCTCGGCCGACGGCATGACGGCGCCCAGCAGCCCCGCCAGCGCGGCGACGACCGAGCCGACCGACCAGACCTGTGCGCCCAGGACATGACCCATGTTCAGCCGACGCCATGCCCGCCGGAGCATCTCGCCCGACACCGCCGCGACGAGCACGCCCGCAACGATTGAGGGAACCCCGCCGAGCAGCCCGAGCCCGATCGGACCGGCGACGACGAGGACCGCGCCGATCCCGAGCCAGACCCGGTGCCCGAGCCGGGCCGCCTCGCCCATCGCCGCGGGCAGCGCCCCGCTCGCCGCCGCGAGCAGGCCCCGGGCCGTCAGCAGCGCGATCGGCGGGTAGAGCGGCATCGTGTAGTGCGGCAGCTTCGTCGCGACCAGCTCGAACACGATCCACGACGGCACGATCCACGCGAGGCAGAACAACTCGCCGGGCCGGCCGACCGCTCGACCGACCGCCCGCGTGCGCACCGCCGAGACAAAGCCCTTGATCCGCCGCCCGAGCGTCGGCCCGGGCTCATCGCCGGGGTCGGTCCCGTCGTCTTCATTGTCTTGGTCATCTTCGACAAACAGCGGCACGCCCCACGCCCGGCGGACACCCCGCACCATCGACACCGCCGTCAGCAGCACCCCCGGCCAGAACAGCACCACCAGAAAAACGAGGTGATACCCCGGCGGCCCCGCGTGCCCCTCCCGGGCCGAGCCCGAACGCCCCACCGTCTCGCCGAAGACGATCGACCAGTATTGATCGAACCCCATCCGCCCGATCACCGCCGCCACCCACGGCCCGACCATCGCCGCGAGCACCACCAGCCCGACGACCGGCTTCGTGCGCCCCAGCCACGACCACCGCCGCGTCACCAGCGAGAGCGACATCGCCGACAACACGACCACCATCGGCGTCACCGGGCCCTTGGCCAGCACGCCCAGCCCGATGCTGATCCACAGCACCATCGCCCAGAGCCACCGCCGCCGCCGGGCGCACCAGACGCGCCACAGCGCCCACATCGAGACGGTGGTGCAGGCGAGGAGCAGCTGGTCGGCCCGGGCCTGGTGCGCGTCCCACACGATCATGGGGCTGACCGCCAGCAGGGCCGCCCCGACCAGCCCGGCCCGCGGATCGAACATCGAGACTCCGAGGTGCCACGTCGCCAGCACCGCGATCATCGCGAAAACCGCCGACGGCAGGCGGTACATCCAGATCGAATCGCGGAGGGGGTCGCCCCCGGTGAAGACCCACGCCGAGGCGGTCTGGACCCAGTAGATCAGGGGGGGTTTGTTGAGCCGGGGTCGGTCCTGCACCTTGGGGATGACCCACCCGCCGTCGTGCAGGGCGGGGTTCTGTTGAGCCGGGGGCAGGGCAGCGGCCTCGAACATCTGCCGGCTGGCCTGGGCGAAGCGGGCCTCGTCGCGGTCGACGGGCGGGATGCGGAACAGCCCCGGCAGATACACTGCCAGGCACAGCAGCACGAGCAGCCCCCCGGCGGCGGGGCCGCGGGCGAGCCGGGCCGCACGCCACCGCCCGACCGGCCCGGTCAACGACACGCGGAGATCATCGAACATGTCCTCGAGCCACGCGCGCACAGATGAGGTCTCCGCAGCGGGCGGCGTTCCGCCCGGGGGCGACTCTATCGGCCCGGGCCGGGGCCGGCTTGTCTGGGTGTGTGTGCTGGCCGGGCTGGGGCTGGTGTGCATCCCGTTCGACGGGCCGATCAGCCACGCCGCCGTCTCGCTGCGCGACCACGTCCTCGGCGGCGACATCCGGCGGGAACTCGAATCGCTCCAGCAGTACGGTCAGGGCGCGATGACGCTGCTCGTGGCGTGGGCGATCTGGCTGCTCGACCCGCCCCGAAGGCGACGCCTGCTCGACTGGCTGCTCGCGGTGCTCCTCGCCGCGGCCGTCACGCTGCCGATGAAGATGCTCATCGGTCGGCCCCGGCCCAAGTTCGACGACCCCGGCTATTTCTGCGGCCCGTTCGGGGCCTACCCGCTCGGCCCGGAAACGGGTGTCCGGCACGCGTGGGAGGTGTGGGCGGGGATTTCGAGCGACCTGTGGTCGATGCCGTCGAGCCACACGGTCTACGCGGTGGTGATGAGCGTGTTCCTGGCGACCGTGTACCCCCGGCTGCGCCCGCTGGCGGTCCTGATGGCGGTTCTGGTTGCTGTCAGCCGGGGGTACACGGTCGCCAGGAACACGCTCATCACCACCGCGTAGAC
>JALWOY010000086.1 GCA_027083355.1 Phycisphaerales bacterium | reverse complement strand
CTTTCGGACGTGCTCGTCGGGGCGGCGGTGGGGCTGGCGGTGGGGTGGACGGTGATGCCCTCGCGGCGTCGCGGGTTCGCCGGCTCGGAAATCCGCCCGGTGCATGGGTAAACTCATGTCCTTGCCGGAGAGGTGGCAGAGCGGTTGAATGCGCCGGATTCGAAATCCGGTATGGACTTCGTGTTCATCGGGGGTTCGAATCCCCCCCTCTCCGTTCAAAAAAACCCGGTTCACCCGGGGTCGTTCTTCTGAAAAACCGAACCCGAACAGCCGGCGCTCTCACAGCGAGTGCAGGAAGCCGACGAAGTGCTGCGCGGCGGAAGAGAGCGAACGCCCCGAACGCGTGAGCAGGTGCAACGGACGACGAAGATCGATCCCGACGGGGCGGATCACAACGAGCCGCCCCGCGTCGCGTTCATCCCGCACCGCGAGCTGCGACACGACGGCGATCCCCAACCCCGCGATCACCCCCCGCTTGATCGCCTCGGTGTGCCCCAGAACCAGCGCGATGCGACGGTTCACGCCGGCGTCGATGAACGCCCGCTCGACCACCGCGCGCGTGCCGCTGCCGGGTTCACGCTCCAGGAATGGCTCCGAAGCGAGCATCCCCGCGCTCACCCGTCTGCGGGCCGCGAGCGGGTGCCCGCGCGGCGTGATGACGACCAGCTCGTCGTCGCGGACCACGCTCGTGTCCAGACCGAGCGCCGGGTCCGGCGCTTGACCCTCGGTGACGGCGATATCCAACGCGTCATCGCGCAGACGGGTGCAGATGGCGTCGGTGTTGTCGATGACCGTGGTGAGCTCGACGCCCGGGTAAGCCGCTCGATACCGCCCCAGAAGTTCGGGGAGAAGATAAACCCCCACCGTGGTGCTGGCCCCGATGGTCAGACGCCCGCGGCGATTCGTCGCAAGATCGGCCAACGCCGCGCGTGCCTCGGCTTCGACCGCGTCCATGCGTCGAGCAAACGAAAGCAGCAGCCGCCCGGCCTCCGTCAGTGCCGCGCCGCGCGGGAGCCGATCGAACAGCCTCACACCCAGTTCCCGTTCGAGGGCGGCGACGTGCGCCGAGACCGCGGGCTGCGAGATAAGCAGCGACTCCGCGGCACGCAGGAAGCCGCCGGACTCGGCAACCGCCCGGAACGCTGCGAGATGGGTCGGGTTCATGCTATCAGTATATCTGATTGATTCAATCAGAAATATGTCTTTGTTTGATATGTAAACGGAAGATATGTTCCCCGCATGGCGAACCCGAACCAGCACAACGCCCACCCGGCTCCACCCGCACGCGTGCACGATCCGCGGACGATCGCGGCCGGCGCCCTCTTCGTGCTGTTCGGCGCGTTCTGCTTATCGGCCTGGGGCTCGCCCCCGTTGGCCCTGGGCTTGGGGGTGGCACTGGCGTTGACACTGGGCAACCCGTTCGCTGCGCGGACCAAGCCATGGGTCGGGACGCTGCTGCGATGCTCGGTGGTGCTCCTCGGTTTCGGGATGGACCTGCCCGCGGTCCTTCACGCCGGTTCGAGCGGGGCGGTGTTCGCCGCGTGCACGATCGCGCTGACCCTCGGCCTGGCGACGTGGACACGCAGGCTGCTCGGCGTGGACACCCAAACCTCGACGCTGATCGCCACCGGGACGGCGATCTGCGGGGGGAGCGCGATCGCCGCGGTCAGCGGCGTCATCAAGGCCGACCACCACGCCATCACGGTCTCGATGGGCGCCGTGTTCGTGCTCAACGCGATCGCCCTGGTGCTCTTCCCCCCGATCGGGCACGCGCTGGGACTGACTCAAACACAGTTCGGGCAATGGGCCGGCGTCGCGATCCACGATGTGAGCAGCGTGGTCGGAGCCGCGCAGGTGTACGGCCGGCAGGCGCTCGAGAACGCGACCGCGGTGAAACTGAGCCGGACACTCTGGATCATCCCGATTTGTCTGGTCATCGGTTGGAGACACCAGATCGCGACGGCATCCGCCGACGGCGCCGCGTCTCGGCTGCGTGTGCCGATCCCGTGGTTCATCGGGCTTTTTCTGCTCGCGAGCGTGTCGCGCACGTTCATCCCGGGCGTGGCCGACTGGTCACCGGGGCTTGTGCACGCGGCCAAACTCGGGCTGACACTCACCCTGTTCATGATCGGCGCGGGGATGTCACGCTCGGTGCTTGTGCAGACCGGATGGCGACCCCTGATCCAGGGTGTGATCCTCTGGGCGGTCATCAGTGTGGTGTCGCTGGGCGCGGTATTGGTGATATGAACCCGCGGCCACCGGCTCCCGCTTGAACAATCCGCGTCCCTTGCTCTTGTACGACACGTCCTTCCATGGCACGTCGCCCACGCGTTCATCTATCGAAACACGGCCTCTCTCTGGCCACATCCGGGCCTTGTCAGGTGTGCGATCCGGGCCACCGCGGGTTGGCGCGCCGCTTGCATAACCCGATCCGGCAGATTCTTTCGGCCGGGTGTATCTGGCTCGATCTGGCCCGCTCTCTCCGGAGACCTCCATGCGTACCGAAGCAACCATCCCCGCCCCGCCCAAAGCGGTGTTGAAGAACCCTGTGCTGTTTGTCGTCGGGTGCCAGCGCTCGGGCACGACGATGCTCCAGCGGATGCTCGACGCGCACCCGAAGCTGGCCGTCGCGTACGACTCGCTGTTCATCACGCGTGTGATCAAGGGCGAGCCCGAGGGCTTCGACCCCCCGCTCACCGACGAGATCGTCGAGCAGGCGAGGACGCATCCGCGGTTCGATCGCCTCGGGCTGAGCGACGACGCGGTGGCGAGGGCGGCCGACGGGGCAAGGGTCTACAGCGAGTTCGTCGGCGCGATCTATGACGAGCTGGCGCGCGCACACGGCAAGCCGTTCGCGGGCGAGAAAAGCCCCGGCTATTGCCGGCACCTGCCGATCCTGCACGCGCTGCTGCCGTGGGCGAAGATCGTGCACCTGATCCGCGACGGGCGCGATGTCGCCCTGTCGATCCGGGACTGGGGCAAGGGTGCGGCGAAACTCGAGTTATGGAAGACAGAGCCGATCGCGGTCGGAGCGCTCTGGTGGCGGCGGGACATCACGCGGGGGTGCGGCTCGGGCCGCTTGCTCCCGCGGGAGATCTACCGCGAGGTGCGCTACGAGGATGTTGTGGCCGATCCGCCCGGCGCCATGCGCTCGCTGTCGGCGTTCCTGGGTCTCGAATACGACGAGGCGATGGTGGAATATCACAAAGGCCGGGTCAAGGAGCGCCCCGGGCTCAGCGCCAAAGCCGCCTGGCTTCCGCCGACGAAGGGCATCCGCGACTGGCGTTCTCAGATGAGCGATCGCGACCGCGAACTCTTCGAGGCGATCGCGGGAGAACAGCTGTCGATGCTCGGGTATGAGCGCAGCGTCGAGCGGGTGTCGCCGAGCGTGGCCGCGGTGGCGGAGGAATGCGAAGCGTGGTGGCGGCGGGAGATGATGTAAGGCCCGATTCCTCCCCACATCCGGAACCTGCCCCCGAGTGACCAATCCGTTGAAGCCGGCAATCGCCGGTGGTCGACGCTGATTGGCCTGTGGTCAGAGCGCCAGATGTGGCCAACAGGGGCCACGACTGGCCACACAAAACCCCATGAGAAGCCGGGTGATACGGCGTGGGGTTCTGGCACCGGCGTTGCTTCACACATTCATTACTTTTTCTCGGGAGAGTTGTATCTCCCGCGCCCCTTGCGTGTCTTCGTATGGGGCGAATCGGCCCGGATCTGCATCGCGAAAGAAATCGTCTGTCCGGGTGTGTTTTCTGCCACAACGGTAATGAACCATGATGTTCTTCGAAGATGAATTGCTCCGCCGGCTGGACCTGAACGCAGACGCCGACCCGACCGGCAACAACCGGGTCGCTCGCCCCCTGCGGATCGCGATTTATTCACACGACGCCGAGGGCCTGGGCCACCTCCGCCGGAACCTGCTGATCAGCCGGGCGTTGCAGACCGATGAGCTCCGGCCCAGCATCCTGCTGATCTCGGGTCTGCGCGAGTCGGCCGTTTACGGGCTGCCGCCGGGCGTGGATTGCGTGACGCTGCCCTCGCTGGGCAAGACGGCGGACGGCTGCTACCGCCCGCGTTCTTTGAATGTGGAGACCGAGCACCTCGTCCGTCTCAGGAGTTCGCTGATCTACGCGGCGGTGGCGTCGTTCCGCCCCGACGTGCTGATCGTGGACAAGAAGCCGCTGGGTGTTTTCGGCGAGCTGCGCGAGTCGCTGATCTGGATGCGCGAGCAGCCCGGCGCGAGCGTGATCCTCGGGCTGCGGGACATCCTGGACGACCCCGAGACCGTTCGGCGCGAGTGGGCACGGGGCAAATGCGTCGAGGCGATGCGTGATTATTACGACCGGGTTTGGGTGTACGGCGATCGGCGCGTGTACGACACGGCAGAGCAGTACGCGCTCCCACCCGACGTCGCCGACAAACTCCGTTATGTCGGTTATCTCAACCCCCGCGATGTCCCGGCCGAGGGGCGGGCGACATCGGCGGGCAGCCACGCCCTGGTCGAGGCGATGGACCTGCCGGCCCGGGACGTGACGCTGTGTGTCATCGGCGGCGGGCGGGACGGCGTGCCGCTGGCGACCGAATTCCTCCGCGCCCGGCTGCCCGAGGGGGGCGGCGGGATCCTCGTCACGGGGCCGCTGATGGCGGGCGAGGACCGGGCGATGCTGCACATGCTGGCCGATGAACGCGACGACATGCGGCTGATCGAGTTCGTCACGAACCCGCAGCCGTTGATGTGTTGCGCGGACCGCGTGATCTCGATGGGCGGGTACAACACGGTGTGCGAGGTGCTCGCGTTCCAGAAACGGGCACTGATCATCCCGCGCGTCTCGCCGAGGCGGGAACAGATCATCCGCGCAGAACGGTTCGAAGCGCTGGGCCTGCTGGACATGCTGCACCCCGACGATCTCACCGCCGAGGCACTCTCGGCATGGATCGACGCCGACGAAGGGCCGGTGCGGGCGGCCCAGCACGTAATCGATTTCGGCGGCGTCCGCAGGTTGCCGCGGATGCTGAACGAAGCCCTCCGGGCGAAAAGCCCGCCCGCGCCCACGGTCGGCGTTCGGGTCAACAACGGAACGGCGGCCCGTCATGTGTAATCTCAAAGTCGGCTACGTCCTCAAGCGGTATCCGCGTCTGTCGGAGACCTTCATCCTCAACGAGATCCTCGCCCACGAGGCGGCGGGGATGGACCTGCACATCTTCAGCCTGCGCGTGCCGGAGGATGGGCCGCAGCACGAGGACGTCAAACGCGTCCGCGCCGAGGTCAGCTGCCTCCCGCTCGAACCCGTGTCGGCACGAGGGTTCGGCGAGGCCCTGCTCGGGGCGGCCGAGGTGCTCGACGAAGAAGAGAGCACTTTCGGCTTCAGGGAATCGAAATATCCGTGGTCGCTCTGGCAGGCGGGGCAGATCGCGCGGGCCGTCCGCGAACAGGGCATCTCGCATCTCCACGCCCATTTCGCGACCGAGGCGACGGCGATGGCGCGCCTCGCCGCGCTCCAGGCCGGGATCTCGTACTCGTTCACCGCGCACGCCAAGGACATCTTCCACGAATCCGTCGATATGCCGAGGCTCCGGCGGTTCGCCCGTGACGCGGCGGGGATCGTCACGGTGAGCGATTTCAACGTCGCGCACCTCAACAGCGTGCTCGACGGCGACGCGTGCCCGATCCACAGGATCTACAACGGGCTCGACCTGTCCGCGTTCCCTTTCGACGACACCCCGCGCGAGCCGGGCGTCATCATCGCCGTGGGCAGGCTTGTCGAGAAAAAAGGGTTCGACGTGCTCCTGCGGGCCTGCGCGATCATGAAAGCCTCCGGGAGGAACTTCCGCTGCGAACTGATCGGCGACGGGCAGGAACGCGAACGACTCGAAGCGCTCCACCGCGAGCTGGGCCTGGGCGACCACGTCGAGATGACCGGCGCCCTGCCCCGCGAAGAAGTCGTGCGTCGTGTTCGCCGCGCTTCGGTCATGGCCGCGCCGTGCGTCGTCGGCGAAGACGGCAACCGCGACGGCCTGCCCACGGTGCTCCTGGAAGCGATGGCCCTCGGGACACCCTGTGTCTCGACCCCGGTGACGGGGATCCCCGAGGTCGTCCGGCACGAGGCGACGGGGCTGATGGTCCCCGAGCGTGACGCCGACGCGCTGGCCGGTGCGCTGGGGCGGTTGCTCGACGAGCCCCGTTTCGGTCGGGCGCTCGCCGGCCGGGCACGCACCCTGATCGAAGATTCGTTCGACCTGCACCGCAACACGGCCCAGATCCGCGCGATGTTCGAGGCGGCCGCTGCCGCGGGGGCGCCGGGATGAAGATCGCCTATGTCTGCACAGATCCGGGGGTCCCGGTATTCGGGCGCAAGGGCGGGTCGATCCATGTGCAGTCGGTCGTGCGCGCGCTGCGGGCGCGGGGGGCCGAGGTGGTGCTGTTCGCCCGACGCATCGGCGGAGAACCGCCGGCGGGCCTTGAATCGGTCGCGATCAGGAAACTCTCGAAAGCCCCGAAAGGCCGGACCGCCGAGCGGGAGGCGTTCCTGCTCGACGCGAACGACGAACTGAGCGAGATGCTCGCGGACGAGCCGGGCCTCGATCTGGTCTACGAACGCTACTCTCTCTTTTCATACGCGGCGATGGAGTTTGCGCGCAGCACCGGGGTCGCGGGCCTGCTGGAAGTGAACGCCCCGCTCATCGAAGAACAGCTGCGGTACCGATCGCTGTCGCTCGTCACGCAGGCCGAAGCGGCGTCCGAACGCTGCCTCGCCGCGGCCCGGTCGGTGCTGGCGGTCTCGCGCCCGCTGGCCGCCCGCCTCGAACAGGAAACCGCCGCGCGGGGCCGGGTGCATGTCGTGCCCAACGGCGTGGATACCGCGCGGTTCGGGCCGCACGTCGACCCGAGCCTCCCCGGAAAAGAAGGCGAGGTGACGATCGGTTTCGTCGGTTCGCTCCGCCCGTGGCACGGCGTCGAGCAACTCGTCGAGGCGTTCCTGGATCTGCGCAGCGCGTCGGCCCCCGTCCGGCTGCTGATCGTCGGCGACGGGCCGATGCGGGAGATGATCGAAACCGCCTGCGCGCCCCACGCCGACGGCGTGGTGATGACCGGCGCGGTCGAGCCGGCTCGTGTGCCGGGCCTGCTCGCGTCGATGGATATCGCGGCGGCGCCGTACCCGAGCATGGACGGGTTCTACTTCTCACCGCTGAAACTGTTCGAATACATGGCGGCGGCCGTGGCGATCGCCGCCAGCGCGTCCGGGCAGGTGGCCGAGGTGATCGACAACGGCCGAACGGGGTTGCTCTACAACCCCGACAACCCGGGCGGCCTCCGCCGCGCCCTGGCCCGGCTGATCACGGACGCCGAACTCCGCGCCCGGCTCGGGACGCGGGCGCGCGCACAAGCCGAGCGCCGGCACGGCTGGGACAGGGTCGCCGAGAAAATCCTCACGCTGGCCGGTGCGCATCGGGGGGTGCCGGCGTGACGCGGACACGGAACGAGAACCGGGAACACATCGGCGCGATGGACGTGCTCCGTCGGCTCGCGCCGTACATGCGTCGGCGCTGGGCGCTGATCGCCGGGTCCACGCTGGCCATGCTCGCCGAGGTCGGGATGCGGCTGCTCGAGCCCTGGCCGCTCAAGTTCTTCTTCGATGTCGCCCGGCATTCGACCGATCGGCGGACGACCGGCCTGCCCTTCCTCGACGCGCTCTCGCCCGCGGGCATGCTGACGGCCTGCGCCGTCGGCATGGTGCTGATCGTCGCCCTTCGCGCGAGCGCGTCGTACCTCCGCCGCGTGGGGTTCGCGCTGGCCGGCAACCTGATCCTGACGCAGGTCCGCGCCGATCTCTTCGCGCACATGCAACGCCTCAGCCTCTCGTTCCACAACAAAAAACGCAGCGGCGACCTCTCCACAAGGCTGACCAGCGACATCGGCCGGCTCCAGGAAGTCGTCTCGACCGCCGTCCTGCCCCTGGCGACGCACGCGCTGACCGTGCTCGGCGTGATCGTCGTCATGCTCTTTATCGAGTGGCGACTCGCGCTCGTCGCCGTGGGCGTGCTGCCCCTGTTCTGGTTCTCGACACAGAAACTCGGAAGAGAAATCCGCAGCACGGCCCGACGCGAACGCAAAGGGCACGGCGAGATGGGCGCGATCGCCACCGAGGCGCTCGGGTCGATCCGCGTCGTGCAGACGATGGGCGGGGAGAACACGCACAACAAACGCTTCGAGGGCGGCAACCTCTCGACGCTCAAAGAAGGGGTCAAGGGCAAACGACTCGCGGCCAAGCTCCTCGGCATGGCCGACGTCTTCATCGCGCTCGGGACCGCGATCATGCTCTGGTACGGCGCGTGGCTCGTGATGCGGGGCGACCTGGAACTCACCACCCTGCTCGTGTTCTTCTTCTACCACAAAAACATGACCCGCCCCATCCGCAACATCGCCAAGTACACGGGCCGCACCGCCAAGGCCCTCGCCTCCGCAGAGCGGGTCGTCGAGCTCCTCGATACCGCGCCGACCATCAAGCAGGACCCCGACGCCACAGAAGCGCCGGAACATATCGAACGCATCGCGTTCGAAAACGTCCGTTTCGGCTACGAGCCGGGCACGACCGCGATCGACGGCGTCAGCCTCGAGATCCCGCGCGGCACCGTCACGGCGCTGGTGGGCCGATCCGGGGCGGGCAAGTCCACGCTCATGAACCTCCTGCTGAGGCTCTACGACCCCGACGACGGACGCATCACCGCCGACGGGAAGGACCTGCACGCGTTCACCGTCGAATCTTGGCGCCGCCGGGTCGCGGTGGTGCCGCAGGAGACCACGCTGTTCGCCGCGAGCGTGCGCGAAAATATCGCGTTCGGCCAGCCCGGCCTGACGGACGAACAGATCGAGGCGGCGGCCCGCGTCGCCGGTGCCCACGAGTTCATCTCGCGCCTGCCCGATGGATACGACACGGCCATCGGCGAGCGGGGCTGCACGCTGAGCGAAGGCCAGAAACAACGCATCGCCGTCGCGAGAGCGGCCGTGCGCGGTTCGCCCGTGCTCGTGTTCGACGAACCGACGGCGAGCCTGGACAACGCCAACGCCGAGAGGGTCTGCCGGGCGATCCACGACCTTTCCCGAGACCGGATCTGCTTCGTCATCAGCCACGACCTGCGCACGATCACCGCCGCCGACCTCATCGTTTATCTCGAACAGGGCCGGATCACCGAGCGCGGCACACACGCCGACCTGATGCGTGCCGACGGCGAATACGCCCGGCTCTACCGCATCCAGACCGGCACGGGAATGCCCCGGGAGGTGGTCGATGCTTAGTCCAGCCGACGCCGCCATCGTCGAACGCGACCGCCGGCTCCCGGGCCTGCGCACCCTGCTCGACCCCGACGCGTTCTGCGAGTCGCTCCGGCGCATCTCGCACACGCCCGACATCCGCTCGGCACGCCCGCGGTATGTGCGGTACAAGCCGGGCACGAGCTGCCTCGTCGCCTACGACGTGACGGTGGGCGACCAAACCGTCGGGGCGTACGCCCGGTGCCACGCGGGCGACCAGCTCGTCAAGGTCTCCAACGCCCGGCTCCGGGTCGAGGTGATGGGCCCGCTGGGCCACGGGCTGCTCGCCGACCTCGATGCCGGCATCGCGGTGTTCGCGTTCCCCAACGACTACGAGATCAAGTCGCTCCGCAAACTCTTCGAGGGCGAACGCACGCCGCGTCGGCTCCGGCGGATGCTCCCGGCTCACCCCCACCTCCAGCACGCCGAGCCCACGATCTTGCGCTACAAGCCCGAGCGGCGGTTCGTCGGCAAGCTCGAGGCCGACGGCGGACCCCCCGCCGTCCTCCGCCTCTATCCCGAGCACAAGTTCGCCGAGATGCGCGAAAAGGCGTGGGCCTTCAAATGCGCCGAGGGCCTGCACATCCCCCGCGTCGTCGGCGACTCGGAACGCTACGCGGCGATCGCCCACGAATGGGTCGAGGGCGAAACCCCCTCGGCCCGGACGCTCGCGTCGGACCCTGCACTGCTCGACAGGATCGCCCACGCCCTCGCCGCCATGCACAGGCAACGACCCCGCCTCAGCACGATGTATTCCGTGAGCGACTACTGCCGGGGCGTGGGCGGGGCGTGCGAAGCCCTCGAAGCCCTCGGCGACGACCTCGGCCGGCGTGCCACCCGACAGTGGGACCTCATCCGCGGGCACGTGACCGAACAGCCGTGGCGCCCCCGCGCCGTCCACGGCGACTTCACCGCGGACCAGGTGCTCATCCACGGCGACCGCGCCACCGTGCTCGATTTCGACAGGTCGGGGTACGGCCACCCGGCGATGGACCTCGGCGCGTTCTCCGCCGGCCTGATCATCCGGGCCATCGCGGGCGAGATCTCCATCGGTCTTGCCCTCGAAACCGCCGCCCGGTTCACCGAGGCCTATTGGCACGAGAACGGGCCCGAGGACCACGCCGGTGTCCGCGCGTGCACCGCGGGCGCACTGCTGATGACCGCGCCCGAGCCGTTCAGGCACCGCGTCGAGGATTGGCCCGCCGCCACCGTCGCCCTGCTCGACAGCGTGGACCGGGTCCTTGCCGAGGAGACGGTCGATGCTTGAATCGCTCTCCATCCTCCGCGAGCCAGAACGGCAAAGCCCGCGCTCGACCGTGCGGTTCCCCTTGCGGCTCCGCCGGGCGTGGCCCCGCGAAACAACCCGGCTCGGGCTGCAATACACCGACGCCGACGGACGCACCGTCCCCGGGCAATGGTTCGAGGACCGCGACGAGGCACTCGGCTTCTACGAAAAACTCGGTCGCGCGACCGGCCGGGCCGTCCTGGCCCGTTCGGGGACGCATTCCGTCGTCCTCCAGCCCGACGGCGCCGATACGAAACTGCCGGCGCTCGAGAGCCTGCTGCACGAGCCCGGGGCCGAGCTGACCACACACCGGCCCGGGCGACGGGCCGTGGTGCGATTCGAGGACCCCGGCGGGACGCTCTACGCCAAGGCGCTCCGCCCCTCGAAGACCGAAAAAATCATCCGTGCCAACAGGTTCGTGTCCGGGCTTTCTGAACGCGCGTTCGGGGTCGCCCCGATCCGTTCCGCCGACGAATCGATCGGGATGCTCGTGCTCCGATCGCTCCCCGGGCGGAACCTGCACGATCTGGCCGCGAACGACCCGGCCGCCTTCATCGACGGATGCGCCGCGGCGGGCCGGGCGCTGCGGACGCTGCACATCGCCCCGCCCGAAGGGCTCCCGCTGCACGACGACGACGCCGAGGCCCGCATGCTGCGTGACCGCGTCGACGGCATCGGCGTTTTCGTCCCCGCCCTCCACGACGCCGCGAGCGAGGCGTGCGAACGGGTCTGCAGAGAGCTCGGCGCCGCCGCGGGAAGCCGCGCCGTGCTGCACCGCGATTTCTACGACAAGCAGATCGTGATCGACACCGACGGCACGCCGGGGTTCCTGGATTTCGACACGCTCGGCGCCGGAGAGCCGGAACTTGATCTCGCGAACATGCTCGGCCACATCCAGCTCCGCGTCCTGCAAAACGAATGCTCGCCGGAAGCCGCACGCGCGGCCTCGACGGCGTTCCTCGACGCCTACGGCCCCGCCGACACCGACCGCATCGGGGTGTACCTCGATTCGACGAGGCTCCGGCTGGCGATGCTCTACGCCTACCGGCCCAAGTGGGCACGCATCGCGCCGGTGCTCCTCGGCAAAATCAGGGGTCGGCCCGCAACGGAATCGCCGCGCGTGCGCGTCGTCGCCGCGACGAAAGACAACAGCCCGTGCGGGGGGCGGATCAAAGCGAACAAGCCCCCCTGCCCGCTGGTGTTCGTCGTGGGCTGCCCGAGGTCGGGCACCACCATGCTCGAACGCATGCTCGACGCCCACCGCGATCTCGCCATGGCCCACGAAACGCACTGGATCACCAAGCACACCAAGCGCGGCCGCGACCTGACAAAAGAGGGGCACCTCCGCCCCGAAACCCTCGACGTGCTCTACGCGGACCACCGGTTCGCCCGCATGGCCCCGCCCCGCGAACGGATCGAAGCGATGATGGCCCGCCGCCCCCTGAAATACAGGCGTTTCGTGCGCACGGTCTACGACCACTACCGCCGATCGCGGGGCAAGGCATACGCCGGCGACAAGTCCACCGGCGGCTACATCCGCGACCTCGGCCGGCTGCACCGCGTCTGCCCCGATTCGAAGATCGTGCACCTCGTGCGCGACGGGCGCGACGTGTGCCTGTCGATGCTCAACTGGCCCAAGTCCGCGCGGGCCGCGGGCCGATACGCGATGTTCAAAGAGGACCCGGTCGCCACGACCGCATGCTGGTGGCAATGGCACGTCCGGGCCGCGATGCGGCAGGGCCGCCCGCTGGGCGAAGACCTCTACACCGAAGTGTGCTACGAGCGGCTCGTCCGCGAGCCGGAGCGCGAGTGCGCGGCGCTGTGCGCCTTCCTCGGCCTTGAACCCGACAGCGCGATGGCGAAGTTCTACGCGGGCCGATCGAAGCCCGGCGGCCGGTCCGCCAACGCCGCCTGGCTGCCCCCCACCCCCGGCCTGCGCAACTGGCGCATCCAGATGACCGACGAGCAGATCGAGATGTTCGAGGCGATCGCCGGCGAAACACTCGAATCGCTCGGCTACGCACGCTGCCTGACGAAGATCGCGCCATCGACCGCGGCGCTCGCGGCCGAGCGCATCGAACAGTGGAAGCGAGAGATCGGCGACCGGGCGAGTGCCCCGGGCCGCCATGTGTCAAATGTGACATCGGAGATTCCCATTCTGGAAGGAGACCACACATGAATTGCACCACAAAGATCCGCACGACGATCGGGCTCGCCGGGCTCGCGATCGGGCTGGGCGCCTCGACCGCCTCGGGACAGGTCACATACCAATGGTTCGGCCTCGGGGACGGCCAGTCCTTCAACGACCCGGCCAACTGGACACCCAACGGCATTCCGGGCCTGCTCGACGAGGCGAAGTTCGACATCGCCGGCTCGGGGACGATCACGTTCGCATCCAACCCCAACACCGCGACACTCTCCGTCGAGAACGACACCGTCCAGTTCGATCTCGGCGCCCACACCTACACCACCGGCAAACTCGTCGTGGGCGATCGGCTGACCGACGTCGGCATGCTGACCGTCAACGGCGGGCACCTCATGACCACCACCAGCAATGCCCAGATCGGGCGCCGCTCGCCCGCGACCGGAACCCTCGTCCTCACCGGCGGCGCCACGATGACCAATCTGCTGGACCTGGAAGTCGGCGCCGAGGGCAACGGCTTCTTCCAGATCGACGCCGGCTGCTCCGCGACCAGCAAAAACGCCTTTATCGGCAAGATGGGCACGGCGACCGGCGACGCGCTGATCCATGGCACATGGAACATCCAGATCAGTGCGTTGATCGGGAACATCGGCACGGGGTCGATGACCGTCGAGGCCGGCGGCGACGTCACCGTCGGACAAGAGATCAAGGTCGGCGACAACGATTTTTCCTCGGGTTCGCTCACCATCGACGGCGCCGGGTCGACGGTGTCCGCCGGGGCCCCGACCACCATCGGCAACTTCGGGACCGGCACCCTCACCGTCTCCAACGGCGGGCTCCTCACAACCGCGCAGCTCAAAATCGGAGACGACGCCCACGGCGACGTGCTCATCGACGGCGGCACCATCATCGACACCGTCGGCACCGGCGTCGGCAACCGCGCCACCGGCACGCTCACACTCGACAACGGCGGGACACTCCAGAGCCCGCTCGTCTCCGTCATCGCCTTCATGGGCACCGTCTCCGGTTCGGGCACCATCGACGCCCCCGTGGTCAACGACGAAGTCGTCAGCCCCGGCAACCCGATCGGCACACTCACCGTCACCGGCAGCTACACGCAAGGCTTCGGCATCCTCAACATCGAGCTCGGCGGGACAACCCCCGGCACCGGTTACGACCAACTCGTCGTCAACGGACACTCGACCCTCGGCGGCATCCTCAACGTCTCGCTCGCCAACGGATTCAACCCCGCCAACGGACAGTTCGTCATCCTGCAGGGCGGGACGGTGAGCGGGACATTCCAAACCGTGAACCTGCCCGCCGGGTTCTCCATCACCTACGAAGCCGACCGCGTCGTCGTCACGATCGGCAGCCCGTGCGTCGCGGACATCAACGGCGACGGGGTGCTCGACCTCACGGACATCAGTGCATTCATCTCGGCGTTCCTCGCCCATGACCCGGCCGCGGATCTCGCGCCCCCGTCGGGCGTGTTCGACCTGGCCGACCTGGGCACGTTCGTCCAGGCGTTCCTGGCGGGGTGCCCCTAATCCCCGTCGGCCCACACCGACAGCCAACGGGCCCGGGCACCCGGCCCGGGCCCGGCCGGAGAAAAACCATGAAGCGGAGACACGCGTTCACACTCATCGAACTGCTGGTCGTCATCTCGGTCATCGCGCTGCTCATCGGCATCCTGCTGCCCGCGCTGGGCAGGGCGCGCGAGGTCGCCAACCAGACCAAGTGCGCCGCAAACCTGAAATCCGTCGCCGCCGCGGTCTCGATGTACACCTACGACAATGATGTCTTCCCGCTCTCCTACGCCTACGGCGCCGACAAAACCTCCGGCGATTGGCGGCCCGAGGACCAGAAGAGCGGGCACCCCAACCCCGAAAACGGATACGTCCACTGGTCCTTCACCCTCTACGACGGGCAGGACGGCGGCTCGGGCCTGCCCGAAGAAGCGTTCCAGTGCCCGTCCGTGCTCGAAGGCGGCGCCCCCCGAACCAACCCCGGGCCCGACCCCAACGACTGGGAGCCCGGACAGGTCAACGGGCTCGGCAGCAGCGTCCCCACCGAATTCCCCAAGGACCGCCAGGCCAAACGCATGGCCTACACCGGCAACGCCGCCATCTTCCCACGCAACAAACTCAACGTCGCCCGCGGACGCGGCAACCACTTCGTCCGCAGCAGCGACGTCGAATCCGCCATCCGCGGCGCCTCCGGTGTCATCCTCGCCACCGAGTTCTACGACAACGGCGACCGGTGGACTTCCATCACCTCAAGCCGACGCGGCGAGATGCAGAGCCACCGCTCCATCGAACCGTTCATCGGCGTGAACGCGGGCGTCAAGGTCTATCTGGAACCCATCACGGACGGGCTCAGTTACGTCTATCCCCCCCTCAGCGACATCCTCGACCCGAAAGACCTCGGACAACACGAGATCAACAACACACTCACCCGCCTCAACGCCGTCGGGAGACACCACGGAAAGGGCAAGGCCAACTTCGCGTTCGTCGACGGCCACGTCGACGCCATGACCGTCCGCAAAACCGTCGCCAAACAACTCTGGGGCGACAAGTTCTACACCATGACCGGCAACAACGGGGTCGATCTCAACGCGAACTGAACCACCCGCCACGGGCCGGAAAAGAGAAGAAAGGAGACACCGACCATGAAAACCCGGTACACGGTGATCACCGCCGCGGGTGTCGCCCTGCTGGGGGTCGTGCTCGCGTTCCTCTTCCTCCGCGGGGGTGACAAACCCTGGGCCTCGAAGGCGCCGTCGAAATCGGGATCGCAGATCAGGATCGCCACGTTCAACGTGGACGGCCTCTACGACCCCGACGACGACCCCGCCCTCGCCGGGGAATACGACGACACCCCCTCGGACCAGCCGCACCTCGAGGCCATCGCCTCGGCGATCCGTGCCGTAGACGCCGACATCCTCGCGCTCGAAAACGTCGAATCGCTCGAAGCCGTCCGCTGGTTCAACCAGACCTTTCTCCAGTCGATGGGTTACGAGCACATCGCCTCGCTCGACGTCGGGCACAAAAGGGGCCTCGAAAATGCGGTTCTGAGCCGACTCCCGATCACCGACGCATGGGTCGGGCCCGAGATCGAACTCGGCGGCCGACACCCCGACCGCGCCGGCGACGCCCGCAACCCGATGGCCGGCAAGCCCATGCGGTTCCGGCACGCACCGCTCATGGTCTCCATCAACATCCCGGACGAACCCCCGCTCACGCTCTTCGTCGTCGAGCACAAGGGCGGCGACAAGTACGATTACTGGCGCAAGGCAGAGGCCGAGACGGTCGTCGCGCTGTGCAAGGAAATCGGCATGAACCGCCGCATCATCGTCCTGGGCTCGTTCCACTGCGACCCGGACGACCCGAGCCTGCAGCCATATTTCGACGCCGGTTTCTCAGACCCGTTCGCCAACGAGAAAAAATCCGAGTTCCACGCCACGGAAATCTCCGGCGACCGCACCGACTTCATCCTCGCCAACAGACCCATCGGCCGCGACCTCGACCCCGAAACCGGCTTCGTGCTCGGGGGTGAACTCGCCGACCAAATCAGATCCGGCCGGGCCGAGATGAAACACCTCCCCGTGGTCATCGGCCTCCGCACCGGCTCGCAATGAGCCGCAACAAGACCAACCCACGCCGCGGCGTCACGCCCGGGCCTCACCCGCTCGTATCCAGCACCCGACCGAGGTTCACCGACGTCGCCGCCGCGTTCTTGTCCGCAGGGTGACGATAAAACGGCACCGCGTCGGCAACCGGCGTCGGCGTCTCGCCATCGAATCGCACGCCCCCCGGCACCGCCCCGGCGACGAGACGGGATATCCGCGTTTCCACCTTCGAAGGGGCAACCGCCGCCTCGGCAGCAGACACCGGCGCAATCGGACGCACCCGCACCGTCGGCTGGACCCCGTAGGCCCTGGCCAAGGCGAACGGCAATGTCGGGGGGATCGCTTCCATGCGGAGCGGCATTGTAACACGATTCGCCCCGAGCGGGCAAGACCAAAGCACGCCGACCCCGACTCCGGGGGTGAACCCGCGTGATCAGTCCAATAACAACGATCCCATACACAAGACCGGAACGACCGGCGCGTCAGCCCAGCCGCGGGAAGATCTGGATCACACTCAAACCCTGCATCAACGCCAGCAAACCGAACACGCCCAGCGCCGCGAGCACCAGAATCACCCGCCCCTGCCACCGGGCCGCACGGGGCATCAGCGCCCGACGCCCACGCCGACACGCACGCAGAAACTCGCCCCGACGCTCGATCCGGTCGTACCCGTCCTCGTGCGCGAGCCTGTTCCGCACCGTCGCGACCAGCCGAAGATCGCGCACGGCCCGCTCGGGCAGGTCCGCCTCCACGCTGTCGATCTTCTCGTGCAGACCCCGGCCCCGCGCGCCGAAATCACGCTCGAGGATCGCCTCGAAACGCTTGGACCATCTCACCGCCCGGTCGAGATCGCTCGCCACATCATCACCCCGGCGCGCCCGCCAGCTCACGCTTCTTCGCCTCGAGCAAACCCTTGGCCTCGCCCGCGAGCACGAACGAACCTGTCACGCAGATCAGGTCGTCACGCTGCACCGCACGCGCCGCGGTGTTGATCGCGTCCCGCAGGTTCGGCTCCACCTGGCTCATCTTCCCGTGCACATCCTCGAATCGACGCTGCAACTCGTAAGGATCGCTCGCACGCGGGTTGCCCGACGCGCGCGTGAAGATCACCTTGTCCGCCCCGCGCCCGATCTCCTCCAGCATCGTGTCCACGTCCTTGTCGGCGGCGCAGCCGAAAATCACCACCATCGAATCGCAACGGATGTGCGCGCCGATCGCGTTGATCAGCCTCCGGATGCTCTCGCCCGTGTGCGCCCCGTCGATGATGACCCGGGGACGCTCCCACACCTGCTCCAGCCGGCCGTTCTTGCTCGCCGACGCCAGCCCCTCGGCCACCCCCCGCTCGGGACACTCGAAACCCGCGCCCGCCAGCTGCTGCAGAATCCCGAGCGCCAACCCGCAGTTCGCCGCCTGGTGTTCACCCTCGAAGGGCACGGCCAGATGCTCGTACACCAAATCACCCGTCGTCACGCACACCCGCGTGTGCGGGCCCATCGCGTGCGCCGACTCGAACCGACGCGTGAAATCGATCTCCCGCCCGAGCACAAACAGCGGGGCCCCGACCTCGCCGGCCACACGCTCGAACACCGAAAGCACCGCCCCGTCCTGCGGCACCGTCAGACAGGGCACCCCCGGCTTGATGATCCCCGCCTTCTCCGCGGCGATCTCCTCCAGCGTGTCGCCCAGAATCGCCGTGTGCTCCAGCTGGATCTCCGTGATCCCGCACACCACGGGCGACACGACATTCGTCGAATCCAGCCGCCCCCCCAGCCCGACCTCGACCACCGACACGTCCACCGCCTGCTCCGCGAAATAACGCATCGCCAACGCCGTCAGACACTCGAAATACGTCGGCTCGCCGTGCCGCGACTCGACCGAAGCCGACGCCCCGGCGACCTCGCCCATCAGCCTCGCGAACGCCGCGGGCGGGATCGGCGTCGAACCCACGCGGATGCGCTCCCGGACGTCCACCAGGTGCGGGCTCGTGAACACGCCGCACGTGTACCCGCACGCCCCGAGGCACGACGCGAGCATCTCGCACACGCTCCCCTTGCCCTTGCTCCCCGCGATGTGCACCACAGGCGCCGACGCCTCGGGATTCCCCATCGCCTTGAGCAACGCCCGGACCCGGTCGAGCTTGAACACCCCCGGATCGACCCGGTGCGGACGGACACGCTCGATATTCGCCCGCCCGTCAAGCCACTTCTCCGCCGCGACGCAGGACGAAAAAACCCGCGGCTTCTTCGCCTCGACATCAACCCCGGGCTTCTTCCTGGGCGGGACACCTTTTTTCATGCCGCACCCCCCGTCCCGTCATCCAACCCTCCGTCGTCATAGACCCGGCCAATCCCCTCCGACCGCATCAAAATCTGCTTCATCTCACGCACCGCACGACGCAACCCCACATACACCGCCCGGCTCACGATCGCGTGCCCGATGTGCAACTCCTCCAACCTCGAAACAGAAGTGAACGGGATCACGTTGTGATAGTTCAAGCCGTGCCCCGCGTTGAAACGCATCCCGGCATCCGTGATCTCGACGCCCGCCCGCATGATGCGCTGCCACTCCCTCTCCAACTCGGGACGCCGCATATCACCGCCGCACACCGCGAACACCGCCGACCAGGGCCCCGTGTGCACCTCGCACACGTCAAACCCCGCCTCGGCGCACGCATCGACCTGCCGACGCTCGGCATCGATGAACGCCGAGACGATCAGGCCGGCCCCACGAAGCCGGGCGACAACTTCCTTCATCCGCGGCAACTGGCCCGCGACGTCGAGCCCCCCCTCCGTCGTCACTTCCTCCCGACCCTCCGGCACCAGCATCGCCGTGTGCGGCCGCAACTCACACGCGATCGACACCATCTCGTCCGTCGGCGCCATCTCGAGATTCAGCTTCACACGCGCGACCCGCCGCAATAAACGGACATCATGGTCGTTGATGTGCCGGCGATCCTCACGCAGATGAAACGTGATGCTGTCGGCCCCGCCCAGCTCCGCCTCGTGCGCCGCACGCACCGGGTCCGGTTCCCCGACCTCGGCGCTGCCGGACCCGACCTGCACAGCCCCCGCGCCGCGATATCGGGCCTGCCGCAGCGTCGCGACATGGTCGATATTCACCCCCAAGTGGATCATCCATCCAGTCTAGGCGACCGCCCGGAGAAGCCATAGCCCGAAAACAATGACATAAATTTGTTCGGTAAGATCAAATACCCAAAATCCAACCTGTCAAATCTAATCGACACCAACTCAATCATGCCCACACTTGACCATCAACCCCGGCTCGAAGGGCAACACGACACGCTGTCGCCGATGATCGAGGCGTGCGCATCACATAGCCGGACAGGTCGGGATTCGTCACGGCCGACGGGGGATCACCCGAACCCAGGGGCCGGGCACTCGGGCGTCTCGCCGGCGAGCACGCGCACCACGTCGCGCACGACCCAGCTCATGTTCGTTTTGGCCAGCTCCGTCGCCGCCGCGATGTGCGGGGCGAGGTGGGCGTTGTCCAGACCAAGCAGCGGGTAATCATCGCCGAACGGCTCGGGCTCGTGCACGTCGCAGATCGCCGTCGCGTCGGGGTTGGCTTTCAGAAAATCCGCCAGCGCCGCCGCATCGACGATCAACCCGCGCGCGCACGAAAGAAACAGCACGTCGGGCCTGCACTTTGCAAAAGCCGCCGCGTTGAGCAGGCCGCGGTTCTCGGGCCGGTCGTCCACGTGCACCGTCAGGATGTCGCTCTCAGCCAGCAGCGTGTCCACGTCCACCGGCTCGGCACCGAAGCGCACATCCTCCGGCATCTCGAGCAGGTCGTTGTAGATCGTGCGCATGCCGAACGCGCCCGCGATCCGCGCCACCCGCTTGCCGATCCGCCCCAGCCCGTAGATCCCCAGCGTGCACTCTTCCAGCTGCCGCGGGGCGACCATCTCAGCCCGGATCTCGCTCCACGTCTCCAGATCCACCGCCTCATCAAGGAACAGCCGAGGCCGCAACGCGTCGTGGATCAACGCGAACACATACTCGGCCACCGCCGACGAGTTCGACCCGACGGCGTGCACGACCGTCACCCCCCGCTGATTGCACGCGGGCAGGTCGAAGTTGTCCAGCGCCACGCCCGCCCGGCCGATGACCCGCAGGTTCTTCCCCCGCGCGAGCAGACCGCCGTCGACGAGCGTGTATGTGCGCACGATCAGCGCGTCCGCCTTCTCGATGTTGTCCTCGAACCCCGGCTCGCCGGGGGCCGACTCGATCACCTCGGCCCGTTCGCGCAGCCACGCGATCGGCTCAGGGGCGAGCGGCTCGGTCACGATGACGATGGGCTTGGTCATACCAAGTTGTAGCCCGCCCGCGCGGAGGCAGGAAAAATGAAAGGCGAGACGCCCGCCCCGCACAGAAAAATGAATTCGACGGGCACTTCAGAGGAGGCCCGAGCGGAAGCGAGGGCTTTTCTCTGGACATCAATGCGGGTGTTCTTCGCCTGAAATGCCGTCCATCATCATGTTCCGGCTCGTGTCACGGCTCTGTGAGCCGTGTTTCAGGCACGTTCGCAACACACAACCATTTCACACGACCAAGATGGCCTGCCACACAGAACAAGATTTCGGAAGCCGCGCTAGCAGGCGGGGGCCCCGAACGCCCGCTCGGCCAGGTCGATCGCACGCCCCAGCGCCGCCGCCTTGTTGACCGTCTCCATGTATTCGCTCGCCGGGTCGCTGTCGGCGACGATCCCGCCGGCGGCCTGGATGTGGTAGGTCCATCGCGTCCCGTCGTGCATCGACACGGGGACCACCATCGTGCGCAGCGTCAGCGCGATATCCATCTGCCCGTCGAGCCCGATCGCGCCCATCCCCCCGCCGTAAGGCCCCCGGCGGACGGGTTCGAGCTCGTCGATGATCTGCATCGCCCGGATCTTGGGCGCCCCCGAGATCGTCCCCACGGGAAGCGCCGCCCGCAGCGCGTCCCAGCAGTCCAGCCCCTCGCGCAGCCGACCCGTCACCGTGCTCGAGATGTGCATCACGTGGCTGTACCGCTCGACCGCCATCACCTTGTTCAGCCCGATCGAGCCGGGCTCGCACACCCGCCCCACGTCGTTGCGGCCCAGGTCCACCAGCATGATGTGCTCGGCCCGCTCCTTCTCGTCGGCGAGGAGTTCTTCTTCCAGCGCCCGGTCCTCCTCGGGCGTGCGCCCCCGCCGGCGCGTGCCCGCCAGCGGGCGGTTGGTGACAATGAAACCGCCGTCGCCCGCGCGCTCGACCCGGCACAGGATCTCCGGGCTCGACGCCACGAGGATGCACGCCCCCGCCTGCATGTAGACCATGTACGGGCTGGGGTTCACCGCCCGCAACGCCCGGTACACGTCGAACGGATCGACAACGCTCGTGCGCTCGAAACGCTGCCCCACCACCACCTGAAAAATATCGCCCGCGGCGATGTATTCCTTCGCCCGCGCCACCATCGCCGCGTGCTGCTCACGCGTCATGTTGCTCGGCATCGGCGCGTTCTCGCCCGCCGGTTCCGACGGGACGACACCCGCCGGCAGCGGCTTGCTGTGCCGCTGGATCTCGTCGGCCCGCTCGCCGAGCCTTCGCACCGCCCGGTCGTAGGCCTCGCCGGGGTCGTCGCCCGGCCCGACGATGCACAACTGCACGATGTGCACCAGTTTCTCGACGTGATCGAAGACCACCACCCCGTCGTAGAAACCGAAATGCAGGTCGGGCAGGCCCCGGTCGTCCGGCGGGGCGGCGGCGGGGTCGAGTTTCTCCGGCTCGGCGTACCGGGCGGTGTCGTATCCCGCGTAGCCGAACCACCCGCCCCAGATGCAGTCCGGCAGCAACCCGCGGTCGATCGACTCGGTATGCCGGATCAGGCGGATCGGCCCCGTGATCTCGCGGAGAAGATCGGCGGGGTCATCCCGGGTTTCGGTGTGCTCGGTCGGCGCGTCGCCCCGGCGGTCGATGGTGGTGGTTTCCCGGCCCCTGGCGAGCACCTCGACGACGGGGCGGGAGCCGAGGATCGAGTGCCGGCCCACGCGGTCGCCGTTCTCGACCGATTCGAGCAGGAAAGATGGCGCGGTGCGTTCATCCGGCGCGACGAGGCGCCGATACGCGAGCACGGGCGTGAGTTGGTCGGCCAGCAGCCGCACGCCGACGGGGACGGCGATGGTCCCGGGCGACGCGGCGCGTTCGTGTTGGAGGAGCGTTATGAAACTTGTGCGGTCGAGGTTGGGCATGCCGGGTCGAGTGTATGCGGGGGGCGGGGCCGGCCCGTATGCTCCCGGCATGCGCACAAGACCAGGAAATCCCATGCTCGCCGCGGCATTGATCCTCGCCGGCATCGCCGCGGTCCCCGCCCCCCGCATACACT
>JALWOY010000085.1 GCA_027083355.1 Phycisphaerales bacterium | reverse complement strand
CAGCCTGTTCATCGGGCTGACGCTGGGTGGTGTGCCGATCATGCTTCGGTTGACGAGACCCATGACGCGATCGTCGGTGTTGGGTTTGCTCGCCGGGCTGGCGGTGATGGTCGCGTTGGTCGTGGTGCAGGAAGGGCACGCGTCGGGCGCGGGGGGGCGGGCCGGCGGCCCTGTGGTGCTCGCGCTTGCCGGGATGGCCGGGGCGAGCGCGATGATCCTTCCCGGGGTGAGCGGGGCATACCTGCTGCTGCTGATCGGGCAGTATGAACGGATCATCGATTCGATCAAGGATTTCATGCACGCCGCGTCGGGGGGAGACATACCGGGTGCGATGGGCGAGCTGGGGGTGCTGATCCCGGTGGGGGTCGGGGTCGTGCTGGGTGTGGTGGTGGTCGGCAACGTGCTGCGGTATGTGCTGCATCACTATGAGAAGGCGACGCTCGGTTTCCTGCTGGGGCTGCTGATCGCGGCGCCGGCGGGGTTGTATCCGTTCAAGGAAGGGCACCCGCCCGCGGTTGGCGAGGTTTTCGAGGGGGAGGTCGTCACGGAGGCAACCCGGGCCGAGATCGACCCGAAGGATTGGCCCGAGACGGCGTTCGTGCCGGGCGTGGGCAGGGTCGCCGGGGCGTTGGGGTTGATCTGCGCGGGGTTTGTCATGACGCTGGGTGTCTCCCGGCTCGGCGGGGGGGAGTCTTCAAGGTCTTCGGATGCAAGAGAAGATACGGGCGGGGCGTGCATGTCACAGGAAGTTGAAGAATGAAAAGACCGGCGGGAGGCCTGCGTCACTGAAGAAGAAGCAGGAAGCGGAGGAGAAAGCCCCCGGCCCACAGAGGGGGGAGAGGGGTGGAGGTATCGGCGTGCATTGAATCTGTCGGTGCATCTGACACTTCGCATGCTCAACGTCGGCGTCTGGTTGGTTCAGAAACACGATCCAGTTGAACTGGGTGGAGGCACCGGGTTTCGGAGAGTGGGAGTGCTCGGCTCGGAGAGCCGAGGTACCCGATGCAGTGGAGTTGGATTGAGGAAGCCCTTGCTTCCGCTCGGGTCTCATTTTGAGGGAGTTGAAGGGGATGGAGAGACGGGCTGGAAGCCCATCCCACCGAGGTGATGAAGGAAATGAAGAGACGGGCTGAAAGCCCGTCCCACGAGCGGGAGGAGAGAGAGGAGGAAGGGAAGCCTCGGGGGGTGTTTTTATTCGCTGCGTGAGCCCTTGGCCTTGAGGGTGATGGGGAGTGTCATTTCCTTGCCGTCGCGGATGATGGTGATGTTGATGGTGTCGCCCGGTTCGTGGGAGGCGAGCATGGGCATCCAGTCCTCGATTGTTTTGACCTTTTCGCCGTTCCAGACGATGATGCGGTCGCCCTCGCGGAGCCCGGCGTCGGCGGCGCTGGTGCCGGGGAAGACGCGGGCGATGGAGACGCCCTCGGTCTCGCCGGAGTAGTCACCGGGGGCGATGCCGACACGGATTTTGATGCCGCCGGGTCCGCCGATGCGTCTTCTTGATTTGCGTGGTCCCTCGTTTGTTTTGACGAACCGGAGTGTTCCCTCGTCGAGCGCGGCGGCGAGCGCGGTGTCTGCGGCGAGGCGGGCGACGCGAACGGCGCCCTCATAGTTGATGGTGTCCGCGGTGTCGTCGGGCGTGTGGTATTGGTCGGTGAGACCCGTGAAGAAGAAAAGGTTCGGGACGCCGACGCGGTCGAAGCTGGCGTGATCGCTTCTGCCGGAGCCGACGGAGGTGGAGGTTTTGATTTTGATGTCGGTTCTGTCGAAGACGGGCGAGAGGAGTTCGGAGAGCCCTTGTGCGGAGCCTGTGCCGCCGACTTCGAGTGCGTCGCGGAGGCTTCCGATCATGTCCATGTTGATCATGAGGAAGTGTTTTTCAAGGGGTGCGATGGGGTGTTCGGTGTAGTAGTGGGAGCCGTTGAGCCCCGATTCTTCGGCGCTGAAGTTGAGAAAGAGGATGGAGCGGGCCGGTCCATCGATCTGTTTGTAGGCCTCTGCGAGGATCTTTGCATCGGTGAGGACGCCGGCGGTGCCGGAGGCGTTGTCGTCGGCGCCGAGGTGCATCTGACCGGGGAATCGAGTTCCGAATCGTGCCTTGCCGAGGTGGTCGTAGTGTGCGCCGAGGACGACGAACTGGTCGGCGAGGTCTCCCTTGCCGGGGAGGATGGCCCCGATGTTGTCTGTGAGGATGGGCTCGCGGTCGATTCGGCAGTCGATGAAAGCCTCGACGCTTCGGAGCGGGACGATCGTGGGGCCTTCGTTGGAGGCCTCGACGAGATCGACGAGTGATCTGCCCTGTGGATCGCCGGCCTTGATGAGCATGTCGGCGATTTCGGGGGTGATGTGGATGACGGGGATATCAACGGGCTGCCCCTGTCCGGAGGTTTCGACGGTTTCGAGCTTGCCGACTCGGTCGTCCTTTGCCGTGGGGGGCGTGACCATCAGGATGGCGGCGGCCCCGCGGTTCGCGGCGGCTCTGAACTTGGGTGCGAGCGTTGCGGCGTATGACCAGCCGCGGTCCATCCATTTGCTGGTGCCGTCTTCGTCCATCGGCTCGTATCGAAGGATCATCGCGGCGCGGCCGTTGAGGTCCGTGTCGTCGGGGTATCCCTGGTAGTGTTCGGGCCCCATGGGGATGGAGTAGCCGACGAAGGTGATCGGGAGGGTTGCTTTGCCGGAGCCGCCGTAGCCGAGGGTGCTGAAGTCCTGCGTGGGTTTGAGCGTGGTTGTGTGTCCGTTGATCGTGACGGACATGGCCTGGTGTTCGAGTGAGGCTTCGTTGCCGATGGCGAACGGTTGTCTGTATGAGGTGCCGTTGTCGAACGCGGGTTCGAGGCCGAGGTGTTGGTATTGCCACTGGATGTAGTCGGCGGCTCTTTCGATGCCGGGGGTCCCGGGGAGCCTTCCCTGCATGTATTCGGAGGCGATGACGTGGAGGTGTTCGGTGTACGTGGCGAGATCGGCCTTCGTGCTGGGGCCGAGGCCGCTTTCGCGGATATCGGTGGCCGCGCACGCGTTGGGTCCAGCGAAGATGAGTGGGATCGCGAGAATGGCAGCGGCGAGTCGTGTGTTCATTTTTTGTCCTCGTTGGTCTTGTGAGAGTGTAGACCCGGTGCGCGAGTGGATCGGGCGGGTATGGTCTGGGCGGGGGTGCGGGGCGGCATATCCTTGTCGAGAGAATCAGACGCCGAGGGATTGCCGGGGTTCCCGGGCCGGTGGGGCGCGGGCGTCCGAGGGTCGGTGTCGATCGGGGGTTTGTGATGACGACGCTGAGGCCGGAAGGGGTGGCAGAGTTGACGACTGAGCGTGCGAACGATGCTGGAGTCTCTGGTCTTGGGGGAGATGATCGGGGTGTGGGGCGGTCGGTTCTGGACTGGCACGACGGCTTTGTCCGGCGGCACGTCGGGCCATCAGACGCGGATATCGCGGGGATGCTGGGTGTTCTGGGGTATGGGTCGCTCGACGAGATGATCGACGACGTCGTGCCTTCGGAGATCCGGCTGGGGCGGCCTCTTCGGCTCGCCCCGCCGGCGGGTGCGGGGCCTCGGGGTGAGCACGAGTTGCTCGAGGAGATCCGGGGGATCGCGGGGAAGAACGAGTTGTGGCGTTCTTGCATCGGCGCGGGGTATCACGGGACGATCACGCCGCCGGTGATTCTGCGAAACATTCTGGAAAGCCCGGGTTGGTACACGCAGTACACGCCGTACCAGCCTGAGATCAGCCAGGGTCGTCTGGAGATGTTGCTGAATTTCCAGACGATGATGGCGGACCTGACGGGACTCGAGATCGCCAACGCGAGTTTGCTGGACGAGGGGACCGCGGCCGGCGAGGCGATGGCGATGTCTGTGAATATCGCGAAGAACCATCCCCGGGCGTTCTTCGCGGCGAGCCATTGCCACCCGCAGACGCTGGGTGTGCTGGAGACGCGCTGCGGTTCGATGGGTGTCGAGCTGACGATCGGCGATCCGTTCGGGGACGACTTCGACCCCGAAGCGTACGCGGGGGTGTTGGTGCAGCAGCCGGACACGTTCGGCGTGGTGCACGATCTGAGAGATTTTCTTTCGCGGCTGAACGGCGCGGGCACGGTTGCGGTGGTTGCGGCGGACCCGCTCGCGTTGACGATGGTGACACCGCCGGGCGAGCAGGGCGCGGACATCGTGATCGGGAGCGTGCAGCGATTCGGCGTGCCGACGGGGTATGGCGGCCCGCACGCGGCGTACATGGCGACGCGGGAGCGTTATGTCCGCCGGATGCCGGGGCGTCTCGTCGGGGTTTCGCGTGATTCGCAGGGGAACCCGGCGTTGCGGCTTGCGATCCAGACGCGGGAGCAGCACATCAAGCGTGACCGGGCGACGTCGAACATCTGCACGGCGCAGGTTCTTCTCGCGATCGTCGCCGCGGCGTACGGGATGTATCACGGGCCGGACGGGTTGCTGCGCATCGCCCGCCGGGTGCGCGGCTTGACGCTGGCTCTGCGTGCGGGGCTTGATCGTCTGGGGCACGACACGGGTGATCACCCCGTGTTCGATACGCTTCGGGTTCGCGTGAAGGGTTCGGCGGCGGAGGTGCTCGCACGGGCGAGGTCGGAGCGGATCAATCTTCGAGATTTCGGTGACGGGACGGTCGGCGTGACGCTGGACGAGACGTCGGACCGTCGGCTGGTTTCAGATCTGCTGCACGCTTTCGGCGCGCGGAGCGTCGAGCCCGAGATCGACGGGTTGGTCCCGGATGATGTAGGGTTCGGCGGCGCGTTGGGCCGGACGAGCGGGTTCATGCGGCGGCGTGCGTTCACGTCGTACCAGACCGAAACGGAGATGCAGAGGCACCTCCGCCGGTTGCGAGACAAAGACCTGAGCCTTGCGCACAGCATGATCCCGCTGGGATCCTGCACGATGAAACTGAACGCGGCGAGCGAGATGATCCCGATGACGCTGCCGGGGTTCGCGGGGCTGCACCCGTTTGCGCCCGAGGAGCAGGCGGCGGGGTACCGGTTGCTTTTCTCGCAGCTGGAATCGTGGCTTGCCGAGATCACGGGCTTTGAAGCGGTGAGCCTTCAGCCGAACGCGGGGAGTCAGGGGGAGTATGCGGGTCTGCTGACGATCCGTGCGTACCACGAGTCTCGGGGTGAGGGGGAGCGGGATGTGTGCCTGGTGCCGGTTTCGGCGCACGGGACGAACCCCGCCTCGTCGGTGATGGCGGGGATGAAGGTCATCGCGGTCAAGAGCCGGGAGGACGGGACGATCGATCTGGATGATCTGCGCGATCGTGCGGCGGAGCACGCATCCCGGCTTTCGGCGATCATGGTGACGTACCCGAGCACGCGCGGGGTTTTCGAGGGGCATATCCGCGAGATCTGCGAGATCGTTCACGGACACGGCGGGCAGGTGTATCTGGACGGTGCGAACATGAACGCGCAGGTCGGGTTGTGCCGCCCCGGGGATTACGGCGCGGACGTTTGCCACCTGAACCTGCACAAGACGTTCTGCATCCCCCACGGCGGCGGCGGCCCCGGGGCGGGGCCGATCGCGTGCGCGGGGCATCTCGCGCCGTTCCTTCCCGGTTATCGCATGAGGGGGACGCCGCGGCAGGTTTCGTCGGCGGAGTACGGGAGCCCGAGCATTCTGCCGATTTCGTGGATGTATATCGCGTTGATGGGCGCGGAGGGGCTGACGAAGGCGAGCAAGGTTGCGATTCTGAACGCGAACTACATGGCCGAGCGGCTGAAGGAGCATTACAACGTGCTGTTTACGGGCGAGACGGGCCGGTGTGCGCACGAGTTCGTGATCGATTGCCGTCCGCTGAAGGCTCGTGCGGGTGTGGAGATCGACGACGTCGCCAAGCGTCTGATGGATTTCGGGTTCCACGCGCCGACGATGTCCTGGCCGGTGCCGGGGACGCTGATGATCGAGCCGACGGAGAGCGAGCCTCGGGAGATGC
This sequence comes from Phycisphaerales bacterium, assembly GCA_027083355.1. Classification (GTDB taxonomy): domain Bacteria; phylum Planctomycetota; class Phycisphaerae; order Phycisphaerales; family UBA1924; genus UBA1926. The sequence continues at coordinate 491 of JALWOY010000085.1, read as the reverse complement.
TGGATGCGTACTGCGACGCGTTGATCCAGATCGCGGAGGAGGCGGGGAAGATCGAGCGGGGCGAGTGGCCCCGCGATGACAACCCGCTGAAGAACGCGCCGCACACGGTGGAGATGGTGAGCGCAGAACAATGGACACACCCGTATCCGCGTGGGGTCGGCGGTTTCCCGAACGAGCGTGCGCGTCGGGAAAAATTCTGGCCCCCGGTCGGGCGCGTGGACAACCCGTATGGGGATCGTCATCTGGTGTGCACGTGCGCGGGGGTCGAGGCGTTCGCCGAGGACCACACGACGGGTTGATCGGGCGGAGCATCCGGCGCGCTCAACATCGACGTCTTGTTGGTTCAGAAGCCCAACCCGGCAAAGCTGGGTCGGGGCACGGGGCAACGACGAGCCGTTGATGTCGTTCGGCGTCATGGGCGGGTACATGCAGCCGCAGGGGCACGCGCAGGTGCTGGTGCGGATCGCGGACTTCAACCAGAACCCGCAGGT
>JALWOY010000084.1 GCA_027083355.1 Phycisphaerales bacterium | reverse complement strand
ATGCCATTCAAAATCAACAGCAAAAAGCACAAATGGCTTTAACCAAAGCAAGTAAAGATCCGCAGTTGATTTGGCAAAACTATAATCTTGCTGTTTTAGCTATCCAAAAAAAACAATATAAAAAAGCCGCTCAATTATTAACTAAACTTACCCGTCAACATCCGCCTAAAAAACAACACAAGGCTAAAATGTATGCTGCATCTTGGCAACTTTTAAAACGGATCGCAATAAAGTATCCAAAACTTGATCCTGTTAAAATGATTCGTCAGGGATTGGTTCAACGAATCCAAGCAGATGCTTTTTTGACTCGCTTAAAAGCATTAAAAACAGAGGATAAACCCAGTTTTATTGTATTTAGTTCAAGTGATAGTTGGTGTTCTTTTTGCTTAAAAGGCAATGCTAAAATAGCCTATTTTGCACAACGCTATAATAAAAAATTTAATTTTTTTTATATCAGTTTTGAACCTTGGATTCAATTTCAACAATATCCTGATATCACAAAAAAAGTAGGTTTAAAAGGCGTTCCTGCCCAAGCTATTTTTACAGCAGATAAAATGCAAGCCATTTATTATGGAAAAACCTTGAATAAACGGATAATGAAAGCCCTAACGAGTGAATCCATTTATAATAAAATAAAAACGGGGGCATTAGCTGAACAACTCAATAGCCGAGAACTTAAAAAACTTGAAAAAAAACTTGATGCGGATGTGAAAAAATACCAAATAAAATCAGGAGAAAAAGCGTATGCCCTTGCTTTTAATGGACGGGGTAATTTTGTTTCAAGATATCGATATAAGATAGCAAATCTAAAGCAGGCTAAAAAAGAAAGTTTGGCACTTTGTGAAAAAATACGCAAAAAAAGAAAATACTCACATCCTTGCAAAATTTATTTTGAAAATAATAAGCGGGTTTTGCCTTTTAACTATCAGCAAATGATTTATATGTTAGGTTCTCCATTAACATTGTGAAATACACCATCTAAACTACTTCATTTATGCGTGGCTAAAGCCACGGCTCCGAAGAGGGTCTATTTAAATTGAAGCTATAAAGCAGGGAGGTCTATTTAACCTGTTAAGGTGGTTTTTCGTAAAACCCCGTCTCTAAAATACAATATATTTAATTCACATTTAACTGAGCAATATATTACATAATTCGGATAAATAGAAATTTATACCAAGCTATAAGATAATTACTCTCCCCCTAAAACAAAGGGAACCACGAAGGACACGAAGAGCACGAAGGTTTGAATAAACTAAACCTTCGTGTCCTTCGTGCTCTTCGTGGTTAAACAAGGCTTTTGTATCTTTAAGCTTTAAAAAATTGTAATTTCTACTTAAATGAAAAATGTAATAATACTCAAAATTAGCAAAAGGATTCAAATGAAACACAGTATTTTAATTACAGGCTGTTCTAGTGGTATTGGTCTAGCCGTTGCTTTAGGGCTTCATAAACAAGGCTATCAAGTCATCGCGAGCGCCCGCAAGATAGCAGATGTTAATAAATTAAAAGAACAAGGTCTAACCGCGTTGCAACTGGATTTAGATG